>CAIOIX010000160.1 GCA_903858445.1 uncultured beta proteobacterium
CATTAACAGATGGTGTAACCAATATGGTAGTTCTGGTGCTAATTCACTCAATGCTAACCAATACCCAACTGGTACAAATTGCGTAACAGCGACCTCGAGTAATGAAAATAAATTAGATGCGCTTTATAAAATTAGAGCGATGGAAGGTCTTAATTTTAAAATGGGAGCTGGGTATGCCAGTCGGATTGCAAACTTAGATCAAAATGCTATTGCAGGTTTTTCTCAAGCAAATCCAAATAATACCCCTGCCAAAACCTACTTACCGGGCATCAATGGCCAAGATTATTTCGGTTATGTTCCTTACTTTGAGGCTTCTCGCAAACAATTTATAGGTAAGGCAAGTGCCACTTGGGATGCTACTGAAAAATTGAACTTTACCTTGGGTGGAAAGTACACTAACGATACTTATCCAAATTCAACTTATGGCGTTCAAAACGGCAACTCCTGGAGCTTGAATTTAGATAGCACCTATGCATATGCTGATGCTGGTACTGTTGTTGCCTATGCAACACAACAAAATATGCAGCGGAATTTGTCTAATCTGAATTTGAATCAATCAACAACTCAATACACAACAGCTTATAGCGGTGGCTGGACCAATAACCTAACCTCTAATGCGACAACTGTAGGTTTAGGAGTCAAGCAGGGCGATCTATTAAATGGAAAGTTAACACTCTCGGCTGATGCCACTATGTCTTTTGCAAGCTCTTGGTACTCAACTAATGTGAACTACCAGCCAAGCGCAACAACAAGTTGTAATAGCCCCAATGTACAGTCATGCGGTATTTTGCCCGCCATTCAAAATAATCTAGGCATTATCAAATTGGGTGGAAGCTATCAAATTGATAAACAGTCAAGAGTTGGCTTGATGTATTGGTATCAACACTTGTATAGCAATGATTACTACTACAACGGTTTGCAAGCTGGCAATACACCAACAAATGTACTGCCAACCAACCAAACAGCTCCAAGCTATAGCGTAAATGTCATTTCAGCTAATTACACCTATACATTTGATTAATTCTTAATTGATGCTTGCTGAATACTTTTAAATAAAAGAATGGATTAAATAATGGAAACTAAACAACCAGGCACTCTCAAGAGATTTTGGGCTTTCGTGAAGAAGCCTAGCGCTAAGTATTCGATCCTAGCCATTTTCTCCGTTGCTTTTATTTCGGGTATTTTGTTCTGGGGTGCATTTAATACCGGTCTGGAAATGACCAATACCCTGGAATTCTGTACAACTTGTCATGAAATGCGTGATAACGTATATCAGGAGTACAAGGAGACGATTCACTACAGTAATCGCAGTGGTGTTCGTGCTGTTTGTTCTGATTGCCATGTGCCGAAAGACTGGACTCATAAGATGATCCGTAAGTCTAAGGCTGCCTTTGAGGTTTGGGGCAAGATTACTGGTTCTATCGATACACGTGAGAAGTTTGAAGCTAAACGCATGGAATTGGCAGGTCACGAGTGGGCGCGTATGAAAGCTAATAATTCACGTGAGTGCCGTAACTGCCATGATTTTGATGCAATGAGCCCAGAACTGCAGAAGCAGACACCTTACAAGAAGCATATGAAGGCAAAAGAGGCTGGCAAGACCTGTATTGACTGTCATAAAGGCATTGCCCATCAACTGCCAAAAGAGTACGAAGAGTCAGATGAGGATTAAGGTTTGACAGTCTGCTAAGGCTCTTGGACAATGGCTAGGATGGTTCAATCCTGGCCATTTTCTATTCATGACTACTCATATTTCAGATCCCACTAATTTGTCTTTGAATCAATTCTCTCTCCGTGCCAATGCATTAACCTGTATTCGGGGTGAGCGTACTCTTTTCACGGGTTTGGATTTGCAAGTTTCTGCTGGTGAGTGGCTGCATATTCGTGGTGAGAACGGCATTGGAAAAACGAGTCTGTTGCGACTCTTAGCGGGTTTAACCAAACCCGCAGCCGGGGAGATCTTTTGGAATGATCAATCGATCGCTTTCGATACTGCTGAGTATCATCGCAACCTCCTCTTTTTGGGTCATCGTGATTCTCTGAAAGAGGATTTGACTGCTCTTGAGAATCTATCTATCGCTACTGCATTGGACGGTATTACTACTTCGGAAGAAGAGATCTTGCTAGCATTGCATCGCTTTGGTTTGCGAGGGCGAGAAGACCTTCCTGTTTATTGTTTGTCAGCTGGCCAAAAGCGTAGGGTGCTTCTGGCTAGATTACTGTTACGCCAGGCAAAACTGTGGATTTTGGATGAGCCCTTTAATGCTTTAGATGTGCGTGCGGTTGAGATGCTCTCTGAATTGATCTCCGAACACGTTTCATCTGGTGGCATGGCGATCATGACTAGTCATCAAGAGATTCCGATGCCGAACGGCAGGGTAGTGCAATTATGAATGCCTTTCTAGCTGTTATTCGTCGTGACTTGCTCTTGGTGATGCGCCGCAAGAGCGAAGTGCTCACTATTTTGTTCTTCTTTGTGATTGTGACTAGCCTATTTCCACTGGGAATTGGGGCGGATACAGCTCTCCTGCGTAAGATAGCTCCAGGAGTGATTTGGGTCACAGCCTTGCTGTCAACGATGCTGGGCTTGCAACGCCTGTTTGCTACCGATTATGTTGATGGCACCTTGGAGCAAATGACGCTTTCTCCAACCCCACTGGCCCTACTAGTGGGGGGTAAAATTGCTGCACACTGGTTGGTATGTGGTTTGCCTTTGGTTTTGTTGGCGCCAGTGATTGGCATTCAGTTTGATCTAGATGCCAGCACATTGGGAACTGTTATTTTGACGCTATTGATAGGTACACCGATTTTGTCTTTGATTGGAGCGATTGGCGCTGCCTTGACCCTAGGTGTGCGTGGCGGTGGCGTCTTATTAAGTCTCTTAGTGTTACCTCTTTATATTCCAGTGCTTATTTTTGGTGCTGGTGCAGTGTATGCCCAGAGTGTTGGGCTTGATGTGGGAGGACATTATTCCCTCTTAGCCGCCTTGCTTGTTTTGGCTTTATTTTTTGCTCCCTGGGCAACCACCGCTGCTGTAAGGATTGCAATCGAATGAGTACTGTTACTGGTAGCCGTAGTAGTCAAGTAGTCAATTGGTTTAAGTTTTCAAGCCCCGCCACTTTCTATCCCTTGGCTGGAAAGTTGATTCCTTTGTTTTGGGTATTGGCAATAATTTTTGGCATCGCTGGTTTGTGGGTGAGTTTCTTTGTAGCACCAGTGGATGCAGTTCAAGGTCAAGGCTATCGAATTATTTTTGTCCATGTCCCAGCGTCTTGGATGTCAATGTTTATTTATATTGTGATGGCGATTTGGGCTGGCTTAGGTTTGGTCTTTAATGCACGCCTATCTGCCATGATGGCTCAAGCCTTAGCGCCTACAGGTGCTTTGATGGCTTTCATCTCCTTATGGACTGGCGCCTTCTGGGGTAAGCCGATGTGGGGTGCTTGGTGGGTATGGGATGCGCGCTTAACTTCTGAATTAATCCTTTTATTTTTGTATCTTGGTTTTATGGCTCTACAAGCATCCATTGATGATCCCCGTCGTGCTGATAAAGCAGGTGCCATCTTGGCTTTGGTTGGCGTTGTAAACGTGCCCATTATTTATTTCTCAGTCAAATGGTGGAATACCTTGCACCAGGGTGCATCTGTTTCTATTAACAAATCACCTTCAATGGCGCACACCATGTTGTGGGGCATGCTTCTGATGGCCCTGTGTTTCTGGATGTACTCTATTGCTATTGCATTGATGCGGGTGCGGACGATTATCTTAGAGCGTGAATCTCACACTGATTGGGTGAGAGCTGTAGAAGGGGTGAAGTGATCATGTGGAATTCACCAGAAGAATTTTTTGCAATGGGCGGATATGCCTTGTATGTATGGAGTAGCTTTGGTGTGACTGCTCTGATTCTAGTGTGGGAGCCTATTGCTATCCTGGTACGCCGTAAAGCGATTATGCAGAGATTACAGCGCGAGATTCGCGCTGAGAAATTCGATAAAGAAGGAATGAAGTGAAACCAAGACATAAACGGGCGCTGATTATTGTTGGTGCCTTAGCAACACTAGCGATTGCTGCAGTTCTGATTCTCAATGCCTTAAATAGTAATATTGCCCTCTACGTCACTCCGAGCGAAGTGGCTGCAGGTAAAGCCCCGAATGGTCAAACCTTCCGTATTGGTGGCATGGTAAAAGACGGCTCCTTGAAGCGTGATGAATTGGTGGTGCACTTCATCATTACCGACTTAGTGAAAGAGATATCCGTTTCTTATAAAGGCATTCTTCCTGATTTGTTTAAAGAAGGTAAGGGCGCAGTAGTCCAAGGCAAACTCAATCCTGACGGACAATTTATCGCTAGCGAAGTGCTTGCTAAGCATGATGAGAACTATATGCCACCAGAAGCGAAGCATGCTTTAGAGCAGGCACAGAAAAACGGAGCGAAATAATGGAATATTCAATGCTTCCAGAGATTGGCCATTTCGCCTTAATACTGGCTCTTGCCGTTTCTATTGTTCAAGGTGTGCTGCCTTTAATTGGCGCGCAACAAGGTCGTCGTGAATGGCTAGTTTTGGCTAGACCCGCAACTCAGATCTCTTTTGTGCTTTTAGCAATTTCATTTTGCATCTTAGCTTGGTCCTTTTATGTGAATGATTTTTCTGTGCTGTATGTAGCAGAGCATTCAAACTCACAACTACCTACAGTTTATCGCTTAGGTGCTGTTTGGGGCGGGCATGAAGGTTCTTTGTTATTGTGGATTTTCTTGTTGACAGGTTGGGCCTTTGCAGTGGCGCAACTTTCTAAAACACTAGATGAGTTCATGGTGGCTCGCGTATTGGGTGTATTGGGTCTTGTAGCAACAGGGCTTTTACTCTTTGTATTGGCTACTTCCAATCCTTTTGAGCGTTTATTACCGGCCGCTCAAGATGGCCGCTCTTTAAATCCACTTTTGCAAGACCCAGGTTTAGTATTTCATCCGCCAATGCTCTATATGGGTTATGTAGGATTTTCTGTGGCGTTTGCGTTCGCAATCGCCTCTTTGTTGACTGGCAAGTTGGATGCTGCCTGGGCTCGCTGGTCGCGACCTTGGACTACCACTGCTTGGATTTTTCTGACGCTTGGTATTGCATTAGGTTCTTGGTGGGCTTACTACGAGTTAGGTTGGGGCGGCTGGTGGTTTTGGGACCCAGTTGAGAATGCTTCATTTATGCCATGGTTGATTGGCACTGCTTTATTGCATTCCTTGGCAGTGACTGAGAAGCGTGGTGGCTTTAAAAACTGGACAGTACTTTTGGCAATCATTGCTTTCTCAATGTCCTTGCTCGGAACGTTCTTAGTTCGTTCTGGCGTTCTGACATCGGTTCATGCTTTTGCTACCGATCCACGTCGCGGCATCTTTATTTTGATTCTGCTATCTTTGGTTGTTGGTTCATCATTATTCCTATATGCCTTAAGAGCTCCAAAAAGTACTTTAGGCGGCGCCTTCTCGCTGATGTCGCGCGAAACTTTAATGCTCTTGGGCAATGTTTTCTTAGTAGTGGCTGCTGGCTCTGTTCTTTTGGGCACTTTGTATCCATTGCTGATTGATGCCTTGAATCTTGGCAAGATCTCCGTTGGCCCTCCTTACTTCAATGCGGTCTTTGTGCCGATTATGATTCCCGTCCTATTTTTGCTGGCGATTGGTCCGTGGGCCAATTGGAAAAGTACCAATCTAGGCACATTAGTAAAACGTCTCTGGTTAGCAGCAGTAGTTGCAGTGGTTGCGGCAATTTTGATTCCGCGCATGATGGGTGAGTTCACCATCCTGACCGCATTGGGTTTTCTACTTTCATTCTGGATCATTGCCTCTGGCGTATTGCAGATCATTCGACAATTTAAAGCTGGCAAGCCAACCCGCTCATTTATTGGCATGCAGTTAGGTCACATCGGTATAGCTATTTTTGTGATTGGCGTAACGATGGTTGGCGCGTATCAAGAAGAAAAAGATGTGCGCATGGCTCCGGGTGATACGGTATCGGTTGGCGGCTATCAGATTCGCTTGGTCGAAGTACGTCCTGCTCAAGGGCCCAATTACCAAGCTACTCGAGGGACCTTTGAGTTGGGTCGCCATGGCAAGGCAGAAGAGGTTTTATATCCAGAAAAGCGTAACTATGATTCATCAACGATGCCAATGACTGAAGCAGCCATTGATGCTGGCTTGACACGCGATATCTATGTTTCCCTTGGTGAGCCTTTAGAAGGCAATGCTTGGGCTGTACGGGTGTACTACAAACCATTCGTGGATTGGATTTGGGGTGGTTGCTTGTTGATGGCTTTAGGCGGATTATTCGCGGTACTCGATAAGCGCTATCGCTTGCGCCTGCAGAAATAATTGAACATCTTTACTTACGAATAGATCAGTCAATATGAAAGCAAAATTTGTTATCCCACTATTGCTGTTTGTTGTGCTAGTGGGATTTTTGGCGGTGGGTCTAAATCGTGATCCTCGTGAAGTGCCATCACCTTTAATTAATAAACCTGCGCCTGCCTTTAAGGTGCCTCAACTGGCCGATCCTAGCAAATCATTTTCTCCAGAAGATATGAAGGGCCAGGTTTGGGTCTTAAATGTTTTTGCCTCTTGGTGTGTGGCTTGTCGTGAAGAGCACCCGATGTTGGTTGAGATGAGTAGGTCTCAAGTGGCGCCATTAATTGGCCTTGATTACAAAGATAAACGTACCGATGCGATGGAGATGTTGGATAGACAAGGCAACCCATACAACTTATCAGCTTTTGATAATGATGGACGTGTAGGTATTAACTATGGCGTGTATGGCGTTCCCGAGACTTATGTGATTGATAAGGCGGGCATCATTCGCTTTAAGCAGATCGGCCCAATTACTAAAGAGGTATTGGAAAAGTCGATGTACCCCATTATTGCTAAGTTAAATAAGGAGTAAATGATGAATCAAACATTCGCCAAACTTCTTAAGACTCTGCCATCGATCTGTTTGGTACTCTGCATTCATCTTGCTCATGCAGATGAGGCTACGTCTTTAGCGGCAGATCCAGTTCTGGAGCAGCGTTTGATCTCTATTTCTGAAGAGATGCGTTGTCTAGTTTGCCAAAATGAATCGCTCTCAGGCTCTCGTTCCGAGTTAGCTCAAGACCTTCGTCGAGAAATTCGGGATCTGATTAGGCAGGGCAAGACTGATGCAGAAATCAGGACTTTCATGGTCGATCGTTATGGCGATTTTATTTTATATCGCCCACCAGTCAAGCCAACCACTTGGTTGCTTTGGATTGGACCATTCGTCTTGATGATTGCTGGCATAGCAGCACTATTAATGTACTTGCGTCGCCGTAATACTCAAGTGACTAGTACTTCACTTTCTGATGATGAAAATAAGCGCATAGATGCTCTATTGCGGGATAACAAATGATTACTTTTTATATTGCTGCGTTCGTTTTAGTTTTACTGGTTCTAGCAGCCCTGTTTCGCCCATTCTTTTGGAAGACGACCGTTCATCATGCTTCTCGCCAGCAGTTAAACGCAGCCATCTATAAAGAAGAAATTGCTAAGCTTGAGAAAGAGCGAGCTGAAGGCTTGATTGATGGCGCTACTTATGAGATCGCTCATGCGGAGATACGTCAGCGCTTATTTCAGGATACCAGTGAGGATGATGGTGTAGCGGTGTTGGGCTCTCCTAAGAAAACTATTATCGCCCTGACGGTCTTCATTCCAGTAATTGCTGCTGCCATGTATTTTTGGTTAGGTAGCGCTCAGCAGATCGCTGATGGCGGTGCCAAACAGCAAGTTGCCCAACAAGATGTTGAGAAGATGGTGGCTGGATTAGCGGCCAAGATGGAGCAGGATCCTAGCAATCTGAAGGGCTGGGCAATGTTAGCTCGCTCATACAAGGTGATGGGTCGCCCGAAAGATGCTGAGAAAGCCTATGACCGCGCTGGCTCATACTTAGACGGCGATGCCCAATTGTTGGCTGATTACGCAGATGTATCTGCAAGCAATGCTAATGGTAGTTTTGAAGGTAAACCTCAGGCAATCATCAATAGAGCGCTCAAAGCCGACCCAAACAATATGATGGCGCTTTGGTTGGCTGGTACTGCTGATTACAACCGCGGTGATTACAAAGGTGCCGTGCAAGTATGGGGGCGCTTAGCGAAGTTACTACCCGCTGATTCTGAAGATATGAAGATGATTCAGGGGTCGATTATGGAAGCTCGCGGGAAGGCTAATTTGCCTCCCGAGCCTTTAGTAAGTCAGCCGACATTACCTGCGTCTTCTGTGAGCGGTAAAAATATTAGTGGCACCGTGGAAATCAATCCTGATCTTAAATCCAAAATCAAGCCAGACTATATCGTGATGGTGATTGCTCGTGCACCTGGCGCTCGCATGCCAGTAGCGATTATGCGAGGCAAGGCGGCTGATCTTCCTTTACGCTTTGTTTTGAACGACGCATTGGCGATGACCCCTGATGCTTTGATCTCTACTTTGAATGAAGCAACCATTGAGGTTCGCATCTCTAAATCAGGTCAAGCTAAATCTGAGCCGGGGGATTTATATTCTGAGATTCAAACTGTAAAGGTGGGTACGGGCAATTTGAAAGTGCTTGTGAATCAAGTTAGGCCTTAGTGCGCAGGCTATGCCAACGTCAGATTATGAGGCGCGTGGCTATTGGTCTTGCGCTTGGCTTATGTTTTGTGACTGAGGTTTTTGCCCATAGTGCGAATCAATTTGATTCAAAACTGATTGGTAGGTGGGTGGTGGATAGTCAGTCCATGTGCACTAACTTAAAGTTCAAGAATGCTGGTGTTTATTATTTTTACGATAAAAATGGTAAATTGGTGAGTGAACTACGGCTGCCAAATAATAATCAAGTGCAGGTTGTAAAACGCTCATCCTATAAATCTATTGCAGTATTTGATGAGACAAGCCTCGTTATTAAGACTGTTGCCCAGTCTGAGAACTTGCAAACTAAAGATACTTATCTCACAACATCCTTGATTCAGTTCTCCGAAGACTTTATGGTGCAATCCATCCTGGATCAAAGTATGAACGGGGTCTTTAATATTAGGGACAGCATTGTTTTGGCGACAAAACAAAAGCAGTCATCTTTTTATAAATGTGAATCCGAATAGACCGTTTTAGAACAGTTATTTCGCTATCTTGCAGTGACCAGTAGCTTCTTCGAAAAATCTTTTCGGTTTTGATTATGAAGTGTTTTTTGCTCTATATTTTAGGGGTAGAACACAGCATAAAAAATACCAAATCGTTTCTTGATTTGCATCAAAACCGTTCACTAGGACTGCCTTCATCATGCTTTGATGGTTAAATTTCTCATAAGTCAAAGTAGGCGCCGCTTGGTGCTGGAGGGGTATTAATGGAGGTTCGGGTCCCAGTGAGTTTTGCTCTGCCTTTGAAAAGAAGTGGGTTAAATTCACTTGTCATCAAAGGCAAAAGTATTCTTCCTATTGTTCAAGGGGGTATGGGTGTTGGAGTATCCGCCCATAAGTTAGCAGGTGCAGTTGCATCATGTGGCGGCATGGGTACGATCTCCTCCATTGACCTGAGGCGTCTTCACCCTGACTTAATGGAGAAAACCAAGTCTCTGTTGCCATCACCTGAGAGTAAAGCACTGATCAACCAGGCCAATATAGAAGCGCTCGCTAGAGAAATCCAGTTGACCAAAACAATGGCAATGGGGCGAGGCATGATTGCGGTGAACATCATGCGCGCTGTAAATGAGTACATCCCTTATGTGAAGTGCTCTTTGGAGAATGGCGTTGATGCTATTGTGGTGGGCGCAGGCTTACCGCTGGATTTGCCAGATCTGACTGCAGATTATCCAAATGTTGCCTTGATTCCAATTCTTTCTGAATCACGGGGTATTCAT
Source organism: uncultured beta proteobacterium (assembly GCA_903858445.1). Taxonomy (GTDB): domain Bacteria; phylum Pseudomonadota; class Gammaproteobacteria; order Burkholderiales; family Burkholderiaceae; genus Polynucleobacter. The sequence continues at coordinate 9,881 of CAIOIX010000160.1, forward strand.
TTACTATTGCGTAAGTGGGAAAAGAAAGGGCGCTTGCCTGATGCCATCATTATTGAGCATCCGCGTTTAGCTGGTGGTCACGTTGGCGCTGCCAGTATTGAAGATATTAACAATCCCAAGTTTAATTTTGAAAATGTCATTCCGGAAACGCTTGCCATCTTTAAGGCAATGGGCTTGGAGGGTAAGATTCCATTAATTCCAGCTGGTGGCATCAGTAGCTACGAAGATATTAAGCGATTGCAGGATTTGGGTGCTTCTGGAGTGCAATTGGGCACTGCTTTTGCAGTCACTGCCGAAGGTGATGCAAGTGATAGCTTTAAGAAAGTCTTAGCGGATGCAGGCCCTGAAGATATGGTGAACTTCTTGAGTGCTGCTGGCCTTCCTGCCAGAGCTGTCAAAACTCCTTGGCTCAAAAAGTACATTGAAGTCTTGCCAATACTTCAGGGGGTTGCCAGAAAGAAACCCCGTTGCACCATGATTTTTGATTGCCTGCATGATTGTGGTCTGCGCGATGGAAATAATCAGTGGGGTCAATTCTGCATTGATAAAGTATTAGGTAGCGCCTTGGTAGGTAATGTGCAAAAAGGTCTCTTCTTTCGTGGGGCTGGGGCACTTCCTTTTGGTAGCCAAATTAAATCCGTAAATGAATTAATGAACAAACTTTTAGAGAAATCTTTGGAGCCTTTAGCTTATGTCAATCCAGCCAATTAGCACCGATGTACTTATTGAAAAATATGCCAAAGATGGAGAATCTGAACCAGATCAAATTTTTCAGCGCGTTGCGAAAGGCCTATCTATTGTTGAGGATGTCGCCATTCGAGCTGATGTTGAGAAATTATTTTTAGAGAATTTGCGTAATGGTGCGATTGGCGCCGGTCGCATCATGAGTGCCGCCGGTACAGATATTCAAGCGACACTGATCAATTGTTTTGTGCAGCCCGTAGGCGATTGTATCCAAGGCTTCGATGCCGATGGTTTCCCAGGTATTTATGAGGCTCTTAAGCAGGCTGCAGAGACAATGCGTCGCGGTGGTGGCGTTGGTTATGATTTTTCACGCATTCGTCCAAAAGGTGCTGAAGTTAAGGGGACGGCATCCATTGCTTCTGGTCCGTGTAGCTATATCAATGTATTTGATATGTCTTGTTCGACAGTCGAAAGTGCTGGCGCAAGGCGCGGTGCACAGATGGGTGTCTTGAGAATTGATCACCCCGATATTTTTGAGTTCATTACCGCCAAGAGAACTGCTGGTCGTTGGAATAACTTCAATGTTTCCGTGGGAGTTTCTAGCGCTTTCATGAAGGCGGTAGAAGGCAATCAACATTGGGAACTAGTTCACAAGGCACGGCCTGCCAAAAATGTGATTGCCGATGGCGCCTATCAAAGAGCTGATGGTCTATGGGTTTATCGCAAGGCGGAGGCTAAAGAAATCTGGGAAGCAGTTATGCAGTCTGCCTATGATTTTGCAGAGCCTGGTATCTTATTTTTAGACAACATTAATCGTGACAATAACTTAAATTATTGCGAAAGTATTTCCGCCACGAATCCCTGTGTTACGGCCGATACCCGTTTGGCCACCCAGTTTGGATTGGTGCGCATTGGAGAGTTATTTACTTCTGGCCAAGATTTAGAGGTAACGGTTGATAATCGCGCTTTAGGCTTAGAAAATACTGGCACGCAAGTTAGAAAGGCAACCCCTGCCTTTCTAACTTCCCATAATGCAGAGGTATTTGAAGTGATTACCGCTGCGGGCTACATCATTAAGGCGACTGCCTGGCATGATTTCTATTCCTCCAAGGGAAAAGTAAAGTTGGCCGACCTTGTTGTTGGAGACAGTCTTTATATACAGTCTGGAAAAGGCCAGTTTGGCAAAGCAGGCAGTGGAGATTTGGGTTTTTTGATGGGGTTAATTGCCGGTGATGGGCACTTTACAAATCGCGGCAAAGGTGTGCAGGGCGCTGTTGTCAGTCTGTGGGGGGAAGATAAGGCGCTTGCTGGTCAAATTTGTGAAATTATTCATTCCCTCATTGGTGGTCAGTCCACAAATCAACGAGAGTATCGAGTTAGCCCTGTTGCTGTCCCTGAGCGGGATATGGTATTTATACGATCCACTATATTAGCTCGTATTTTGAATCTTTATAGTTTCAATGGTCAAACGAAGTTAATTGTTCCCAATGTTATTTGGACGGGTACAGAGGGATGCGTCAAGGCCTACCTGCAGGGTTTATTCCAGGCTGATGGAACGGTAAATGTTAGCTCTAACTCAAACAGTTGCTCCATTCGATTAAATTCTTCATGCGAGCCCTTTTTGAGCGAAGTGCAAATTCTCCTTTCAAACTTTGGTATTTTTAGTGCGCTACATTTAAGAAGGGAATCTGGCATTAGAGAATTACCGGATGGTAAAGGGGGGTGCAAGGATTATTTATGTAAAGATAATTTCGAGTTAGTGATTGATGGGGAGTCGCGCGAACGCTTTATGTCTGATATTGGCTTTGCACTTCCAAAAAAATCAGAAAAATACAATGCATGGGTTAAGGGTAAGGCGCTGGCTAAAACACAATCCTTTCGATCGGACATTATCTCCATTGAGTCCGTTGGATATGAGCCGGTATTCGATGTAACCCAGGTTGATAACAATACAGTTATTTTTAACGGGTTAGTAACTGGACAATGTGGTGAACAACCATTACCACCTTATGGTTGTTGCGATTTAGGGCCAGTCATTCTTCCTCGTTTTATCAGAAATCCTTTTGGATTTGCGGGTGAGCCTAGTTTTGATTTCGCGGCGTTCATATCGGTGGTCAAGATTCAGGTGCGGATGTTGGACAATGTTTTAGATGCCACTTACTGGCCTTTGCCTGAACAGAAGGAGGAGGCTAGAATTAAGCGCCGCATCGGCGTGGGCTTCACTGGACTTGGCGATGCGCTTGTCATGTTGAAGCTTCCTTATAACGAAGAGGGTGCTCGTATTGTTGCGGCAAAGATTGCTCGCGTCATGCGGGACGCTGCCTACGAAGCCTCGGTGGAGTTGGCAAAAGAGAAAGGTGCCTTCCCCAGTTTAGAGGTTGATAAATACTTGGGTAGCGATAGCTTTGTTAGTCGCTTGGATGACAAGCTCAAAAATGATATTCGCCAGTTTGGTATTCGCAATAGTCATTTGCTATCGATCGCACCAACCGGCACTGTAAGTTTGGCATTTGCTGATAATGCTTCTAATGGTATTGAGCCAGCATTTTCATGGGTGTATCGTCGTAAGAAGCGCGAAGCAGATGGCAGTACTACTGAGTATGCTGTTGAGGATCATGCATGGCGCTTGTATCGAGAGTTGGGTGGTGATATTGAAAAGCTGCCAAAGTATTTTGTTTCTGCTTTAGAGATGTCGGCTACCGATCACATTGCTATGATGGAAGCAGTGCAGCCATTTATTGATACTGCAATCTCAAAGACTGTGAATGTTCCAGTCAACTATCCTTACGATGACTTTAAGAGTCTGTATACCCAGGCATGGCGTGCAAACTTGAAGGGCTTAGCAACTTATCGCCCAAATAGTATTTTAGGTTCGGTGTTGGATCTTGGTCCTAGTAAGGAAGATTCAGCGGAGTCCAATGAGGGCGTTGCTGATCCAATGAGAATCGTCGTGGAAAGCCGTCCCAAAGGAATCTTGCCTGCTGTCGCTGAAAAAATTGAGTACTGGACGCAAGAAGGGCATAAGACCTTGTATCTCGTGGTGTCTTTTATTACACTTCCAGTGAAAAGTGAGGCTGGTGGCACCATTGAGCGGGCGATTGAGTTCTTTATGCCGGTTGGTCAAAATGGCGAATCGCAACAATGGATTACATCAAGCATGCGCCTACTTTCACTGGCGGCACGTGGAGGATTTTTAGAGCGCGCTCTCAGTGATATGCGCAAAGTAGCCTGGGATAGGGGTGCAGTAAGACTGGGCACCTTTGAGAAAATTGATGGTACTCGTATGCCTTTGTGGCATGACTCAGAAGTTGCAGCTATCGCCTACGCTATCCAAAATATTATTGAACGCCGCAATGGCGCTGCTACGAATGATCTTTCAGAGGCCCCTATTCGCGGGGCATCTACTCCACCTGTGATGGTAGGAAAAAAGTGTGGTGAATGTGGCGCACATGCAGTGATCCGCAAGGATGGTTGTGACTATTGCACTCAATGCGGACACCTAGGAACTTGTGGCTAGCTGTAGCGATTAGCCCCTGCCAACAAAAGGCATGTTCGTAGCCATAATAGTCATGGAAAGGATATTACTTTCTAGGGGCAGTTGAGCCATATGCAAGACTGCCTCACCCACATGATCAACATCCATACGGGGTTCAACCTTGATAGACAGATCAGCTTGAATGATCCCAGCAGCCATGCGATCGGTCATTTCTGTAGCTGCATTACCAATATCAATTTGGCCGCAAGCAATATTAAAGGGGCGTCCATCTAGAGCGATCGTTTTAGTAAGCCCACTGATGGCATGTTTGGTTGCAGTGTAGGGAGCTGACATGGGGCGAGGCGCATGTGCAGAGATTGAGCCATTGTTAATAATTCTGCCGCCTTGAGGTGATTGGGCTTTCATCATACGGATAGCTTCTTGTGAGCAGAGAAAGGCGCCACAGAGGTTGGTGTTTACGACATTCATCCACTGCTCGTAAGTCAAATCTTCCATCGGGATAGCTGGGGCACCCATGCCAGCATTATTAAAAAGGATATCGATACGACCAAAGTGTTTTTTAATATCTGAGAACAGGGCTTTGACTTGTTCTGGTTTGCCTACATCGCAAGTAACTGCGAGACAGTTTTCTGAACTTCCGCCAATATCAATAATGGCCTTTTGAAGCTTTTCTAGATTGCGGCCAGTGAGGACCACTTTGTATCCGCCTTTGATTAGTGCTTTGGCGGCCGCTCTACCGATTCCGGCTCCGGCGCCTGTTACTAAAGCAACCTTATTTTGTGATTGGTTCATTGCTGTCTCGATGGTTGTCTGAAAAGTGACATCTTATCTTGAATTATTTCCTTGGATTGCATTCTTTTGTGAATTTTGGGGGTCGGGGCATAATGCAAAAAAGAAAAGATATTTTATGAATTTCCTACGCAAACAACTCTATAACCCCATAGCCATTGGTTTGGCGATTCTGCTACTGATTGCCGCAATCTTCGGCATGCTGTGGATTCTGGTGCCACCACCTCCGAAAACCCTAGAGATGGCTACCGGCTTTCCTACGGGTCTTTATTACCATTTTGGCGAGCGTTTAAAGGGTGCCCTTGCTAAAGAGGGCGTGACACTGGAGCTTAAGACTACTGGCGGCACCATTGATAATTTGGCCTTGTTAAATGATCGAAGCTCCGGAGTGGACTTTGCGATGGTGCAGGGTGGGGTTGCTGATATCTCCCAGTACCCAAATTTAGTTTCCATCGCTGGTATGTTTTATGAACCGATTTGGATTTGGTATCGTGAACCAGCATTTAAAGCGGATGGCGGTCGGCTGAGCATCTTAAGTCAATTAAAAGGTAAGCGCATCTCGATAGGTAATATTGGTAGTGGCACATTAGCCTTGAGCAATGCTTTACTAAAGGCCAGCGGTATGAGCGACGAACAGTTGCACGCGGAAAAACTCAAACCCGATGAGGCCCTGGAAAAACTAAAGAATGGTGAGTTAGATGCTGTGTTTATTGTTGCGGCAGCTGAGGCACCGATTTTAGAAAAGTTTTACGCCATTCCTGGAATACGCTTAATGAGTTTTGAGCAAGCGGATGCGTATACCCGCAACTTACCTTATCTCTCAAAGGTCAATATTCCGAGGGGGGTAATTAGCATTGCCAATGATCTACCTCGGCAAGATATCCAAGTATTGGCGCCAACGGCAACCCTGGTGGGGCATTCTGATGTGAGCCCGGCCCTAGTGAGTTTGTTGTTGAGTGACACGTATGACATTCTGAAATCGTATTCTCGCTTGCAAAAAGCTGGGGAGTTTCCGTCGGCTGTGGGCTTGGATTTTCCATTGCAGGCTGACGCTGAGATTTATCTTAAAGATGGACCTTCACTCTTGCATCGGTATCTGCCATTCTGGACTGCTGTTTGGGTTGGCCGATTTGTGAAGATTGTGATCCCATTGCTAGTAATTTTGATCCCTCTCTTTACTTATATACCTGCTGCTAAAAATCTCATCTTGCGTCTGAAACTTTCTCAAGTGTATGAGGAGCTCAAGATGCTGGAAAAGAATGCGTCTAATCCAGATTTGCGCGAGAAAAACTTCAAAGATTTAGAGGTTATAGAAAGGCGGGTCGCTCAGATGAAGGTGGCAAGACTTGATGCCAAGGAGCTCTATGATCTCAAGGCCCACGTCAGTGATACTCGTAATCGACTGCATTTGATTCAGAAATAAGAACAATAGGGAGTGATATGGTTAAAGAAGTGCTCGTGAAGCTGGGTGTAGCTGTAGTCCTTAGCGCGTCAGTTGCGGGGGTGTTTGCGCAATCATACCCAAATAAACCTGTCAGCCTTGTCGTGCCACAAGCAGCGGGTGGCACGAACGATATCGTGGCGCGTTTGATTGCACCTTCTCTGGGGGAGATATTGGGCACCTCTATCGTGGTTGAGAATAGACCTGGTGCTGGCGGTAATATTGGTACGCAAAGTGTGGCGCGCGCAGCAAAGGATGGATATACGCTACTTCTAACGATTAACAGTGCGCAAGCCATTAATCCCGCCTTGTACAAAAACCCTGGCTTTGACCCTATTAATGATTTTGTACCGTTGTACTACATTGGAGCTACGCCCTATGTATTAGTTACTCCACCAGGCTCCCCATTGAAAACCTTGGCTGATGTTGTGGCTGCTGCCAAAAAGAGGCCAGGTGAGTTGGCCTATGCATCAGCAGGTAATGGCACTATTAGCCATCTATTAGGTGCCATGCTCAATACCAGCGCTGGTATTGATATGCAGCATATTCCTTATAAAGGGGTTGCTCCTGCAATTAATGACGTACTGGGTGGTCAGGTTCCTTTGGCCTTCGCAAGTCTTCCGTCTGCCCTGAACTACATTAAAGCTGGCAGATTGCAGGCAATCGCGATCAGCTCTGCTAAGCGCTCTAGTGCGGCACCAGAAATTCCGACAATTGCAGAAACCTACCCTGATTGTGTAGGCGAAGTTTGGGTTGCTATTTTTGCTCCTGCTGGGACTAACACCATGGCCGTTAAGAAAATTCAGTCTGCAATGAAGAGTACGCTGGCAATGCCAGAACTTAGGGAGCGGCTTATGGCGCAGGGTTTGGATTTAACGCCTGTACCCCCTGAAAAGTTGGGTCCACTCCTTAAGGACGAATTGGCTAAATGGCTCAAAATTGTGAAGGCCTCCGGCGCCCAACTAGATTGACCTAAAATCAGATCATGACTACTGCAACTTTAAGCCCTCCTCTTACTCCTACTAAGGAATTAGTCCAATCTCTCCGTAGCAATGGGTATGTAGTAGTTTCTGCTGAAACAGTGGCGGAGATTGCAAAGGTGGCTTTACCTGATCTTTTGGATTTGAACGTCTTTTGGAATGACTTGCCGCGTGATCCCTACCTAAGAGATGGGGGGCGCTATCGTTTTCGGCGTCATGCCAGTTATGAGATTAAAGGTGACTCTCTTTCAGGGGTACCTCATCGTGCGCATTGGCAATCGGTAGATTACAACGCATTGCATGGCGGAATCGAGCGTTGGTTTGAACCTATTCAGGCGCAGCTGACAAGTAGTCCTGCTTGGAAAAAATTGTTGCTTGGCATGACCCATATTTTAAATAGTCTCAAGCCAGTCAATACTTGGTTTGTCGAAGCGCATGAATTTAGGATTGATACAACCGATGGTATTGGACGTCCAACGCCAGAAGGCGCCCATCGTGATGGCGTTGATTTTGTTGCAGTCTTCTTGCTGAGTCGTGAAGGTATTAAAGGCGGCGAAACACGTATCTTTGAGGCTGGGGGTTCTGCTGGTTTACGTTTCACCTTAACGCAGCCATGGTCCTTACTCTTGATGAATGATGAGCGAATGATTCATGAATCTACACCCATTCAGCCAATGGGGGCGCATGGCCATCGGGATACCTTGGTGCTGACTTTCCGCGCCAGCGGATTTCAGGATTCCCCAAAGAGTTCGCAGCAGTAAATCCTCCTTTGACGAGCAATCTCTACCGGGTTGGTTGTGCTGCTGGATTTTCTGGCGACCGTCTCGGTGTTGCTAGGCCTATCGTAGATGAATTCATTCGTTTGGGTCAGCCAGCTTGTTTGATCTTTGAAAGTTTGGCTGAAAGAACTTTGGCGCTTGCCCAATTGGATCGCCGGCAAAATGCCGCAGCTGGTTTTGAGCCCCTCTTGGCAGAAATGCTGGAGCCCATTCTTTCTGATTGCGTACTTAATCGCATTCCTATTGTCGGTAATTTTGGCGCTGCAAACCCTGAAGGCGCCGCACGTTTGATAGCCGATATGGTTAAAGCTCAAGGCCTTCCTCCGATCAAGATTGCGATTGTGACAGGTGATGAGATATCAGCTTCTGTCTTTATGAGTTACCTGAGCGCACAAGATAAGGCGGCCCTCGCTCAAAGCAGTCTTGTCAGCGCTAACGTGTATTTAGGTGCTCATGAAATTGCTGAGGCGTTGAATGCAGGGGCTCAGGTGGTTGTGACTGGGCGTGTTGCTGATCCTGCGTTGACAGTTGGCCCTTTGATGGCTCACTTCAAGAAAAATTGGGATGATTGGAATTTTTTAGGCCAAGCTACTATGGCTGGCCACCTACTTGAATGCGGTGCTCAGGTTACAGGCGGTTATTTTGCCGACCCCGGAATGAAGAATGTTCCAAATTTATCTAATATTGGGTTTCCGATTATTGAATTCGATGATTCTGGAAATTGCTGCGTTAGTAAGGCGCCCAATACAGGTGGACTAGTGAGTCGCATGACCGTAACAGAGCAACTGCTCTATGAGGTGCATGATCCAGCGCGCTATCTCACACCAGATGTTGTTGCCGATATTAGTCAAGCGCAGCTGGAGATATCTGGAGAGAATCGCATAACGCTTAAAGGGGTCCTGGGTCATCAAAAGCCTGATACTTTGAAGGCAAATATTGGTATTGATGGTGGTTGGTTGGCTGAGGCAGAAATTTCTTATGCGGGTCATCATGCTGATGAGCGCGCTCAACTGGCAGGACAGATTATTCGGGAACGACTTTCTGCGAAATTAGACTTACGGATTGATTACATCGGATCTGCGAGCATATTTTCTGGTGCCGATGGAAGCGGGCCATCTTTTAGAGCGCAGGGTGGGTTTGAGGATATACGGATGCGGGTAGCTGCAGCACACCAAGATAAGGCGCTTGCAATTCAGGTTTGTCGGGAGGTAACAGCCCTTTATACCTGCGGTCCAGCTGGAGGTGGCGGTGTTCGAACTAGTTTACGACCTCGGTTAAATACCTTGGTGGCTTATATCCCCCGCGACCTGATTAAATCTTCTTACGAATTCTTTTCGGCCGACTGATGAGCCTATCCAAGAAAACCATTCCTCTGTACCAACTCGCTCACGCTAGAACAGGTGATAAGGGTAATCGTTCCAACATTAGTGTGATTGCTTATCGACCTGAAGATTTTTCTGTTCTATTGAGAGAAGTTACCGTTGAGAAGGTGCGAGAGCATTTTGTATTTCGTAACCCTACCGCTATACAACGTTATGAATTACCTCAGCTATATGCACTTAATTTTGTGATGGATGATGTCTTAGATGGCGGGGTAAATCTATCCCTGAATTTGGATGCTCATGGCAAGAGTCTTTCTTATTGGCTCTTGGCCATGGAAATTGATCCTAATAGTTAACAGATTTTCTGGCTCAAAACTTACTCTGGTTCCATGCCTGCATCTTTGATCGCTTTAGCCCACTTTACTGTTTCCAGCTTAATTTTCTTGTCCAGCATTTCGGGGCTGCCAGGCTGGGTTTCAAATCCCATGGATGCAAAGCGATCTATTAGATCTTTTGATTTAGCTGCTTCATTGATGGCTTTGTTTAGTTTTGTTACTGCATCCTTGGGCATACCTGCAGGTCCAAAGGCTGCAAAAAAGGCAATCAGCTCATAGTTTTTAATCCCTAGAGACTCATTAACCGTTGGTAGTTCCGGAATGGCAGGCGAGCGCTTGAGTGAAGTTACTGCTAAACCTCGAACCTTACCTGCTTGAACTTGCGGGAGCATTACAGCGAAATCTGCAGTAAACAGATTAACCTGACCGCCAATCAAATCGGTCATTGCATTGGGACCACTCTTATAAGAGATGCCAGTCATTTTGATGCCGGTAATGCTAGCCAGAATTTCTGAGGAAACGCGCTGTGAAGTGCTGGCATAGGCAAAAGTCATTTTTCCTGGATCTGTTTTTGCTAGGGTAATAAAGCCACCAAGTGTCTTAGCGGGCACATCATTATTCACAGCTACGATGAGGGGTACAGAACCAAAATAGCCAATAGGCGTAAACGCTGTATCTTGGTTATAGGGTAAGTTTTTGACGAGGCTTTTCAGTGCGGCGTTTGTACTGTTAGTGCCAAAGAGTAGGGTATAGCCATCTGCAGGTGCTTTAGCGACAGCATCTGCGCCAATCATGCCGTTTGCACCAGGTCTGTTTTCCACTACAACTGGCTGTCCGAGAGTTTCTGCAATTTTTGCAGCAAAGGCTCGCCCGATTTGATCGGTTGCGCTACCTGGGGCAAAAGGAACAATCGCTTTAATGGGTTTATTGGGGTAGCCATCTGCTAATGCGATAGTGCTGCACAGCATCACTAGGACTGTGGTGCAGAGCTGGATGAAACGGTAAGGTGCGGTTTGCTGATTCATAAGGTCTCCAACGTGTTTTGCTTAGTGTAGTGGGTCTTCACTTAGTTTGGGGCAGTAGAATGAGCTGACTTTTAGTGAATCTCTATGCGCTTTCGATCTGCTGGTCTTACTCCCTTGATGCTCATGGCGCAAACTTGTGCGCTTTTGGGCTTCGCCTGTTATGCGGTGGTATTAACCCCACTACAAGATGAGTGGCAACTCAGTAATTTGCAATCAGGCCTGATTGCCAGCGCCTTTTTCTTTGGTTATATGTTGGCTGTACCTTTGGCAACCGCTTTGACAGATCGAGTTGATGCTAGAAAAGTTTATCTCGCAGGGGGGGTCTCGGCTACTTGTGGATTGTTGGGGATGGGTTTATTTGCCCATAATTTCATTAGCGCATTGTTTTTTATGGCAATCAGTGGTGCTGGTTTAGCGGGTACCTATATGCCAGGTCTGAAAATTTTATCCGATCGCATTCAGTCTGGAGAGCTCACGCGTCACATTGCTTTTTATACCGCTTTCTTTGGTATTGGCACTGGCTTCTCTTATTTATGTTCTGGGTGGATATTGCATGCTTTTGGTTGGCGTTATGTTTTTTCTATTATTGCCATCGGACCATTTGCTGCATTTTTAATCGTTCTCTTATTGATACCACCTCTGCAGCATGAGAAGTGGAGCGGTCCATTACGAATTCGTTTACGAGATATTTTTCCAGTAGATAAATGGCGCATAGTGCTTCAAGATAAAAAGGCCTCAGGATTTATTTTTGGTTACACAGCCCATTCTTTAGAGCTATTCGCTTCTAGAAGCTGGATTGTTGCTTTCTTTGGCTTATGTGCAGCGGTTTCTGGAGAATCTTTCTTTCTCAGCGCCACCACTTTGGCGGGTGTGATTAATTTTTTCGGCGTACCTTCTTCGATTTTAGGTAATGAAATTGCTCTACGTGTGGGGCGTCAAAAATGGGTCTGTCTTGTCATGCTCATGAGTGCAGTTATGGGTATCGCTTTAGCTTGCTCAACCGGTCATTCATGGTGGTTGATCGTTGCTCTGGCAATTGGACATGCCATTTTTATTATGGCGGACTCATCCACGCTGACCGCGGGATTAGTCATTAGTGCCCAGGAGAATATTAAAGGCGCAGCAATGGGATTGCATTCCTTGATGGGTTTTGGAGGTGGCTTACTAGGCCCAGCAATCTTTGGTTTTGTGTTGGATCTATCGGGCTCTAGAGCTTCTCAGGTCTCTTGGATTTGGGCTTATGCGGCCATTGTGATCTGGGGTGTGTTGTTTGTGATGTATGAACGACATAGTGGTTGGGTTGAGCAAAGGTCAAGATGATGAAGACTTTAAATAGTATTTGCTACCACTGCGGCTCTCCGCTGTCTCCTCAAGATGCTTACTCGGCAGATTTGAATGGCGTTGCAAGACTATTTTGTTGCGTTGGTTGTATGGCAATAGCCCAAACTATTCATGGTGAAGGCTTGGAAGTTTTTTACACAAGGCGTGCGCAGTCGAGTGACAAGCCATCTGCCTATCTTGCTTCCGATGAAATTCCTGCCAAGCTTTTGCCTTACGATGATCCTGCATTATTAGGGCGTTTTACGCGCGTGATGGATGAGGAAGGGAATCTGGAAACAACACTGCGCCTTGAAAAAATTCGGTGTGCTGCTTGTGTTTGGTTATGTGAGCAACATTTGCGACGCACTGCTGGTGTGAAAGATGTGCAGATTAATTACGTCACGCAAAAGGTTAAGATTACTTTTTCTTCGCAGCAAACCAGCCTGGCTCGCTTACTATTTGAGATAGAGCGAATTGGTTACGATGCTTGGCCATTCGAACCATCGCTTTCCGTTGAGCGATCTAAAAAAGAGAAACGTCAGTTGCTCACACGACTTGGCGTTGCTATATTAGGAATGATGCAGGTCATGATGTATGCCTGGCCATCGTATGTCGGTGCCAATGACATTACTGCTGAATATGACTTGCTATTGGGTTGGACTAGCTGGATCTTGACTGTGCCAGTGATGGTGTATTCAGCAGGGCCCATTTTTCAGGCGGCATGGCGCAGTGTTCAATCGTTTAGGCAAACCCACATGTTGGGCATGGACGTGCCGATTGCACTCGCCTTAGCTCTGGCCTTTGTTGCGGGAACGATTAATTTAGTCACCGGATCTGGTCAAAGTTATTTTGATTCGATCACCATGTTTGTGGCTTTCATTTTGGCAGCTCGCTATGTTGAGTTACTTGCTAGGCAAGATGCGCAAGGTGGCGCTGAGGCCTTAGCCAAGCAGCTTCCTGCAACTTGTGAACGCGTGTTGGATTACCCCCAATCTCAGCAGATTGAATTGGTTCCCGTTGTCAATTGCATGCCAGGGGAGGTCTTAAGAGTCTCTCCAGGAGAGGTGGTACCCGCAGATGGGATTTTGATTGCTTGCGAAAGCTCAGTAGATGAATCCTTATTAACCGGTGAATCTAAGCCCATCGATAAAAAGATTGGTGATCGTGTCTATGCGGGCACTCACAATATTGTGAATCCTCTGGTGATGAGAGTAGAGGCGGTGGGGCAGTCCACTAGAATTGCTGGGATTGCTTCTTTGCTAGATCAAGCGCTATTGGCCAAACCATTGATGGTCAGTCTTGCGGAAAAGTGGGCCGGATATTTTGTCGGCTTCTTGTTACTCAGCGCCTTTTTGTCTTCTGCAATTTGGCTGTATATCGATCCTAGCAAAGCCTGGACTGTCTTGGTAGCCGTCTTAGTGGCGAGTTGTCCTTGTGCCTTATCGCTCGCTGTGCCAACGGCAATGGCTGCAGCGCAGGGTGCCGTTACCAGACTCGGTCTCTTGATTGTGCGCGGGCATGTGATGGAGGGTTTAGTTAAAGCAAATGACCTAGTGTTGGATAAGACGGGCACTGTAACGATGGGTCAACCAGAGTTAAAAGAGATTGTGAACCTTCGTCCTGGATATCGTCGTGAAGATGCTTTGGCTTTAGCGGCCGCTCTTGAAGCGGGTCAGCGACATCCTTTGGCGCTATCTTTACAGCGTGCTGCTGAACTTGAAAATCTACCACTACCGTTTTTGTCTGAACCCGTTAGTAATTTACTGGGGAAAGGTCTGAGTTCTGGCATCTATTGCCTAGGTAGCTCCAGTTGGATTGGTGTGAATCAGGATGTTCAGACTGGACAATATGGTCAAGTGCACTTGGCTGACCAGCAAGGACTCATTGCCAGCTTTATTTTTTTAGACACTCCAAGGGCTGGTCTACAGGATCTCTTAGCCACAGCAAGAGCTAGAAATATTACCGTGCACTTGGTATCGGGTGATGATCGAGCAACAGTAGCTTGGTGGGCAGGGCAATTCGGTATCGAACGTTATCAAGGTGGATGTACACCTGAGGATAAATATGACTATATCGAGCGCCTGCAAGGCGCTGGGCGATTTGTATGGGCGATTGGTGATGGTGTGAATGACGCACCTTTGTTGGCGCGTGCGGATATCTCGATTGCCGTTGGTGCTGGAGCGCCTTTAGCTTCTGCTGGTGCTGATGCTATTTTGACGGCGAGTTCGCTAGCCCCTTTGGCAAAGATATTAGTGCTAGCGGATAAAACCCAAATGGTGATTAAAGAGAATCTCCTGTGGGCTTTGATCTATAACTTGGCAGCCATTCCAGCGGCAATGATGGGTTTAGTCAATCCTTGGGTTGCGGGCATTGGAATGTCTTTATCGTCTTTGGCGGTAACTTTGAATGCTTGGCGCTTGCGAAAGGCTTAGACTTCTGGGATGGAAAGCTTATTTTTACTTATCCCCCTTTCTTTAGCTTTGGTTGGTTTACTGGCTTGGATCTTGCATTGGTCAGTCAAAAATGGCCAATTTGATGATTTGGAAGGCCCTGGTCAGGCTATCTTGATGGATGATGATGTCCCTAAGGCGCAAGGTAGCGCAGATCCCACTCACCAGCAGTAAATTCTAAGGTTTTGGATTTGGGGGCTGTTATGACTAATCACCCGCACCCTTTTTGATGTAGATCAAAACTCCTTCAAAGGCTTAATTCGATAATCAATTCAGTCTATTTGAATTACGTCGCTGTTAGGTCACAAAAAAGGAGAAACCATGGGACTTACCGTGGGTGGTAATCAAGATACCTTCAATTACAAGGTTGTCAGCCAATTCGCCATTGTTACGGTACTTTGGGGCATTGTGGGTATGCTGGTGGGAGTTATCCTCGCAGCTCAGCTCATCTGGCCTGAAATCACTTTTAACATTCCATGGCTAAGCTATGGTCGTTTGCGTCCATTGCATACCAATGCGGTCATTTTCGCTTTTGGTGGCTCTGCACTGTTTGCAACGTCGTACTACATTGTGCAACGTACCTGCCAAGCTCGACTTTTCTGTGACAAATTAGCAGCATTTACCTTTTGGGGTTGGCAGGCAGTCATTGTCTTAGCTGCGGTTACTCTGCCATTAGGTTTATCTACTTCTAAAGAGTATGCAGAATTGGAGTGGCCAATTGATCTTCTGATCACGGTAGTTTGGGTTGCGTATGCAGTGGTGTTCTTCGGCACCATCATGAAGCGCAAAACGAAGCATATTTATGTTTCGAACTGGTTTTTCGGTGCTTATATTCTGACAATTGCGATTCTCCATATTTTTAATAATCTGGAGATGCCTGCGAGCATGTGGAAATCGTATTCTGCATATGCTGGTGTTCAGGATGCCATGGTGCAGTGGTGGTATGGTCACAATGCAGTAGGCTTCTTCTTGACTACAAGCTTCTTGGGCATGATGTACTACTTCATTCCAAAGCAAGCTGAACGTCCAATCTATTCATATCGCCTGTCCATTGTTCACTTTTGGGCATTGAACTTCACCTATATGTGGGCTGGTCCTCACCATCTGCAACACACCTCTTTGCCAGATTGGACTCAATCCTTGGGCACTGTATTTTCATTAATTCTCTTGGCCCCTTCGTGGGGTGGCATGATCAACGGCATCATGACTTTATCTGGTGCTTGGCATAAATTACGCCGTGATCCGATCTTAAAATTCTTGGTGGTGGCCTTGTCTTTCTATGGCATGTCAACCTTCGAAGGTTCGATGATGTCGATCAAGACTGTCAATAGTTTGTCTCATTACACTGACTGGACTATTGGTCACGTGCACTCAGGTGCTTTGGGTTGGGTTGCCATGATTACCATCGGCTCTCTGTATTACCTAATTCCACGCTTGGTTGGTCAAAAGGAAATGTTCAGCGTTAAGTGGATCGAGCTCCATTTCTGGATTGCAACAATTGGAGTGGTTTTGTATATTGCCGCCATGTGGATCGCTGGTGTGATGCAAGGTTTGATGTGGAGGGCTTTTGAGGCGGACGGTACATTGACTTATAGCTTTGTAGAGTCTGTAAAGGCAACTTATCCCTTCTATGTCATTCGTCTAATGGGTGGACTCTGCTATCTCAGCGGCATGTTCTTAATGGCTTACAACGTCTTCAAAACCGTGTATGGCAAAACATTTATCAATGCGCCAATTCCATTGGCCATCACTAATCATTAAGAGGAGAAGAAAATGTCTACTGAAAATAAATTCTTTTCCCATGGAACGCTAGAAAAGAACGTGGGTTGGTTAATCATCGCGACGATTGTGGTGGTGTCGATTGCCGGCCTAGTTCAGATCGTTCCCTTGTTTTTCCAGCACTCCACTACTGAGCCAAGCCCTGGTGTCGTACCTTATACGGCATTACGTTTGGCTGGGCGGGATATTTATCAGCGTGAAGGTTGCGTTGGTTGTCATTCCCAGCAGATCCGCACCCTTCGTTCGGAAGTGGAGCGTTACGGTCCCTACTCTCTGGCCGGTGAGTCTGTCTATGATCATCCATTTCTCTGGGGTAGCAAACGGACTGGTCCAGACCTAGCCCGTGTTGGTGGTCGCTATTCAGACGCATGGCATCAGATTCATTTAAATAATCCACGCGATGTGGTGCCTGAGTCAAATATGCCGGCATATCCTTGGCTTGCTAACAACAGTGCTAATGCTGACACCATTCAGTCGCATATGGTTGCGATGCGTCGCTTAGGTGTGCCTTATACCGATGAGCAGATTGCTATTGCTCCTAAAGAACTTGAGGGCAAAACTGAGCTTGACGCATTAATTGCATATCTTCAGGGCTTGGGCATTTCGCGCCGATACATCACGGTTGATGAGGTTGTTGCGAAGTAATTGCTAATATTTTTAATTTAAATCTATAAATAAAATGGAACAGATCACACCTTACCTCTCGGCATTTTCAACACTAATTGGAATCATTTTTTTTGTGGGAATAGTTTGGTGGGCCTGGTCTCCGAAGAGGCGATTAGAAAATGAAGCCTCAGCGGAGCTTCCATTTGATATTCCGGATGAATTTAGTAAGGACAAATCATGAGTGACTTTCTTGGTGGCGGCTGGAGTACCTATATTGCCTTAGTGGCATTGCTTGGTATTTTTTGGTGTATTTGGTTATTATTTTCTCAACGCAAGGCGAAGGTAGTTCATACGGCTGAAGGTGCTGTAGCAGATACAGGCCATGTTTGGGATGGTGATCTGCGCGAGTTAAATAATCCCTTGCCCGGTTGGTGGAAGTGGATGTTCTTGATTTCTTGCTTCTTTGGTTTGATCTATTTAGCTTTGTATCCAGGCTTAGGTTCTTATCCAGGTCTTTTGGGCTACAGTACTGATGGCGCTTTAATGAGTTCCATGACGACAGCTAATGATGAGTTGAAGCCGGTATACGCTAAATACGTAAAGATGGATGTTGTGGAGATAGCGGCTGATCCAAAAGCACGTGAAATGGGTCAACGTCTCTTCTTAAATTCTTGTGCGCAGTGTCATGGTTCGGATGCGGGCGGCTCTAAAGGCTTTCCAAATTTGACGGATGGCGACTGGCTTTATGGTGGTGCTCCAGAGAATATCAAGACGACTATTACCAATGGTCGTGGTGGAGTGATGCCGCCATTTCCGCAATTGGATAGCAAGCAAATTATTGATGTAGCGAATTATGTTCGCAGCCTCTCTGGATTGCCTGCTGATGACTTAAAAGCAACGCGTGGAGCTGAGATATTTAAAGCCAATTGCGTAGCATGTCACGGTGCAGATGCAAAAGGTAATATTGCTTTGGGCTCCCCTAACTTAACGGATAAGACTTGGTTGTACGGTAGCTCAGAAGCAACTATTATTGAAACAGTGACTAAAGGTCGTATGGCAATGATGCCTGCTCAAGACAAGGTATTAAGTCCTGAGAAGATTCAGTTATTAACCGCTTATGTGTGGGGTCTATCTAACAATAAGCCAACACCAGTAGCTAAGTAGTCGTGTCTGATTCGCCAGTTGGGAAGCCTATTCCCATAAACGTTATAGAAGAATCTCTTTATGAGGTTCGAAGCAAGATTTATCCACGCTCTGTTAGCGGGCTCTTTGCCCGCTGGCGGTTCGTGCTCGTTATCGCTACTCAACTATTGTTCTATGGCTTGCCATGGTTTAGTTGGAATGACCGTCAAGCGATTCTTTTTGATTTAATTCAGCGAAAGTTCTATATCTTTGGCTTAGTTCTCTGGCCACAGGATGTGATCTACCTTACGCTCTTGCTGATTCTCTCGGCATTAGCACTCTTTCTCTTCACGGCAGTGGCTGGCCGTCTGTTCTGTGGTTATGCCTGTCCGCAAACCGTCTATACCGAAATCTTCATGTGGATCGAGCGCAAGATTGAAGGCGATCGATTTGCGCGCATTCGTTTGGATGGTCAGGAGTGGCCTTGGAGTATTCGTAAGTGGCGCATCAAAATAACGAAGCATGTGATTTGGCTTTTAGTTGCTTTCTGGACGGGCTTTACTTTCATTGGATATTTCACGCCTATTGAGACCTTGGGTGCTGCAATCATGCATCTAGCCCTTGGTCCTTGGCAGTTATTTTGGTTATGTTTCTATAGTTTCGCCACTTGGGGTAACGCGGGCTTCATGCGCGAGCAAGTTTGCAAATACATGTGTCCGTATGCGCGCTTCCAAAGCGTCATGGTGGATAAAGATACTTTCTTGGTGACTTACGATAAGGTTCGTGGAGAGCCTAGAGGTAGCCGTAATAAGTCGGCCGATCAGGAGTCTTTAGGTTTAGGTGACTGCGTTGACTGCAGTATTTGTGTGCAGGTTTGCCCAACGGGTATTGATATTCGTGATGGGTTGCAATACATGTGCATAGGTTGCGGTGCATGCATCGATGCCTGCGATCAGGTTATGGAAAAAGTGGCTTATCCAAAGGGCCTGATTCGATACACAACGGAACGAGCCATTGAAGATAAAGAATCCAATCAAAGCGCTATTAAACATATCTTTCGCCCTAGAGTAATTATTTATACAGCCTTTATTACGGTTTTAACTGCTGCATTTTTGATTTCACTAGCAACTCGTAATCCATTGCGCGTCGATGTGATGCGTGATCGCGGCGCGTTAGCGCGTGAAGTGGATGGCGTTCGGATTGAAAATATTTATCGCATCCAAATCATGAATGCCTCCGAGCATGCTATGAAGGTCCACGTGAAAGCCTTGGGCTTAAATAATCTTAAGATCTTAGATTCACAAGGCAGAGAAGTAAATGAAATTAACGTTGCCCCGGCAAGTAACCAGCTATTACCAATTAAAATTAGCACTACTATTGGAGATAATGAGTCGGGAAATTATCCGATTCATTTTGACGTATCTGCTGAGGAGATGGTGGGCGATAAACCTGTTATCAGAACCCGTGATGAAAAATCAACTTTTATTATCCCCCGCTAGACTTTAAGGCGGATCTAGGAGAGATGAATATGACAGAACAACAAGCGATCAAGCCTTGGTGGAAGCAGATGTGGCCATGGTTACTTATTAGTGGTCCAGCGGTAGCAATCATTGGTTGCGCTATCACTATCTGGTTAGCGGTGAACTTATATGCTGATAAGCCCTTGCATGATGGTGTAGTCAAGCAGGGTCTTAAGGTTGAACAGGTCGCCAAATGAAGTACCGTCTCCTGATTTGGATTATGTGGCCATCTTTTTTAGTGTCTGGTCTGGCAGAAGGCTTGTTATTTAGCATCGTCCATCCCTCCGAGCTTTTATTCTTTGGCCATCACCCTGATATTTCTGATGAGGGTATTTACACTCTTGGGTTTTTTATCATCTGGATGTTTTGCTCATTCTCGAGCGCCTTAACTGCCTATATCCTGCCGGGCATAGAAGGATCGTCAGATGGCAAGTCAGCAGACCACGGTCTACTCTAAGTCTTTTTAAGTTGAGCTTCTGGACTACAGGCGCCGCTACTTCGATCGGGATTTGGAACGCCAGCTAATTCATAAAGCCCGTTCATGTCAATCAACTTAATATGGCGCTGCTTTATTTGAATTAAGCCAGATTCAGAAAACCGAGATAGCATCCGACTCACCGTTTCAATCTGAATACCTAAGTAGCTACCTATTTCTACGCGACTCATGCGCAAGTCAAATTCATTATTGAGGTAGCCGCGTGCTGCTAAGCGTTGCGATAGGTTCAAAAGGAAGGAGGCTAGGCGCTCTTCAGCACGCATGGTTCCCAGGGAAAGTAGATGGCGTTGATCTTGAGTGAGTTCTCGACTCATGATTTTATGAAACTGCTGCTGTAGGGCTGGAATCTGTTGCGCTAAGTCTTCGAAGGCTTCATAGCGAATGATGCAAACTTCACTTTCCTCTAATGCGATCGCATCCGATTGATAGCGACCATTACCAATGCCATCTAAACCCAAGATTTCACCAGGTAGATGAAAACCAATGACTTGTTGGCGACCATCCTGAAGGCAGTATTCCGTTTTAAGGGTGCCAAAACGAACGCTATAGACTGATCCGAGTGGATCGCCATGGCGATAGAGGCTTTCACCTTTTTGCAGATGAACCCTTTCTTTGACTAGCGCATCAATTCTGCTGACATCACTAGAACTAAGTCCAACGGGAAGGCAAAATTGCCCTAAAACGCAAACCGAGCATTTACTGTTGGGGGAGTCTGAGGTGGTGTAATTCATATTAGATGTAATTATGAGACCAGTTTATTCTATTGAGGTGAAACCCCAGTCTTTTCTTCCTCTTTTAGGGTGCCTCAATGCTCACCACTAGCCTTTTCCTGGCCATTTTTTTAGGCTCACTGGTAAGTGGTTGGCATTGCGCCTTGATGTGTGGCGGTATAGCCGCTGCAATCGAGCGCCCAGTACTGGTTTCAGCCCCCCTTAAAAGTAAATCAGAGCTCTTATTCCTGCAATTAATAATGCACTTAGGGCGTTTAACGACCTATATGCTGCTAGGCGCCTTAGCTGCCTGGTTGGGGGCGGCGGTATGGCAGCAGAACCTTATACCCCTCCAGCGGCCTCTATTTGCCTTTACGGCTGGAATCTTGATCTGGATGGGGCTACGCTTGCTCTGGAGAGGTAAGAGCGGTCAGCTCGCTCCAGGAAGGTGGTTTGGAGCCAAAATTGCAGCCTATTGGGCGCGGTACTTTGGACAAATGGCTAGTCGTCCCTCTCGGTGGTTTAGTGGGATGCTGTGGGGTCTCGTTCCATGTGCTCTGGTTTATAGCGTTTTACCCTTGGCTTTTTTATCGGGGGATGTGTTGACGGGTGCGGCTTTGATGTTGGCTTTTGGCTTGGGTACTTTGCCCAACCTGTTATTAATTTCAAAGTTTTCGGCTGCCTTGACGCAGTTTGGGCACTACGCTTGGGTGCGATATTTGTCTGCTGCCCTGTTTTTTACCGCGGGAGGATTTGGCCTCTATAGAGCTTGGGTTTTACCTGAGGCGTTATTAAAAGGTGGTTTTTGTTTTTCTTAGACTGCTTTGGTCGCCGCCTGAATACCTGAATTGAGATCGGGATATTGGCAATCCATATTAAGCATTTCCAATAAGCCACTCCGCTCTGCGACATCACGTGGCTGGTGAGTTAGGCCACAAAGAATCAGTTTCACGCCAACGGTATCGCATTGATGCTTCAACTCCATGATGGTATCCATGCCGGATGCATCAACGTAAATCACATTTTTTAAATCCAGAATCAAGGTTTGGCTTGGTAAATTCTTCTCAATACTTTCTAGAAGTTGTACTGCGCCAAAAAAGATTGCGCCGTAGATTCGGTAAGCATCAATTTTCCCAGCTTGATTTTCTAAGGCCGGGAAATCTTTGAGATCAGCAGTCTCACAGCGAGACAAGCTCGAAATTCGGTAGATGAAAGTAATGAATGCTAGCAGTAGACCAATCTCAACTGCTACCGTTAAATCTAGGATGATCGTTAATGCGAAGACACTCAACATGGTTAGTCGATAGGCTAGGCGAAATTGCTTCAGATCAACAAACTTTTTCCACTCCCCCATATTCCATGCCACATACATCAGAATGGCAGCAAGACTAGCCAAGGGTACATTCTTAGCAAGGGGTGCGGCAAATAAAATGATCAGAATAAGAGTTAGTACGTGAATAATCCCTGCAATTGGGGTGTTGCCTCCACTTTGTACGTTGGTTACCGTTCTGGCAATCGTGCCGGTAGCCGGCATGCCACCAAAGAAGGGGGTGACTATATTGGCGATGCCTTGAGCCATGAGTTCTTGGTTGGGATGATGGCGATCATGAATGATGCTGTCAGCCACTCTAGCGCAAAGTAGAGATTCAATTGAGCCAAGGAGCGCCAGCGTAAGTGCGGGCATGATCATAAACTGCGCAGTATCCCAGCTGATCGATAGCCATTCAAAATGGGGTAGGCCAGAAGGGATGCCGCCAAAACGACTGCCAATCGTATCTACAGGAAGGTTCAGAATTGAAGTCATGACGGTAGCCAAAACCATTGCCACAACTGTGCCAGGTAGATGGCTGAGCCACCCTAGACGGCTTTGAAAATGTCTCCAGCCAATCAGTAAGGACAAGCTACCCATTGCAAGCATCAATGCTGTAGGGTTGGCCGTATCAGCTGCTGCATAGAGCGCTTGAATACTGCCAAAAAAATTGGCCGGCATTTTAGGAATAGCCAAACCAAAAAAATCTTTTATCTGAGAAAGACCAATCAGAAAAGCAATGCCATTAGTAAAGCCAATAATGACTGCGATCGGAATGAAGCGGACTAGTGTCCCCATACGCAGGAGTCCCATCACAAGCAGGAATACTCCTGACATTGCAGTGGCTAGCAATAAATTAGCCACGCCATAGCGGTCGACAATACCGTACACAATCACTATGAACGCGCCAGCAGGACCGCCAATTTGTACCCGGCTGCCGCCCAGTAGAGAAATGAGTCCACCCGCAATAATCGCAGTGAAGATACCCGCCTCTGGTTTGAGTCCGCTCGCGATTGCAAATGCCATTGCTAGCGGTAGAGCAACTACACCAACCGTAAGGCCCGCTAGGACGTCCTTGGTAAAAAGAGAGCGGTTATAACCCTTGAAGCAACTTAGAATTTTTGGCTCAAAGATCATCTAGAGATTGTCTGCTAATTTAGGGGGTGCGATTACCTACCCAGTAAGCCAGAGTAGAGGCAATGGCAGTGATCAGGCTTCCCCATGCGATATCAATCAATGCCAGGCGAGTTGGAAAATCTCTGATAACGGCTAAGTTGGTGAGGTCGTAAGTCATATAGCAAAACAGGCCAAAAAGGGCTCCATACTGCAGTGCATAAATCCAAGATTGTTTTGATATGGCCGGAATGACGACAAAGATACAGGCGCCAAGAGCGTAAAGCAGGTAGAAACCTAGGCCAACCCAAAGCTTTGGCTCGCTAGCCATCAGATCGCCCATTTCATCGCGATAGAGGTTTTTGGCGACCCCTAACAGCCAGATCAAATCAATGGCGACTAGGCTTAATAGAAATGTTAGATAGACTAATAAATACCGGAGCAATTTTGACCCTTTATACCTTTGCAGCTTGATTAAGTATTATGATCGAAAGTATGATGAAGTAGTTCAATTTAAAGGGAGTTGATATGTTTAAGCATTTATTGGTGCCTGTAGATGGTTCTGACGTCAGTAAAAAATCTTTAAAAAAGGTCGCTGAACTCGCTCAGGCTGATGGTGCTGCCGTGACCTTGGTATATGTTTCTGATCCAGCGCCACCGATGGTCTATTCAGATAGCACTATGGGTTATGGCATTAGCGCAAAAGAGCACACTAAGGCATGTGATGCCTATGCAGCGGATGTCTTTAAAAAAGCCCAAACACAGCTTGGTACAGTAAAAGCAAAGACGCTGCACATGAAGACTTCCAATTTGGCTGAAGGTATTTTGGATGCAGCCAAGAAAGCAAAAGTAGATGTGATCGTCATGGCTTCACATAAGCGCACTGGCATTAAGAGCATATTGCTCGGTAGCGAAACTCATGAAGTGATCGTGCATTCTAAATTGCCGGTTTTAGTGCTCGGTTAATTTCCACTCTGCATCAATAAAATAGGGTCTATTAGGACCCTATTTTTTTACCTATTAATTACCAAGTATGGCCTAGGTTGTATTAAAGCTTAGGCGGGCTTCCTAGAAGTAGAATTTCTCGAGTGAGCTGGCCACTCTCGTTATCGCGCATTGACCATAAATCTAATTGCATACGAGGGGAGTAGGGGTCTACATAAACACCATCTTTTCTAAGTTCAAAGTGAAGGTGCGGACCTGTAGATCTACCGGTCGTTCCTACATAACCAATCTCAAGACCACGACGAACCTCATTGCCTAAATCTAGTTCAACGTTGTAATTGCTGAGGTGTGCGTAATATGTTCGGTAGCCACCATCATGCTCAAGGATGATGAGGTTACCAAAGGCTCCACTAAAACCAATATGAACCACTTTGCCATTCGCTACGCTAAATACTGGAGTGCCTATGGGGGCAGCATAATCAACACCCATATGGGCGCGGTAGCGTTGTTTAGGTCCAGTTGCAGGCGCTGTAGCATTGGTATTGGCGGTAATTTTTATGGGTTTTTTACTGCGGGATACTGGAACGTTACCGACTCCGCGAGAGATGCGCCGATAGCTCAGGGGATTTGTCCAGAAGGCACGCTCAATAGCCTCTCCACCGCCAGTAAAGAAGCCGCCTGGAATATCGTCACGTTCCAACCAGAATGCGCTAGCAAAGATCTCCTTATTGCTAGGGTCAAGAATTTCAGCAGCCCAAATTTGAGCCCAATGATCGCGATCTCCGAAATCCACCAGCAGTCGAACGACGCTGTTAGTATTTTCTAATGAGTTACTTTCTTCGGGGTAGATTTGCTTGATAAGTGAATTGAGCTCCCAAACAAGCTCAACAGGTAATTTGTCGCCGACTTTACGTGGGTCATATAAGACATCCCTCAAGGGGAGTTCAATTTCGGTATAGCGTTTAGATTCATCGCGCAGGTAATCTTGTTGGATCAAGAAGCCCCCTGCAGCCGATGGAGTGAATGTCCAAATCTCTGTTTTGCTATCTTGAATTGGACCATTCATGATGCTTAGTGAATCAAAGCGATTTCGATTTCCCAGTGCAATTGCGTAGGGAATGCAATTGCCACGCATGCGATCAAAGAAACCCTTAGTTTGATTCTTAAAGAACTCAGAAAATTGGGGGTTATCGATACCCAAGTTAGAAGGCAGATTGCTTTCAGTAAAGCTACGGCGATAGCAACCGCGTAGTACTCGGTAATCCAGATTTCCGACTGTATCTGCCACGAGTTCACTGGCATCTTTGCGTTTGAAGAGTTCGGGATCCAGGCTATTAGCATTAGATAATTTTCTAGCGCCTGAATCTTTAAAGCCAACCGACTTGCTAGCCTGAATGCTGACTCGCTGACGAATTTGAGGCGTCTTTTTAACGGCTGGCTTGTTCGTTTGAGCTTGGCTTGTCCCAATGGGCGCTATGCCCAACGATTGGATTGCTACACAGAATGAGATGCCGATGAATAGCCATTTTCCTCTGGCGAGGAGTTTGCGGTGGTTCACATGTATTTTCACTGACTAATTATCTAATAATGTGAGTCCCACCCCAAATATTGATGCTGTGTCGCAGCAATTTGACCTACATCCCTTGGGTGTATTGCGCGAACGGCTTATTCATTCTCGTCTGGTGCTAGCTTCAGAACTTCAAATGCCGCTTTAAGGCGAATTTCATAGTTCTTCTTCACCTTAGCCGCTTCATCTGCAGGCCATTTCTTAAAGCCTTCGCCTTTGGCAATGCCACTCTTGCCAGCTTTCACTAAATCCATTACACAGGCAGGGGGCGCAGTGATATTCGAGAGGGATGGATAAATCACCTCAGCTGCCAAGGTCATACCCTCCCAGCCGGAAATTTCTTTTTGAGTCATGGGGCCTACTGCTGCATAGCGAAAGCCAAAGCTATATCGAACAGCCGTATCAATGTCTGCGGGGGTAGCGATGCCTTCTTGAACAAGTGAAAGCGCTTCACGCATTAAGGCATGCTGAATGCGATTCGCCAAAAATCCAGGGATATCCTTTTTAACCAAAACTGGTTTTTTACCGTGGGCGCGATAAAACTCGCACACCTTCTCTGCTAAGACTGGATCGGATTTTTCGCCTAATACTATCTCTACTAGTGGCACTACATGGGCAGGCATAAAGTAGTGGGCATTAAACATACGATGCGCAGTAGAGAGGCCTTTTGCAATATCGCTAATGGGGAAGCCTGAGCTATTACTGCCAATAGGAACATTAGCAGGGACCCGCTGATCTAAATTTGCGAAGAGCTCTTTTTTGAGATCCATGCGCTCTGAAACTGTTTCAATAACAAGGTCAGTATTAGCCCAGTCATTCCATCCTGCGATAGTGCCACCGATCAGTTCACCGCCTTGATCACGCCATTTGAGATCAATCGCATCGGCACAAGCCTCAATCGCTTTAAAGGTACCATCAGCTTTTGTTTGATCGCGGCCGAGAATAATAGTCTTCGCACCATAAGCTAAAAAGCCAGCTGCAATTCCAACGCCCATTGTGCCCGTGCCCATCACTACGACTTTGCTCATATTTCTTCCATTAACTAAGTTGGTTTGAACCTGAATTATTCCTCATTTAAGAATGTTCGAATGATTTAAATTCTAGATACAATCATTTTTTGATTAAGGAGCCTAGATGCCTATCATTGAGTCCGTACAAGTTGCCTCAGTTGCAGTTCCTTTGGATAAAGTTACTTCCTTCTCAACCCGCACAGTATCTGAGCGTCATTACTGTTTAGTTAAGGTGCGCGGCAAAGATGGCAATGAGGGTATTGGATTTTGTTACGTAGGTAGCGCCGGTGGTGATATCGCCAAACTCGCGGTGGAGCAATTGTTAGCACCCAAACTTATTGGCCAGAATAGTCATCGTAGTGAAGGCCTATGGATGGACATGTATAACGAATCCATTTTGCAAGGCCGCACTGGCGCTGTCATGCGTGGCATTTCTATCTTAGATACTGCGCTTTGGGATCTCAATGCGCGCTCAGCAAAACTCCCCTTGCATCACTACCTTGGTTCCGTGGTTCATGATCGTGTCCCTGCATATGCCAGTGGTGGCTATTACTTAGAGGGTAAGACACCCGCTAAGTTAGGCAAGGAGATGGAGTCGTATGTGACCCAAGGTTTTAAGGCCGTCAAGATGAAGGTGGGCCGTCTGTCTCCTCGTGAAGAAGAGGCACGTGTCAAGGCAGCTCGTAAGGCGGTTGGTGATGATGTGTTGCTGACGCTGGATGCGAATAATGCATGGCGAGATTTACCCACAGCACTTGAATATATTCGTCGCTTTGAAGCTTACAACCCCTATTGGATTGAAGAGCCGTTTTCTCCAGATGCGATTGATCTTCATGCCGCTTTAGCGCGTCACACCAAAATCAATGTAGCTACTGGCGAGATGGAAGCCGGGCGCTGGCGTTTTAGAGAACTTATTGATGCTGGTGGCGTCGCCATTTTGCAATCAGATGCCGCAGTATGTGGTGGTATCACTGAGTGGCGCCGCATATCCGCCTATGCCGATGTCAAGGGTATTACGGTTTGTCCACATTGGATGCATGATTTGCATGCGCCATTGGTAGCAGCCACTCCTAATGCGCGTTTTGTCGAGTTCTTCTTGGATGATCAAGTGCTCAATTTCCGCCGACTCATTAACAAGCAGTTGACCTTTAAAAATGGCGATTTGATATTGCATCAAACTCCTGGCCTTGGCTTTGAGTTTGACGAGTCTGCCGTCAAAAAATATGCCGGTAAAGCGGCTTGGACGAAGATTGTATGAATAAGATGAACACACTGAAAACAGTATCTGTAGCAAGAGCAGAAGAATTTATTGCCGAAGTACTTTCTGCTGCAGGGGTTCCTGAGGGTGATGCGCAACTAGTAGGTCGGTTAATGGTGCGCTCTGATCTCGCTGGAGCTGATGGGCATGGTATTTTTCGTTTACCTGCCTATATGAAGCGTATTAAAGCTGGTGGCGCCAATTTACATCCAAAGATTGTGTTGGAAAAAGATCGTGGCGCATCAGCTTTATTAAATGGGGATAGCGCTCTAGGTCACTTGGTGATGGCTAAATCAGTAGAGCTGGCTACAGACCGAGCTCGTCAATTTGGGGTTGCCTGGATTGGTAGTCATCACGGTAATCATTCAGGGGCTGCCTCTGTTTATGTGCGCATGATTGCGGAAGCCGGTTTAGTGGGTATTTATATGGCGGTCGGTAACGCTAACCACATGGCCCCTTGGGGTGGGATTGATTTGCTCTTATCTACTAATCCAATCGCAATTGCGGTACCCGCTAAAAATCGCCCCATCGTTCTGCTCGATATGGCGACCACAGTTGCAGCTTACGGCAAAGTGAAATTGGCCGCTCAACGGGGGGAGCAAATGCCGGAAGGCTGGATGATTGATAAACAGGGTAAACCTTTGACCGATCCACAGCGCTCTGGTGAGGGTTCCTTACTGCCGATTGGGGATTACAAGGGCTATGGCCTAGCTTTAATGGTGAGCTTGCTGGCGGGCTCATTGAATGGCGCTGCTGCTGGTAAAGATACGATTGATTTCAATGAGCATCACGATATTGAAACAAATACGGGGCAGGTGGTGATTGCAGTTGATCCTTCCGCTTTTGGGGACGTCGATGTATTTTTGGAGCGAGTTACTAAGGTAGTCGAGGATATTGCGCAGTCAAGCAAATTACCAGGAGTTGAGCACATTCACATACCCGGAGAGGGTGCCGCAGCAACTTCTGCAAAACGCACTCAAGATGGCATTCCAATTTCACCTGAATTGCTCGCCAGTTTGAATGCGTGTGCTGCCGAGTGGGGAGTGCCCACTTTGGCTTTGTAAAGCATCAATAAGCTGCTAAGCTGATTTTGTAAAAACTGTAATAACAAATTATAAAAAAATAATAGGAGAGTTAAATGAAGTTTTTATCCATTGCGGTGCTCAGCTGTCGCATCTTCCTTGCGGCTTCTTTTGCGCTTGCCGTAAACTCAGTTTTTGCCGCATATCCTGACAAGCCGATCAAAATGTTGATTGGTTATGCGCCAGGGAGCTCAACCGATATTGTTGGTCGTATGGTTGCCCAAGATCTTAGTTTGCTATTGAAGCAGCCTATTATTGTTGAGAATCGCGGCGGGGCTGCTGGAAGTATTGCGGCTGATGCAGTTGCCAAAGCTGTGCCAGATGGCTACACCATTTTGTTTGCCCAAAATGGTTTAGCGATTACCGTTGCTGCTAATCCAAAACTCCCATTTAATGGCATGAAGGATTTGATTCCAGTGGTAGGTGTTTCTGCAACACCGCATATTTTGATTGTGAACAATAACTCCCCAATTAAAAGCGTTGCCGAACTAATTGCAGATTTAAAAGCTAACCCCGGTAAGCGTAGTTTTGCTTCCTCAGGAATTGGCAACTCTGATCATATGGCTGGCGAGTTATTTTTATCTTTAACTAATACCCAGGCCATTCATGTGCCCTATAAAGGCGGCTCTCCTGCGGCAACTGACGTGCTCGGCGGCCAAATTGATTTCTATTTCGCTGGCATGCCTGTGGGTTACCCACTATATAAGGCTGACAAAGTTCGCGGCCTCGCGGTAACAAGTAAGCATCGTTTTAGCGGCACTCCTGAGTTACCTACAGTTTTAGAGTCAGGTGTCGCGGAGTACGACATGGCCTTATGGCAAGGTGTTTTTGTACCTGCTAGCACGCCTAAGGCTGTTATTGCTACGCTGACTGCTAGCGTTTTAAAGGTATTAGATACCCCAGAGATGAAGGACCGCTTTATTAAGGCCGGCGTACAAATTGCACCATTAAATCAAGCGCGTTTTAGCGACCTGTATTTTTCAGATATCACCCGCTGGAAGCGGGTGATAGAGAAGTCCAATATTAAGTTAGATTAATTTAGTACTGCCAACTGCTGCTTAGCCACTCAAGCGGCAGTTGGCCTTAACTTTAAATGCCGCATAGTTTGGGTGGCTATCACTAAACCAAATCCAATGAATCCAAGCAGGTCTGCTTCGGTGGCTGGGTATGCTAAAGCCACACCAGAGACCACCATCAAAATGCGCTCATAGATTTTGGTTTTCTCAATAAACCAACCTTGAAGTCCGCCTGCCAGGCAAATGATGCCAACCACTGCGGTAAAGGTGATCCAGGCAATCTGCATCCAATTGGCTTGAGCAAGTGCATCTGTAGAGCCCATTAACAAAAGACTTACGCCAGATTTGTCGAGCACAAACATGAATGGCACCAAGATTGCAGGCGCTACATATTTCCAAGTTTGTAACGTTGTCTTGTAGGGATTTCCTTTGCAGATTGCCGCCGCTGCAAAAGGAGAGAGTGCAGTAGGGGGAGACACCTCTGACAGCACAGCGTAATAGAAGATAAACATGTGCGCTGCAAATGCAGGGACACCCAAATTAATGAGGGCAGGTGCTGCAATCACGGCACAGATGATGTATGAGGCCGTTACTGGCACCGCAAGCCCTACAACCCACACTACAAGTGAAGTGAAGATAGCCGTGAGTAAGAGTGAGCCACCCGCATACTGAATGACAATAGAACTGAACTTGAGACCCAAGCCTGTTAGGGTCACCGTGCCAACAATTAAGCCTGCGCCTGCACAAGTAGCCGCAATTGCGAGTACACCCGTTGAGCCTGAAGCCAGCGCTTTAGTGAGGTTTGAGTTATATAAACCGCCTAAGATTGGCCCTTTACCCTTGAACCATGCCCATGGAATGATCGCGGTATCTTCACGCAACATACTAGAAAGTGCGGAGACTACAGTTGCCCAGAACACTGACATCACTGGCGAGAAGCCAAATAGCATGAAGACAACAATGGAAATGAGCGAGAAGAAGTGGAACCAATATTTTTTGGTTAACTGCCAAGCGGTTTCTGCTGCCTGGAAATGAATATTCTTCATGCCGTATTTACGAACATCAATTTCCACCATCACGAATAAGCCGAGATAGAAAAGAATCGTTGGAATGGTCGCCATTAGCAACACATCTAAATAAGAAATCTTTAAGAAATCCGCAATCAAGAACGCAGCGGCACCCAGCACAGGCGGGGAGATGATGGCACCCAAGCCGCCGGCAGCCAATAAACCACCTGCAGCGTTTCTTTCGTATCCTACTTTTTCTAACATGGGGGCTGCAACAGAGCCAACCGTAACGGTAGTGGCTACACCAGATCCAGAAGGGCCGCCCAATAAGAATGAAGACATCACGATAGTTCTGCCAACCCCGGATGACTTGCCACCCATTGCAGCAAATGAGAAGTCGATGAAGAACTTGCCAGCCCCGGTAAATTGTAAGAAGGCGCCAAAGATAGTAAAGAGAATGATGAGGGTTGCCGAAACGTCTACTGCAGTTCCATAGATGCCTTCAAGGGTCATATACATATAACCAACCAAACGATCAAGGCCATAGCCTTTGTGTGTCCATGGTGCTGGTAGGTAGTTGCCAAATAATGCATAAGCCAAAAATAGACCTGTTACCCCAACCAAGATCATGCCATTCGTTCTACGGACGCTTTCCAGAATTAATAGAATGAGTCCCAGGCCAACAATGACATCCGTTGGGTTTGGCGCGGTATTTCTATCGGCGAAGTCATCGCCACCGCTGAGGATGTAGTAAGCAATAGCTACTGAGCCGATAGCAAATAAGATATCCCACCACATTAAGCGATTTCTAAAACGGTTCGCAATGGGAAAGCTGAGGAAAACTAAAAACAGAACTAGCGCAACGTGAATGACTCTCAGTTGTTGCGTAGGAACGATAGAGTAGGCAGCGTATAAGTGAAACAAAGACATGCCAACAGCCACTAGGGTGATGAATTTCGCTAGCATTCCCTTGTAATTATTAGAGTCGCCTTCCTCTTGCTTTATAAAGGCGTCTAATTTTTCTTGTGTTTCGTTATCAATCACGTTTTCACTCATGTCTCAACCTATTTTTATTTGTATGTTTACTTGTATGGCACTACTTCAGTACAAAAATAAAGGGGTGAACTAAGTCACCCCTTGTGCGATGCTTAATTTACCTTGATATTCTTTTCTTTGAAGAATTTCAAAGCGCCCGCATGAAATTCAATGGGGGTAGATTTTTGTTTTTGATTCTCAAGGGAGACATTCATGTACTCCTGGTGGGTGCGCACGAGCTCTAGCTTGTTGTCAAAGACCGCCTTCACAATTTTGTAAGCCTCTATATCTGGCATATTGGCATTGACCACCAAAATATTTGCCACGGCTGCCACTTTGTTATCTTTCGACATGCCGCTATAGGTAGCCTTTGGAATCACCGTTGCAAAATATAAGTTGCCATATTTTTTATTCATGGCGGCGATTTCATCAGTGGTGTCGACCATCACAATTTTTGTGCCGGGCGTATTGGCTAAGTCAGTAACGGCTGCTGTTGGCAAACCACCAACCCAAAAGAAAGCGTCAATCTTACGATCCTTAACAGCATTAACGGACTCTGCAACGCTCAAACGCTCGCGTTTTACATCTTTATCTTTATCAAGGCCAGCAGATTCAAGCAAACGGAAAGCCATGACTTCAGTAGCGCTACCAGGGGCGCCAGTACTAATGCGCTTACCCTTGAGGTCTTTCATTGATTTAATACCAGTGCCTTCAACCGTCACAACGTGCATTAGATTTGGATAAAGAACCAGTAGGGTACGCAAATCCACCTTCTTGCCTGAAAATTTACCTTCACCAATTTGTGCATCTTTTGCCGCATCAGCCATCACAAAGCCGACGTATGGCTTACCAGTACCAATTAGGTTCAGGTTATCGACTGAGCCGCCCGTGACTTCAGCGGTTGCAGACATGCCCGGAACCTTGCTAGAGAGAACTGAAGCAAGACCGCCACCCATTGGGTAATAAACACCGCCTGTGCCACCTGTAGCAATAGAAATATTTTGCGCTTGAGCGCCTCCCCATAGTAGGACCATGGATAGGGCTAATATTTTTATAAATTTCATTCTTTTGTCTCCTATTGAATGAGGT
The DNA here is from genome assembly GCA_903858445.1 of uncultured beta proteobacterium. GTDB lineage: Bacteria > Pseudomonadota > Gammaproteobacteria > Burkholderiales > Burkholderiaceae > Polynucleobacter. The sequence continues at coordinate 43,166 of CAIOIX010000160.1, forward strand.
CTTGATTAAAGACCGGGCATGCTGAAATTCATTTTTTGTAGCTCGCCGAGCAACTTAGTTTGCTGGTCTGCACTTAACTGCATGAGTGGTGGACGCACTCTGAGCCACTCAGGATTTTTGCTGAAATGAGCAACGGCAGTTTTCATGCCTGCAATCATTTGGTATTGAGCAAAGACTGCGCGCACTTTATCTAAGTCTGCTTGTTTTTGGTCGGCATCAGCTGCATGCCAATTGGCCGCTAGATCAGCGATCGCTTTTGGATTGACGTTAGCCGTTGCTGAGATGCAACCAACACCACCAGCGCGCAATGTGCGCATCAGGAAACTTTCGCTACCGGCATACACGCGAAAGCCTGCTGGAGCCAATAGTTTGATTACAGATTCGGTATAGGCCCAATCGCCAGAGCTATCTTTCATACCAATAACAGTCTTTGGATACTCTTTTACTAAACGCTCGAGCAAAGATAAGCTTAAGGTAATTTTAGTAACAGGGGGAATGTTGTAAATATAGACTTGCAATGCTGCATCGCCTACCTTTTGAATGACTTCAGAGTAATAAGCGAAGAGACCATCATCGGTGACATCTTTGTAATAGAAGGGCGGCAACATCAACACGCCAGCGCATTTGTGATTGACGGCATGACGAGTCATGCTGACTGTTGCATCAATTGATGTAGCTCCTGTGCCAGGCATCATATGGGCAGGATTGAGACCACCTTCAATCAGCGCTGTCAAAGTGTTCATTTTTTGTGGGGCTGACATGGAGTTTGCTTCAGAGTTTGTACCAAACACTGCTTGGCCAACTCCATTTGCTTCAAGCCACTGACATTGTTTCAGTAGAGTCTTGGGATCAGGATTGCCATCTTCCTTGAAGGGTGTGAGTACTGGCGATAAAACTGCTGGCAATGTAGAAGGATGCAAAGTGATGGTCATGCTGACTCCAAGTTAATTTGGTACTTCTGTAAGAAGTGGCTGTTGATTAAAAAAGGCTTCTAAATTATCTACGGCTAAGTTGGTCATTGCTATCCGTGTTTCCGAGGTAGCGCTGCCAATGTGTGGCGTTAGTAAAACATTATCTAGACTTAAGAACGCTGGGTCGGGATTGGGTTCATTGTCGAACACATCGAGTGCTGCACCAGCAATTCTTTTATGTTGCAGTGCATATAAAAGTGCTCTCTCATCCACTACGCTTCCGCGCGCAATATTGACAAGGTATGAAGTTGGTCCTAGAGCCTCCAGAATGTCCGCATTAATGACTTTGTCTGTTGCTGGACTGGCTGGGCAGGCTAAGAAAAGAATGTCAGATTCCATGGCTAGATCTTTAACGTGAGAGATAAAGCGGTAGGGCACATCCTTTTTGGAGGGGCCGCTGTAAATCAGCTCGACCTTAAAGGGTTCAAGTCGTTTTGCCAAATCCTGCCCAATTCGCCCCATACCAAGGATGCCGACTTTTTTACCGGCTAAGGTGGTGGTTAAGGGGAAAAGTCCTTTAGACCATGCGCCGCTTTTTAGAAACTCCTGGGATTGAGGGAGGCGGCGTATGAGCCCAAACATCATGCCGATCGCTAGCTCACAAACTGCATCATTTAAGACCCCGGGAGTATTGGAAGCCTTGATACCTTGCTGCTTAAGGTATTCCAGCGGTAAATTATCGTAACCGACACCACACGTTGTCACCAGGCGAATGCTCGGTATTTGCTTTACTAAAGCCTCGGGTAGTTTGGTGTTTGAGCGTACTAAAATGGCCTGAAAGTGACCTTCTGGTGCTGGTGCATTAGGATCTAAGAGGAAGGTAGGATTAAAACGGCGATTGATTTCCGCCTGCATCAGGTCAGGGAAATATCCGACCTGCAGTACTGAATTGACTGGGATCATGTCTCACTTACTTTTTTATTGAAATAATGATGTCATTGTAAGTGGATTCGTATTCTACTTTTACCTCTTTTAGGAGAAAACCAGATGTTGTTTACCCCAGCTGAAACTAAAGTAGTGATTGTAGGTGGCGGCACTATGGGTGCCGATGTGGCCGCCGTCTGCGCGCGCGGTGGTTGTGCTGTTCAAGTGGTTGAGCTGACAACCGAGAGGCGCGCTCTTTTGCCCGATTACTTTGCGAGCACTATGACCGACTTGGGTTGTGAGAATCGTATTCATTTATTGACTGTGGCCGGCTCTCTTGAGGAGGTTGACTGGTCTGATATCGATTTGGTGATTGAGTGCGTTCCAGAGCGCTTGGACATCAAGCAAGAGTTATTTGCAAAGCTAGAGAAGTACGCAAAACCTGAGGCAGTGTTGGCTAGCAATAGCACCAGCTTTCCCATTAGCCAAATTGCAAGCGGTCTGAAAACAGCTGCGCGCATGATTGGACTGCATTTTTTTATGCCAGCCCATTTAATCCCATGTGTGGAGGTTGTTTATGGCGAGAAGACTTCCCCAATGGTGGGCGAAAGCCTGTCCCGTTTAATGACGGCATGTGGCATGGTGCCGGTTACTGTGAAGAAGGATTTGCCCGGATTTTTGGCTAATCGCTTGCAGCATGCCTTGTCGCGCGAGGCTTTTTCTATGGTGGATGAAGGCATTTGCACTCCAGAGGATATTGATAAGGCGGTGCGTTTTGGTTTTGGATTCCGATACATTGCGGCTGGGCCTGCTATGCAGCGAGATCATGCAGGTCTGGAAGTGCACGCTGCCGGGGGTACAACCATCTACCCTACTCTGAATAACTCTTCAACTATTGCCAAATGCTTAAGCGAACGTGTTGCCAGCGGAAAATTTGGTATGAAAACGGGTGAAGGATTTTTTCAATGGACTGCAGAAACCATTAAGGCCGAACGTGAGCGATATCAAAAGGCATTACGGGCCGGCTTAAAAATTATTCAAAAAGACTTGCCAGAAATTAAGTAATGTCTTGAATGTGGAATTTGCGCAGATGGGGCGCTAGCTTGTAGGTAATTAAAACAACCCCTACTGTTGCAATTCCACCAAAGATAATTGAAGGAATGAGACCCATGAGGCTTGCGGCAATGCCAGATTCAAGGGCGCCTAATTCATTGGATGAGCCAATAAAAATACCGTTGATTGCACTAATGCGACCACGCATGTGATTGGGAGTAGTTAGTTGCACAATGCTGCTGCGAATGACTACGGAAATGGAGTCACAACAACCCGAGATGAATAAGAAAGCAGCGCAAATCCAAAGGTGTGAAGATAGTCCGAATCCAATGATTGCCAAGCCGAACCCCGCAACTGATATCAGTAGATACTTGCCTGAGTCCTTTAGGATAGGGCGGGTAGCCAAGTAGATTCCCGTTAAGACTGAGCCGGCTGCAGGTGCCGCCCTCAAGATGCCCAGAATCTCGGGGCCAGCATGCAAAACCTCGCTGACAAAAGCGGGCAAGATCGATACGGCACCCCCAAATAACACTGCAAACATATCCAGCGCCATGGTGCTGAGAATAAGCTCATGTTTTCTGACGTAATCAAAGCCCTCCATGAAGCTTTTTAAGAAGTGGGTTGCTTTGCTAGAGGAAGTTTCTTGCTGAGCCTTAATAAGGGTTACACCGTAAAGACTGATGCAGCCGCAGACGGCGGCAAGCGCATAGGTCCAGGTAAGACTAGTGAACCCAATCATCAGTCCGCCCAATCCAGGACCCGCGACTACGCAGATTTGGAAGGATGCATTGGCATACGCCATATATTTGGTGAGCTGATCTCGCGGAATAATTTGCCCAAACAGCGCTTGGTAGGAGGGGCGCAGTAAGGCTCTCGCGATACCAATAAAACCAACGGCCGTATATATTAAAGGTACTGGTGGCGATACGAGTTCCAGTGCAATTGCTGTCAAAAATAAGGCAACCAGAATGTGGATGGTGGCTGCAATTGCGGAAATCAGCTTGCGGGAATGATGATCAACGGCATGCCCTGAATACAGCGCCAGAGCAAAATAGGGCACAAGTTCGGCGAGTCCAATTAACCCTAATGAGACTACGCTATGGGTAATCTCATAGAGATGCCAGCCCACGGCAACCATCATGATTTGATAGCTTAGGGTTGCACCAACACGGTATAGCAATAAAGTTCTAAAGGCTTGGCTTGTTTTCATGAATTCCCATCAGTTTAATGGGGATAGTGTTTTATCCTATAGGCATGAAGAAAATCATTCGAGTTTGGGACTTGCCAATACGCCTCTTTCACTGGCTGCTGGTGGTCTGCATTATTGGTAGCATCATCAGTGTCAATATTGGTGGGAATGCCATTCAATGGCACGCTTATTGTGGCTATGCCATTTTGATCCTGCTGGTCTTTAGAGTTACTTGGGGTTTGGTAGGCTCAACCCACGCTCGCTTTACTAACTTCATACCCAGTAAAGCAACTTTATTCAATTATGTGAGTGGTAAATCTCAGGCAGTTTTAGGGCACAACCCTTTAGGCGCTATATCGGTAGTGGTCTTGTTAGTCGCTCTATTGATTCAGGCGATCACGGGTTTATTTGCCGATGATGAAATTGCCTTCCAAGGCCCCTTGGCCAAATATGTTTCTGAGTCCGTAATGGGGATATTTTCTCAAATTCATGAGGCTAATTCTGGCTTGATTTATGGTTTGATTGGATTGCATCTTGCCGCGATTTTCTATTACCAAAAAATCAAGGGTGAGAACTTAATTAAGCCTATGTTGGTCGGCGATAAAGAAATTGACCCAAGCGAGGTGGCAAAATATTCACCTACTGACTTGGGTCAAGCCTCCAAGGATGGAGGTTTGCAACGCGGCTTGGCTTTGTTGTTGCTAAGCCTGATTGCAGTCGCTGTTGGTTACTTAATTACTTCTTCTTAAAGTCATCATGGCAGCCTTTACAGGTTTGCCCTGCAGCACCAAATGCTTTCTTGATATTTTCTAAGTCGCCAGATTGGGCGGCTTTATTTAGGTCGGCTACAGCTAGCTGCATTTTTTCAGAAGCACTTTTGAATTTTGCATTGTCGGACCAAACTTCAGGCATTGCTTTGCCACCTTCGGTACCTGGACCAAATGCCTGCCAAGGCAAAGTAGACATCATCGCAACGATGGCTGCGTTCTTTGCGAGCTCATCTTTGTTGTAAGGGGCTTCACCCTTAACAACAGCACCAATCCGTCCGAAATGGGTATTCATCACAGTAAAGGCACTCTCGCGATAGTCAATCGCTTTTTCTGCGCTTTGAAATTGAGCAAATGCGGTGCCGCTAATAGTCAGTAATGTGGCTGCAATTAAAGCGATATTGCGTAAATTCATGATTGTTCTTCCTTAAGCTGGTTGGGTTGTAAGGTTGGTTGCTATCAGCATATCCGAGAACAATATTTCTTGCTAGAGCTTAGAAAATCATGCGCAAAGGGCTCGTTAGCAAGAGGATCACCCACTCAAAAAATGCTATTAAAGGTCCCATCCACAAGTTCCCAATAACACCGGTAAAGACGAGGCCGAGTACGATAAAAAATCCCCAAGGCTCTAGTCTGCCAAGGGCAATAGATTGGCGAGCAGGCAGAAGACCAGCGAGGATACGCCCGCCGTCTAGCGGGGGCAGGGGGAATAGGTTGAAGACTAGCAGGCCAAGATTCCAAGAAATACCGGCTTGCGCCATCGAAATGAGGAATTTTTCATTTATCCCCAGCCCTACGAGGATTATGAGCAATATGAGCCATATAAGTGCCTGCGCGAAATTGGAGCCTGGTCCCGCCAGAGCAACCCAGATGGAGTCTATTCTGGGATTGCGCAGGCGCCCAAAGTTAACGGGTACGGGTTTGGCATAGCCCACTAGAAAGGGTGACCCCGTCAAAAGCAGTACTAGGGGAATCAGAAGCGTCCCTACTGGATCAATGTGTTTCGCGGGGTTTAGGGTAACCCTGCCGAGCATATAGGCCGTGTTATCACCAAACTTCCGGGCCGCATAGCCGTGAGCCGCCTCATGAATGGTGATGGCAAAAATCAGAGGAATCGCATTAATGGCGACAGCTTGGATAGAATAGTCAGTAATCATGTCAATATGATATCTATAGGAGTGAATTGTGACTGACGAAAAGAAACCTGAATCAAAAAATGCGGCTAAACCTGTTGTAGCTAAGCCACCAGCACGTCCAGCGGCACCAAAAGGCCCCTCAGGCCCCGGCGGACGCCCGCAGGCAGGCTTTGGCGGTGGAAAAGCCATGATGCGCAAGGCTGGTCGCGGCCGATAGTGGATAATTGACCTATCAATTAATGTGTTTAACAAGGATTTAGCATGAATGAATGGCACAACGAACCCAAGGCAGAGATCAACAAAAAGATCATTACATTGATCGTAATGTTGGCAGCAGCTACTAGCTTAGCTATTTTGTTTGCATTGGTTGCAGCGCATACTGGTTACGTATTCGGCTAATCCCAGCCTTTCATGACTAGCCATCGCCAACCTGCTGTATTTGCTGGCCATGGCAGTCCAATGTATGCCATAGAGTCCAATCGCTATACAGCGGCTTGGGCTAGTTTAGGAAAGTCCCTAAAGCGCCCTGATGCCATTCTGGTGATCTCGGCGCATTGGGTGACCCGAGGTGTTTGGGTTACCGCGATGCCTCAGCCTAAAACAATTCATGATTTTGGCGGATTCCCTCAAGCTCTTTTTGATATTCAGTACCCAGCGCCAGGCAGTCCCGCATTGGCCGAGCGCGTAAAAGAATTGTTGGATGTTCCTGTTGTGATGGAGGAGAACGAGTGGGGCATTGATCATGGCGCTTGGTCTGTTCTAAGGTATCTGTATCCAAATGCCGATGTACCAGTGGTGCAGTTAAGTTTGGATGGCTCGAAGTCGGCTCGTGAGCACTATGAGTTAGCCAAGCAATTGCGACCATTACGCGATGAAAACATTTTGATTCTAGCGAGTGGTAATGTTGTTCATAATTTAAGAACGATCCATTGGCAAGAGGGCGCAGAGCCCTATGCATGGGCTAAGGAGTTCAATGATTTTTTTGTTACTGAGATGCGCGCTAATCACCATGAAACTTTGATTGATTGGGAGCTTTTTGGAGATTCTGCTCATTTATCGATACCCACCCCGGAACATTATTGGCCCGCTCTATATATACTTTCTCTGCAGTCTGAGGATGAGCATGCCAAGATCCTAGTCGATGGAATAGAAATGAGTTCTATTGGTATGTTGAGTTTTTCTGTTCAAGAGTAACTAATATGTGGCCATCTATTCTTGCAATCTTTTTTGGTGCTGGTCTAGGCGCACTTCTGCGCGCTGGCTTCAATCTTTTGACGGCAAGTGTTGTATCGATGATTCCGCTGGGTACTTTGATCTCAAATTTAGTGGGCGGCTACTTGATTGGCTTCGCCGTTGCTTATTTTGGTAACAATCCTAGCCTCTCTCCTGAGTGGCGCTTATTGGTGATCACGGGATTCCTCGGGGGTTTAACAACCTTCTCCAGCTTTTCAGCTGAGGTAGTTGGATTTATGCAGCGTGGAGAGTTTACTTGGGCGCTTGGCACTGCGCTAGTTCACCTCATTGGATCTCTAGCGCTGACCTTCTTGGGTATTTTGAGTTACCAAGCACTCAAGTAAGCAAACGCAATCATCACTCTGGCTTAATGTTGGCTATCTTCACGACAGCGCTCCACTTGGCGGATTCTGACTTAATAAGTGCTGCAAAATCCGCTGGTGTCCCACCGCCAATTTCATTGCCCTGGGAAAGCATGAGCTCTCGAAGTTGTGGGTCTTTTAGCGCCTGATTCGCAGTAGCATTGAGCTTATCGATAATGGCTTTTGGGGTACCTTTGGGTGCTATCAATCCCTGCCAATTCAAGACTTCTACCTTGGGGTAGCCCACCTCTGCAAAGCTAGGAATATTTGGCAGCAGGGGTGAGCGTTTCTTACTGGTGATGGCAATCGGACGCAGTTTATCTGCCTTAATACTCGGCATTGCGGAATACATTTGGTCAAACATCATGGTGACGTTACCTGCCATCAAATCTGTTAAGCCGGCTGAGCCACTTTTGTAAGGTACGTGAATCATGTCAATACCAGCGCTTTGTTTGAATAACTCGCCGGAGAGTTGATGGCTGCCACCAATCCCGCCAGAGGAGAAGGTGAGTTCGCCTGGTTTTGCCTTAGCTGCATCCACAATATCTTTAACGGTTTTATAAGGTGAGTTTGGATTGACAACCAACACCAAAGGTCCTTTTTCAATGAGAACAATTGGGCTGAGGTCTAACTCTGGGTCGTAGCGTAGGTTTCCAAAGAGCGTTTTATTAACAGCCATTGGCGCAAAGTTACCCATACCAATGGTGTAACCATCAGGCGCGGCTCTGGAAATAAATTCTGTGCCGATATTTCCGCCGGCGCCAGGTTTGTTATCTACGATGATAGGTTGATTTAAGAGTACGCTCATCTTTTGAGCAATCTGACGGCTACGTGAATCTGCACCACCACCTGCGCCGTAGGGAACAATGAAGTTAATCGGCTTGCTGGGATAATTTGATTGCGCTGAGCTTATTGTTGGACTCAGGAGAGTGGTCATAACTGCAATTGGCAAAGCAATGATTTGAATTAAATGCATACCGATTCCTTAATTGATACTTAAAAGGAAATAATAGCTGTCAATTTAGACGAAGCCAAGTACTCCAAGTGCGGCGCCAATCGCAATGAGATAAAGGGGGTGCCAACGGGTAAATACGGTAATTGCAATCGTAGCGATGCTTAACGTATAAGCAGCATAGCTGTGGTTAATCTGTAAAGCAATCTGCCATGCTGATGCCAGAACTAATCCTACAGCCAACGCTCCAGCAGCGAACTGAATCGCTTTTTGTTTCCTAGGATCCTGCATGTTGTTGATATAGCGCTGCAAGAAGTAAATCATAATGGCGGAGGGCCAGCAAATCGCGAGCGTTGCAATCGTGGCACCCATGATTCCGCTAACATGCCACCCAATGAGGGTAACTGTCATTAAGTTCGGCCCAGGCGCTGCTTGAGCAATCGCAAAGTAATCAGCAAAAGTCTGTGAGCTAATCCAATGTTCTTGCGTAACGGAAAGCTCGTATAAAACTGGTAGCAAAGCATTAATACCACCAAAGGCGATCAAAGAGAATGCTGAAAGCTTCAGGAAGAGGCTCAGTAGTAAGCTCATTGTTTAGCCTTTTTCCAAGCAAGGTATAACGCTAATGGAGAGGCGATCAAGACAACCCATCCTAGGCCTAAGTGGAAGTAGCTGGCAGCCAAGACGGTGAAGATGATCACAATGAGCATCGGGGGAAAGTCGAATTCACTACGCATCATTTTGAAGCCAGTGCTCGCAATTAGCCCGACGCCAACTGCAGATACTCCGCGCAGCATCCCTTGAACCACAGCCATATAACTGAAGTGCTCATACAAGACGCCAAGCAAGATCACTATTACTACTGGGCCCAGCATTAACCCCAAGGTCGCAGAAATTGCACCGCGAACTCCTGCAAAGCGTGAACCCACGCAAACCGCAAGATTGATAATGTTCGGGCCAGGAACAATTTGGCAAATGCCCAACATGGCACTAAATTCTTCAGAGCTTAGCCACTGCTCTTCTTCCACTATGGTGCGTCGTGCCCAGGGAAGGACCCCACCAAAACCAGACATACCGATTTTGCTAAATCCAAAAAAGAGCTGGCTTGGCGTGAGGGTTTTCAAAGAGGGTCTTACTCAGGCTTAAATGGATGAGGAACTGGTTTTTGATCGAGCCAGGCTTCCAAGGTTTCTGTGATGCCCTTAGAAAACGCCTCAAAAATCGGTTCAGCAATAAAGCCCAAGTGAGGTGTGACTAATAGGTTTGGGGTATTGCGCAAAGGATCGTCCACGGGAAGTGGTTCAACATCAAAGACATCTACTGCTGCTTGCGCAGGACGGCCAGCGATGAGCGCCTTGCGAAGGTCTGGCATATTTATTAGGGCTGCACGTGAGGTATTAACCAAAATAGAGTCTGGGCGCATTAAGGTCAATTGATCGGCGCTAATAATTCCTTTAGTGCCGGGACCCGCAACCAGATGCATGGTAACTACTTTTGATGTGCTGAGTAATTCATCTAGACTAACGGATTTTGCATTTTCAGCGGCAGCACGCTCAGGAGTCATGCGTGGGCTCCATGTCACCACTTCCATGCCAAATGCGTTACCAACGCGCGCAACACGACTACCAATTGCCCCCAAACCCATTACACCAAGACGTTGCCCAGAGAGCATGGGTAGAAGAGATAGTTCATCGCGCCATCCGCCTGAGGCAATGAGTTTATTTTCTTCAATCAAACGCTTTGATGTCCCCAGAATTAATGCCCAAGTGAGTTCGGCTGTTGTTTCTTTGGATGGTCCACCATGAGTGCATGCCATTGGGATGTTTCTGGATACTAGGGCGCCTGCCTCCAAAGTGCCATTACGCTCGCCCGTAAACATCAGAAATTTCAGCTTAGGTAGGCGCGCAATCATGGCCTCATTAAATGGAGAGCGGTCCCGCACGATGGCGATTACATCTGCGTCTTTTACTGCTTCGTATAAAGCTTCATCACGCAAGGGTTCATGGTGAATCTTGAGATGTGCTTGTTGCTCTAGCTTCTCCCATTTGGAGAAACGGCGCAGGGCGCGTTCGTAGTCACCAAGGATGACGATGTTTGGTAATGGGGCCATGGTTGCCTGATACTTTCTAATTAATTTAGTCTGGGGTGCAAAGGTTCAAAATTTGCTTGAGATCAGATGCGCTACCCAATTTCCATAAAGCAGAAATCAGTTGACGCGTTTTTTCAGTACCAATGATGGGTTCAGTCAGACTAATAAACTTTTGTTCTAAGTTCGTATCGCTCATTGGGTTCTCAACGGAGCCAATCGCATTCTTCACGAATACGTGAACTTCTTTGCCGTCTTTCAGGATCGCCTTCACATCTACTGAGGCTTCGCTAATAGAAGTATCGGTTGTTGCGTTGACTTTGGCGCGTAAAGCAACCACATCAGCACGGTTCACGATGTCATCGGCGTATTCACCTTCACCTGCTTGACCAAAAATCAGACCCACCGCACAGCCGTGGTAGACGCTGAATTTACCTTCAAGACCATCTTTAGGTGTCTTCTTGCCAGTTAGCTCAAGCACGAGGGGATGAACACGCAACTCAATGCGTTCTACATCCTCAGCTTTAACACCTTGGGCGCGTAACTGTGCGCAAGCATCGATAGCAGGGTGGATCACAATGCCACAAGCAAATGGCTTATAAGTATTTAATGAGATCTCAAATGACTTGCCGAGCTCGCGATCAATTTCCAACCAGTCACATTTGGTAGAAACGGTTTGCATATAGCCACGACCTGCTTCCAAGGCTTTGGGGCTGGCAGTAAAGCCATGCTTTGCCAAGAGTGCAGAAAGTTGTCCTGCACGTGCTGCACCGCCTGGATGAAATGGTTTTGTCATGGTGCCAAATTGCTCGCGCATGCCCACTGGCTGAGATGCGGCAATGCCAAGAGCCATAGTGGTTTTTTGTAGATCAAGACCCATAAGACGTGAACAGGCTGCAGCTGAACCAAGCATGCCAGTAGAGCCAGTGATATGCCAGCCGCGATGGTAGTGATCGGGGTACATAGCATTGCCAACACGACAAGCAACATCAATACCTAGAATGAGGGAGTCAATGATTTGGCGACCATTAGCATTGAGGTGCTCACCTAAAGCCAGAATGGCTGAGGCAACAGGGCCGGCGGGATGAATCACTGTTTTGAGGTGGGTATCATCAAAGTCAAAGGTATGGGAGCTGATGCCATTAATGAGGGCGGCGCCACCCATGTCAACGCGATCCTTGCGACCTAAAATACTGGCTTGCGGTGCGGGTTGGAATTCGCGAATAGCTGCCAAAGAAGATTCCACACTCTCATGATTGGCAGCGCCAATGGCACATCCAAGCCAGTTTAAAAATGTACGGTGTGCCTCATGATCTACTTCAGGGGTCCAGCCTTGGCTAGGGTGCGAGGTAACGAATTCAGCCAAGATCTTAGTAACGGGAGGCGCATTGAGATCTGCTGCTGCTTGAATGACTTGAGACATGTAATTTCCTATTTCTGGTAAGTTAATTTTTATTCGATTTCAATTTGACGACTTTTAGCAACCTTAGTCCAGCGTGCAATATCTTCTTTAATGTAGGCACTAAACTGTTGCGGTGTCATCGGCGTTAAGGTCATCGCTTCGCTCAACATCTCTTGGTTGAACTCTGGTGTTGCTAGAACTTTATTCAGTTCGGCATTTATCCTATTCACAATTGCTTCTGGGACGTTCGCTGGACCTGAGATGCCATACCACTGCTGTCCATCAAAACCGGGATAGCCCAACTCTTTGAAGGTGGGAATATTTGGTTCAGCTGAACTGCGTTTCTGACCCGTAATAGCAAGCGCACGTACTCGGTTTGTTTTTAGGTAGGGAATGGCGGCGAATAAGGTGGGTAGCATGGCATCTGTTTGGCCACCAAGGAGATCGGTAAATGCAGGGGAAATACCGCGATAAGGTACATGCACCATAAAGATTCCTGAGGCCATCTTGAACTGCTCCATACCCAAGTGGGTCAGTGTTCCAGGGCCAGCAGTGCCATACGTTAATTTGGCTGGATTTTTCTTGGCGTATGCTACAAATTCACTAAGATTTTTTGCTGGCACATTAGTATTGATAATGAGTACATTGGGCGTTGCTCCAATCATGCCAATGTGACTGAAGTCTTTGAAGGCGTCGTAGTTGAGTTTTCTGACTGCTGGATTTGTGCCATGGGTGCCAACATAAGAAATCATGAGGGTGTAGCCATCAGGAGCCGCTTTAGCGGTGGCTTGTGCAGCAATTGCGCCTCCACCACCTGAGATGTTATCCACAATGATGCTTTGACCTAAGTTTCTGGATAAACGTTCGGCCACCGCTCTGGCAAGATGATCCAAACCTCCACCGGCTGCGACGGGGGCAATCAAGCGGATGGGCTTACTGGGATAGTTTGCGGCTGACTGCGCGCTGGCATTTAAGCTAAAAAGTACCGTAAAAGCAGAAATAATGAAAGAGGACAAAAAAATCGGCACTTGCCGATTGGAGGTATTAGACATGTCTCGGGTCCAGGTTATTGTTTTTGGATTAATCTAGTAACGCAGACGAATTTTACTATTTATGACAGATTTTTTTTGACAAAGGAAAACCCATGATTTTGGAACATTGCGATATTGAGATCCACTCTGGCAAGCAGGAAGAGTTTGAGGAGGCTATTTTGCGTGGGGTAGAGACGGTAATTGCAAAATCCAAGGGGTTTCAGGGCTACAAGGTGCACCACAGTATCGAAAGCCCAGCCCGTTACCTATTGATGATCTATTGGGATACTTTGGAAAACCACACGCTTGATTTTCGGGGCTCCCCTGCATTTGTAGACTGGCGCACTATTGTGGGGCCCTTCTTTGCCAAGCCGCCTGTAGTGGAGCACTTTACCTTGGTGAGCAAGCCGGCGTGAGCTACTTTCAGAGTCCTTAGCCGGCTTTGAGCTTCTTGCGAATAGACTGCTCAACCGGTATGGAATCTAAATTAGGCTCTAAGGCTTCGCGCTCATCAAAGACAAAGCAACTGCCGTTGTAGTGCGCGGAGCCTACTTCTTCAAAGTATTTCAAGATGCCACCTTCTAATTGGTAGCTATGTTGCATACCAATCTCACGCATATACAGGCCTGACTTTTCACAACGAATACCACCAGTACAAAAGCTTACTAATGTTTTATCAGTAAGCTCCTCTTTGTGGGCTTGAATGGCCTGTGGAAATTCAGTGAACTTTTGGATGTTCAAGTGAAGGGCGTTTTCAAAGGTACCGTAATCTACTTCAAAGGCATTGCGCGTATCCACCATCACTACTGGGCGACCCAAGTCATCGGTGCCACGATCAAGCCATTCTTGTAATTTCTTGGGAGATATAAAGTGAGCGCGACCTTCTTCGGGGCGAATCGTAGGGTGATTCATTCGAATAATTTCATTCTTGAGTTTGATGAGCATTTTTTTGAAGGGCTGCTCTTCTGACCAGCTTTCCTTGCTCTCAATAGTTTTGAAACGATCATCAGTGCGAAGCCATTCTAAAAAGCTACGCATCTCTTTTTCTTGCCCTGCCAGGAACATATTAATTCCTTCTCCGGTGAGCAAAATCGTACCTTTGAGCTGAAGTGCATTGCATTGGCCAAGCATCGTTGCGCGCAACTCTGGTAAGTTATCCAGGCTGACGAATAAATACGCGGCGATGTTCAAAATGGGCTTCATGGTTAATCTCTCTTGGCTACGCCCTCTATTATCAAACATCAGTCTCGCAGGGGTGGTAATCTTGTTGCCTTACCAAAAGGAGATGCGGCATGCAGATTTACTTAAAAATGGCTAAAAAAGCCATATTTTTTGCTTTAATGCTGGTTGGGTTCGCTGGAATTGCCAGTGCTCAGACTGCTGGACTTGGTTCTTGGCCTACCCAAAAACCCATTCGTCTAATTGCGGTTTTCCCTCCTGGTGGATCTGTAGATCAAGTGGCGCGTATTTTGGCTCCAGCGCTTCAGGCTGAATTAAAACAAAACGTGATTGTTGAAAACGTTGGCGGGGCATCTGGCGTGATCGGGACTGCGGCAATGACAAGATCTGATCCTGATGGCTATACCTTTGCGGTGGTCTTTGATACTCATGGCGTCAATCCAAGTCTGAAAGATAAGCTGCCCTACGACACTATTAAAGATATTGCACCGGTCACGTTGATCGGCACCTCTCCCATGGTCTTGGTTGCCAGTAAAAAATCTGGAATCACCAGTTTCAAACAGTTAGTAGATTTATCGAAGGCTGGCAAGCAATTTAGCTATGGCTCGATTGGTATTGGTAGCTTGGGGCATCTTGCAATGGCGCGCTTAGCCAAACAGGCGGGTTTTGATTGGAACCACATTCCTTATCGTGGCGGCGGTCCTTTGATGCAGGATGTATTGGGCGGTCAGGTTGAGCTAGCTGTTGGTTCAGAGTTCTTGGTAAAGCCGCATATAGAGAGTGGTGGCGTCATTCCTTTGGTTGTTACAACGACCAAACGGGCGCCGGGATTACCGAATGTCCCAACAGTTGCAGAAAGCGGTTTCCCAGGCTTTAATGCCCCAGCATGGTGGGCTGTATTAGCACCAGGTAAAACGCCCCCAGCAATTGTGAATGCTATGAACCAAGCCATTACAAAGGCGCTCAAGACACCCAATGTTGCTGATAAATTTAAAGCGCAAGGTATTGAGATTATTGCCGGCAACCCTGAGACACTGCGTGATTTCATCGGCAAGCAGATCGCTGTGTGGGGTAAGTTTGTGATTGAGAACAATATTAAAGAAACAGCACAATAAAAAAATCAACTGCGTCTGCCTATTTTTAGAAAGTATTTATGTCCGAACGTTTAATTCCTTACCAGCCAATGGACTTGGCTGAGCCTGCTGATTTGGTTGCGGCAATTCGTCAGCGACGGGGCGGTCAGTTTATTAATTTAGATCGCATGCTTTTACATAGCGTTCCAATTGCAGAGGGTTGGAATCACTTCATTGGAGAGATTCGCAATAATCTGTCTTTAGATCCAAAGTTGCGAGAGTTGGCTATGTGCGGCGTTGCCGTCCTAAATGGTGCTGAATATGAGTTTTTTCACCATGCGCCGCCATTTAAAAAAGCGGGTGGTACCGAGGAGCAAGTAGAAGGCCTGCGTTTAATTGGGAAAGCTGAATTCCCAAAGAGTCTATTTTCCGCAGTGGAAAATGATGCGGCAGATTTAACCTTTCAGATGACGCGCAATATCAAAGTTGATCCAGGGCTGATGAAGCGCTTACAGACAACGTTGGGAAGTACTGATACGGTTGAATTGGTCACGGTCATCGCTGCTTACAACATGGTGTCTCGTTTCTTAATCGCTCTGGATGTTAATCCAGAAGATCATCCGCCCGCCTAAGTTAAAAGCATTCTCATGATTCGCAACGTCCAAACCGTTATTCCCGGGATCGCCACTTCTGATGGCGCAGGCGTCAAATTGCGCCGTAGCCTCGGCGGTCAACAGCGGATCCGATTGGATCCATTCTTGATGTTGGATGAATTTTCATCTAACGATCCTAATGACTATGTCGCTGGCTTTCCATCTCATCCCCATCGTGGTTTTGAGACTGTGACTTACATGTTGGAAGGTCACATGCTGCATGAGGATCATCTGGGCAATCAAGGGCATCTCAAAACCGGCGGAGTGCAGTGGATGACCGCGGGGCGCGGCATAATTCATTCCGAGATGCCCCAACAGGTTAGCGGGGCGATGCGTGGTTTTCAGTTGTGGATTAATTTGCCTGCAAAAGAAAAGATGAAAGCGGCCGGCTATCAAGATATTCAGGTTGAAGATATCCCAACAGTAAATCTTGCTAACGGTGGTCTGCTGAAGATTATCGCTGGTTCGTATGTTACTTCTGGTGAGATGGTGGCGGGTCCTATCGGCGGCATTACAACTGAACCTTTATTTTTGGATGTGCATTTGCCTATCGGTGGTGAGTTCGACCATGTTGTACCTGAGGCGCATAATGCATTCCTCTATGTATATGAGGGTGAATTGGCGGTAGGTGATCCCCTCAAGGCGGTACCGAAACAGGCGGCTGTCGTGCTTGGTAAGGGAGACCATTTAAAGGTCAAGGCAGGTTCTGCTGGTGCTCAATTTATTGTGTTGGCAGCATTGCCTTTAGGTGAGCCTATTGTTCAGCACGGCCCCTTTGTTATGAACACCCGAGAGGAGATTGAGCAAGCCATTGAAGACTATCAAAATAATCGTTTGACTGCTTCATGACACAAACTTCAGCGGCTAATGTTTTGATTCATTGGGATGAGGATGAACAACGCCATGGAGCGCAATGGCACTCCGAGAATGGTATTCATGCCCATAAAAAAGTAGTACTCGCCGACGACACTCTGACTGCTGATATTGCTTATCGCCTAGCATGCGCAGGTACCGCAATATTGTGGCGAGGAGATTTTCAGAATGCCCGCCAGATTTTGCAAGCCTTGGCTAGAAGGGTGGATAAACCTTCTAGGAAATCTACAAGAGTAGTGCGAGTTGAGAAGGGGGAAGCCAAAAGTCCGCTCGATACTTTTAATCTGTATCGCCTCGCTCAGTCGCAACGTGCACGTATTTTGGGAATGCTACTGATTCAAATCAATTCTGATCACACGATTTCCTTAAGGCGGGCGCCAGACGTAAGAGAGGCTTGTCTCGAGACCTATGGTGTGGTGGTTGAGCCCTACATCATTTCTTTACGTGAATTACTTGGCGTCATCAGTACTCATGAATGGCGCAAGAATGGTGTGCCGATTCTAGCGAGAGGAGATGAGCCGATCTGCGTTCATCCGCATTACGGAGTATTTTCTCCTGTTCGTGGGGAATATATTCAACTAGTCTGTAATGCATCTTGGCCAAAAGCGATTGATAAGCACTCGATTGCATTTGATATTGGCGTTGGCACTGGTGCTTTATCTATCGTTTTAGCTTTGCGCGATATACAAAAAATTATTGCTACTGATGTTGATGAGCGAGCGATTATTTGTGCTCAAGATAACATTGAGAGATTGGACCTAGGCTCTCACATTACAGTTCAGAAGACGGATTTATTTCCAGCAGGCAAAGCTGCATTGATTGTTTGCAATCCGCCTTGGCTACCAGCAAGACCGAGCTCATCCCTCGAGCACTCTGTCTATGACCCAGAGAGTCGAATGTTGAAAGGTTTTCTAGCGGGACTTAAAGAGCATCTTCTGCCCGATGGTGAGGGCTGGTTGATTCTTTCGGATCTAGCAGAGCATCTAGGCCTTCGCACGAGACAAGAGTTGCTCGACTGGATTGAGCAAGCGGGACTTCGTGTTGTTAAGCGAGAGGATACTAAGGCTCAGCATAAAAAAGTATTTGATAAAACAGATGCATTGCATACCGCTAGATCTGCTGAGATTACGTCGCTTTGGCGTTTAGCGTCTATTTAATCTGCTGCAATGGTAATTCCTGGATAAAGTCGAATCATTGGGATCCCCAAGATAAATGCCAATTTTCACTATTTAGCGTGGTTTAAGTATTTCTGTCATCAATACCCTATACAGTGGGAGGATTGGGGTCTATTAACCCTTTAAATATTGATGGTTATCACCGATGAAGAAGATTTTTGATGTACTCATGGGGATTAAAGCGGAAGTAGTGAATTTAATGCAGCCCCATATTAAGCAGATTGAGCCTGATTTAGCTCTTGACAGTCAAGAGAGGGTTGAGCTCCCAAAAGAGCTGCCTATAAAGATTGTCCCCATCAAAGATAATCCAGGAAAAATATCAACTGTAATAGCCAAGGTAAAAAGTACCGCTCCTGAAACCCGATATTTTCAGATTGAAGATGGCGATCATCACCATAAGATTGCTTATACCGTTTCTGGAGATATGGATGCCGAAAATATCCTCCTTTGCCTTCCTGGGCTGCTTGAAACAAAAGCCTCTTTTTTGGTGATTCACGCTTACTTCTTAAAATTTGATAACTGCAAAGTCATTAGTATTGATTTTTCAGGCAGAGGGGAGTCAGATTATATTGATGACCGTAGCGCCTACAAAATGTCTTTATACCTATCGGATATCAGTCAGCTGATCCGCGGTGTCATCCTCACTGAAAAACTAGCGAATCAAAGGCTTACTATCCTAGGAACAAGTATGGGTGGCGTTTTAGCCATGTACCTTACACAAATATTTGGAAAAAAAATTGACGAAATCATTCTGAATGATATTGCGCTCACTGTAAATTGGACTGCTTTATATTCGCTTTATAAGTCGATGAAAAATGAAATAGGCTTTCGGGATGCGCGAGAGCTTGCAAAAGACTTAAGTGTTGATCAGAAGGCCGTTTCTGATGTGCAGCTTCCAGGCCATTTCGACCTTTCTTATCAGGCTGATGTGTGGGGTATGAACTTTCATGAAGCCTTGGAGAATTACAAGGGTAAAGTGGGGCTTATCTATGGAGGCAAGTCAAAAATATGCACTAAACAGAGAGTCGATGAAGCTAAGAGTTTCTTCCCTTATCTGCAAGCATTCGAAGTTGCTAATGCGGGCCATCCAGTGCCTTTTAATCTTGCCGTCTGTGACTTTATTCAATCTGAAATGGGCGTATAAGTAGGTAATAGTTGGACTGATTTAGTCCTCAGGCAGGCGCTCGACCTTGTAGAGACCATTTTTTAATTCTGCCAATGTTTTTCCGAGCTCAGAAAGCGTTCTCTTCTGCCTCTTTTCAATCACCAACTTTTTGGCCTTTAATTCTTCACTACATTCGAAGCGATCTTTTTCAGCTTCGTTGTCAGTTTTTGATTGCATTGATATAGAGCCCAAAAAAATCCCAGTTGAGGCTGAGATAAGTCGTCGTGACAAGGAGCATTTCTGATGCAAAGCCACTTCATCATGCTATCTAATTATTGCAATTTCGTGAATGAGAGTTTATATTTTTAAGTAATTAGAGGCGTCACAATAGAACCTTCGATGGAAGTATTTAAATGGTAAGTGGGCAATTACTTGTAAGACAAGAGGTGATCATCCATTTCTTTAACCTCGAGATGTCCAAACATAAATGATTCCGATCGAACAAGTTTCCACTCTAGATCCTGGAATATATCTTGATATAGTCCAGAGAATTTTCGTGAGACACCGTAAAAAATATCTGTGAGCTCATCTTCTAGAGCTTCAGGAACAGTTTGTGAAAAATAAATCACTTTTTCACCGTGATAAGTTTTGCTAATACTTGCCCCTGTAATGTCAGCGATACAAATGCCAACTTCTGGTTTATAGTTTTTTAAAAAGCTGGGCTTGGAGTTAGTCAGTACCGATCCCAACTTCCAAACTAGACCACATTTAATTTCCATGTTGTCTGATTGAAATATCTCTCTATCAACAATAGACCCCATTTCTAGTGGAATAATTTGATATTTCATATGGGCGCTCCTTCGTTTTGCGGAGTAAAACGGTGTTTCAATTTTTCCATTGCAATGTGACAATACGATGATTTTTTTTAGGGTTTATGTCATCTATTGGTGATAAATTAAGGATCGATTTAATAACTCGCAGAAAATGAACATGAATAAAAAAGAATTAATTGAGCACATTGCTACTGGAGCTGATATTTCGACGCTAACTGCCGAGCAAGTCTTAAACTCATTTATCTCACATGTTATTGAGACCGTCTCCGCTAAAGATGTTTTGCAATTAATTGGGCTAGGGTCTTTTAGTCAGGGTGAGCGTAGCGCCCGTAATGGTCGTAATCCCGTAACTGGAGCAGTTGTGCATATTGCAGCGAGTAGGACTATTAAGTTTAGGCCAGGCATAGCATTCAAAAATTCTCTAAATCACACCGAATTCTGACAATGTGCATCATTAGCAAAGGAGTCAATGGAGCTCTAATCTGCTTACTTTGGATTACCTTGAGCGCTACCTGTTTCGCTCAAGAAGATGCCGATCCGTATGATCTTCAGGTCTCAGCTACTCGTTTAAATGGCCGCTTCAATATTAGGGCAAGTTACCTTGCCCCAGCCTCCATTTGTGAGGCATTTTCATACTTGACAGATTATGCGAGCGCTAAGAATATTCCTGGCATTGTTGAGTCTAAGGTGTTGAGAAGACAGGGTAATAAGGTAACTGTAGAGCGTCTCATCGAGGAGCGAATTCTATTCTTCCCAGTTCGTCTGCAATCGACTGTTGAATATACCGAGATACCAAATGTGGGTTTAAACTTTGTTCAAATTAAAGGCGACAACAAGGCATATTCAGGGACATGGCGAATTCAAGCTAACAATAAAGGGGTGAGAATGCAATATGAAAGCGTTGTTGAGCCTGATTCCGTTATTCCTAATGTGGTTGTGGAGTACTTTATTCAAAATACCATTCGACGACGCTTTGAAATCATGGCTGAGCGTATGGAAAAAAATCGAGACGTTTTAAATTTAGCCTGTAGATAGGGCCCGCATTTCACACAGTGAGATTGATTCTGCTGATGAAGTTTTGACTTAGTAATGTAATCAATGGGGTGCACAATATTCCGTGTCTATGGGGGTATCAAGGCTGATCTTTACTGGTTGTGAATCTGCCAGGATTACCTTCATAGGCAACCTTGGGCCAACCTCAGAAAAATCGAGGCCTAGCACATCATTAGTGCTTAATCTTTGCAGCTCACTATATCTTGGTATGAATCTGATTTAATTCTTGTTTAAGACTTAGTTGGTCTAGTGTCTCAATAGGCAAATCAAGCAGCAATTCAATTCGGTTGCGTAAGCCAATCTCGATCTGACGAAATGCATGATGAATTTGCTCATCATTTCCCAGCACAGATGCTGGGTCGGGAAATCCCCAGTGTGCGGTGGCAGGGTGTCCTGGCCAAACTGGGCATACCTCACCGGCAGCGTCATCACAGACGGTAATGATGAAATCCATTTGTGGGGCATCTGTTTTTGAAAACTCGTCCCAGCTTTTACTGCGGAGTTTTTCCAAGGGATAGTCGAGTTGCTTTGCTAGCTCCAGGGCAACTGGGTGTGGATTAGGCCTTGGCTGCGAGCCGGCAGAGTAGCCAATAAATCTACCTTGGCTCAGCGATGTCGCTAGCATTTCACCAATAATAGATCGTGCTGAATTACCGGTACACAAAAAAAGAATGTTGTAAGTTTTCATGATTTTTCTTTTGGTTGGATGACGTGCTAACTACTTCTTCTTTTTCTTAAGTTTCTTTTTATCGCCACCGGAGTAAATGCACCAGGTGCGTAGTTCATCTAAAAATTCCTCCAACTCTTTCAGTGGGAGTATTTTAAGATCAGCCAGTGTGATAGTTCCTGTTTCCTCGATCATTTGGAGTAATTTTTCACAATCTAATTTACTCATGGCCCAAACTTTTCTATGGTGGTTAACGCAGGGTACTTTACCAAATTATTATGACAAAAAACCAATATAGATTAGAAGCGCCATGTGACTCCAATTTCGGTACGGGTGGCATTGGGCCCATTGGCAGAAACGACGGTTCCATAGTTGGCAGCGCTTCGCATGGCTGAAATACCTATATCTACGTCTTCTATTGGGGAGAGAATCAGTGCGGCCAGTGCGTAATTGGTGAGATATTGCTCGGGCACTGGCGGGTTGGTTGTTGCCCCTATGTCCAAGGCGACTCTAATGCCAGGAATAATTGTCCACACTGGTGCTACGGATATCAGAATGAGATTAAGGCGATTGGGATCCATGCTTTGACCAACTGAATAATTCATGTTGTATGGCGCGCGCATGTATGAAGCGTTGAAATGGACTTCAACGCGGTCCCAGTAGCGCGATGCAATCAAATTAACTCCATAATTTAGGGCTGCAGCCCCTAAGCCATTCACTTGTTGCTGTTGGCTTGCTGGAAAAATCAGTGTAGGTTTGACGGCTAATGCGTAGTGATTTTCTTCGTCACTTAAAAACCGCCATTTAAGCCCAATGGCTGAGTTGGAGAGTCTTGTAAAGTTTCCACTCGGCTGGGCATAATAAGTGCTGGCTATGGAGGCTTCTACTGTCTCGCTTAATCCTCTAGTGTAGGTAAATGGGTACGCTCTAGCGCTGTCTTGACCCGCATATTCCTCCCCTGGGGTGACGATATCTACAGGTGCTGCGCTGGTATTTCCATGACGAATAATCGAGAAATAATATTGCTCAATTTGATTCCCGCCAGCTTTTACAGTGCCAGCATCATCTGTATTTAATGGCTCAAACGCCATAACAGATGATGATGCAAGTAAAAATAACGGTAGTAAATACTTGAGCACTGTGTAAGGAGTGGATGGTTTCAAACCATTACCTTAAATTGCTCTTGTGACAGTCCTATGTCGGGCTCAATTCACATGGGATTGAGGCGCCTCCCTTACAATATCCCCTTTATTCGACGGGGATTCATGCTTAGCGCATGTTCAATGGTTTTATATGAATGATCTGACCCTCACCCCATTCCCGATTGACGGAGTTGTTTTTGCTTGGGGTATGACAAGTTCCGGTGAAAATTATGAAATTCCTTTGCATGAGATTATGGAAAAGCTAGAAGATCCTCAACAATCCATTTGGTTGCATCTGAATCTTTCAAATTCTCAAGTACAGCGCTGGCTTGAAAAAACAACTCTAGTGCCTGAGCGCGTAGTAGAGATGATTCATGAAGGTGTGACAAGGAGTCGCCTAGAAAGAATTGAAAAGCTTAACGACTGCCTATTGATGGTTATGAATGACTTTCATCAAGAATTTGGTGGAAAAGAAGGGGAGGCAACTTTAGGCACCCTTTGGGCGATCCTTACGCCAAGGTTAATGATTTCATTAAGAAATAAGCCACTCAATACTACTGATAAGTTAAGGGCTGACTTAAGGGCTGGACAGCTACATCCTCATTCTGCCATTGAGTTATTTCATGAATTGATAGATTTGCGGGCGGAGTATTTGAGAACTTTGCTGATTCGTCTATCTGAAAGGATGGACGACTTAGAGGAAATGCTATTAAAGGGTAGAGATATTCCGGAGCATGAAAATCTAGGGCGTATCCGCATTCATTGCAGTCGCTTGCGTCGCCAGTTCGCCCCTGAATTAGTTGCTCTACATCGATTGCAAAAACATTTACCATATTGGTTCTCAAATGAGGATAAGACTAGGCTAGGCGACGACTTAGATCTCTTATCTTTTTTAGTCCAAGATATCTCTAATCTATATGACAGGGCAAAGGTATTGCAGGACGAGCAAGCGGCTCATGTGGCTGAATTTAATGCCCGGAACTTGCAGGTTCTATCGATTATGACTGTCATATTTCTCCCGATGACTTTGCTGACGGGGATCATGGGTATGAATATGGAAGACTTGCCTGGACTTAAGGGATCTTTCTTTGAAGTCATGATGCTAATGGCGGCTGTAGGTGGTCTTGTTTATGCAGGCCTAAAACATAAGAAGATTGTGTAAATTTTTAATCCGTTTTTTTTAATAAGAATGTTGGAATCGGTGGATCTGACTGCTTGATGTCATTCGCTAATGCAATCTCGTGAATCAGAGCATGAGCATCAACTTCTAAGTGCTGAGCATAGGTTTGTGCGAGCCCTATGGCCTCCTGAGGGTGGTCTTCATAAAATGTCATGCGCGCCTCTTCAAGTGAAAATAGCTGTGAGACTGAAATGCCAGTCTCTCTTGATATCTTGAATAGACTTAGATTTTGATGGTTTCTTGCGTGATGAAATAGTCGGCCTAAGCGCCTGTAGGGATTATTTTTAATAGTCATCCTTGCGCCTCAATCTTTTAAAGATTGATATTGCGCCTTAAAAATTACAGTCTAGTGAAGTATTTGTGACAGCCAGACAATGAAAAATTAAATTATTTTTTCTGTACAAGCTATTGGATTTCAAAATGAGGGGCTTAAAAGTAAAAGGCTGTTCGCTCATAGGGTCAACGCCTATTTCCACTGCTTGAACTTCATCTTCACCCATGACTTGTAGGCGTATAACGTTTTCGAGCACTAATTTTTTATCGGTGGTTTTTAAGGGTTGATCAATGATGAGGCGATGGCTATCACCATGCACTAGTAGCACTGGCTTTTGAAAGGTCTCGGCATGGCTAGTAAGACTATGTAATGTGTCTCGATAGCCACTCGTTGCTTCAGTGGCCTGCCCAGGACTGTAAAACATATCAGCTTGGTAGGAAAAAATAACACCAGAAGAATGATGCTGAGTTGCGAATTTAAATGCGTAGTCTATCCACGCTAAGTTCGCTTCATTTCGGTGTCGGTACTCGTTGATTGCCTCATCATTGCGCTCAAAATTATTGTTTGAGCCCGGAATATGAAGGTTGACAAATAGAAAGCCATTTTTAATCCAGTAAGCATTTT
This sequence comes from uncultured beta proteobacterium, assembly GCA_903858445.1. GTDB lineage: Bacteria > Pseudomonadota > Gammaproteobacteria > Burkholderiales > Burkholderiaceae > Polynucleobacter. The sequence continues at coordinate 68,043 of CAIOIX010000160.1, forward strand.
CAACATATTGGGAGAATTCAGGCATAACATCTGCTTGACGATGCAGGGAAATGGGTTGTTTGCCTTGGCTTTTATTATCGGCAAAGAAAGTGCCTCTGAGTTTTTCTAGTCGCTCTAGTGGATCATAAGACCCAGCTAGGGGACGATGACAGTCAGTCCATTCATTGTCCCCGATGCTATAGATCAAGGGCATATTAAATTGCTTAAAATAATACTTCACAATCTGGTTGTATTCATCAGAGCATGGTGTTGAACCTGACTTTGTGTCGCCAACGAAGATCGTAAAGCTTGGCTTTGATTGGTTTATAGCCCCTATTAAGCGCTCGTAACGACCATAGTCAGCTGGTATGGAGTAGGGCATATCCCCTAAAGCAATAAACTTAAATGTTTGTCCGAGACAGGCTTGTGACAGGATTGCTACGAGAAAGGCAAATAATAAATTGTGTAATTTCATGTAATCAGATCTTACCTAAGTTTTCCATTACAAATGTGACAGCAAAATTCAAAATAGTTTTCCGGTAATCATCCAGGTGATAGCATTCGCGCATTAATAGCAGATTCAGTAAGTCGTTTTTTAATTGATTCTCTACTAATTATTAAGCTTTAAAAATGATAGCCTTGAACATAAAGGGGTGGAATAAGCAAAAAACTCAAATACTGAGTAATTTTTAAATAAGGGCGTAAGCTCAAGCAATGGAAAATTTTATAGAAAACCCCGAATTTGACTCTGTAGATAAGCAGAAGGCTGCCAAGAAAAGCACTTTGGTGAGTGTGGCGGTTAATCTAGGATTAACGGGTAGCCAAATTTTTGCTGGATTAATTTCAGGATCCCAAGGTTTGATTGCTGATGGCATTCATTCCTTATCCGATCTTGTTGCTGATTTTGTTGTGCTCTTTGCTAATCATCACAGCCGTAAGGGGGCGGATGATGATCATCACTATGGACATCAGCGTTATGAGACTGCAGCAGCTTTATTTTTGGGGGTCATGCTACTTGCTGTTGGTCTGGGGATGCTCTGGACAGCAGTGCATAAGATCATTGATCCGACAGTAAATGGCCAAATTCAGATTCTGGCACTCTATGTTGCCCTAGGCGCTTTGTTTGTTAAGGAGCTGTTATTTAGATATATGCTCGCCGTTGCAAAGCGCGTTCGTTCTAGTATGTTAGTAGCCAATGCTTGGCATGCAAGATCTGATGCCGCATCTTCTTTGGTGGTTTCAGTCGGCATTATTGGCGCTCTATTGGGATATCCGATTTTAGATTCGGTTGGCGCTTTGATTGTTGGCCTCATGGTTGCTAAGACGGGTTGGAAATTTAGTTGGGATGCTCTTCATGACTTGATGGATCGGGCAGTCTCTGAAGAGGAGTATCAGAAAATTGAAAAAATGATTCAATCCACAGAAGGGGTGCGAGGATGCCATGACCTCAGAACCCGCAAGATGGGAGATATGATCTTGGTTGATGTTCATATAGAGGTTGATGCAAATGCCACTGTTCAAGTGGGGCATGACATTGCTTTCGCGGCCGCTAAAAAAGTAACCGATACGTTGCCAGTCCTAAGTGTGATGACGCACATTGACCCAGTCTGAAGCGCTTTTAGATGAAGGTATAAAACTAGAATTAAACTGGGATGACGAGATCTATAATCTCATGCATCGACACTCCACCAAAACCATAGAATGCCGTTTCTCTTAAGCAATTCGCATGAGGGTGCTTCAGTGTTGCTATTTCCCTGATAAAGAAATAAACGTTGGAGCCTGGAAAATTGCAAACCAATTACGTTGAACAAATAGTTGTTCTTTTAAAAAGCTAGCGGGTGTAGGCGGCTTAAGTTGTAAGTTCGCTTCTGAATCCCCCATCATATTGCGCGGAACAAGTCCGTGCTTCTGGCATAAATGTTTAATAGGGCGATTCCAGCTGATGCAATGCATAAAGAGGTCTTGGTAATAACGATTGCGAGCCCAGGTAATTGCTTCATCCATCATAGAGTTGGCAATGCCTTGCTTGCGATATTTCGACCCCACAATCACACCAAACTCTACTTCTTTACCGTGGGTGGCAATATGAATAGTGCCAGCCCAGTGACCACCCACCTTAGCAATCAAAAAATGATTATTTTTGGGCTTGCTTGAGAATTTCTGGATCAGCGAGTCAATTGACTCGTGGCTTATTCCGCAGCCAAAGTAGTGATGAATAGTTTCAGAATCTTGGGCTTTTAACCAAGATCCGTAGTCTGAAAACTGATCCCTAGCTAGAAACTCAGTTGTTAACATAGCTTTAATACCAGCGACTGTAGACAGAATGCTTAGCCTGCCAAGTTTTGGCTTCATTCCATGCACGCACTAAATTGCCGAGAAGACCAATGATTTGACTCATGATTGCAGCCCCCTAGGGTTGGAGTAGCCGTATAAGTAGTTACGAGCTAGCTCTTCCAATTGCTGGTTGGAGTTGGGCTGGTGGCTGTTGATGTAATGCTCCAAGTCGTTGCTTTTGGATTGATGGGCAAAAATTTGACTTAAGAGGCTAAATAATTGTGTCATTTAAGACTCCTGTATTTAATATATATTAGGGTTATTACCTATTAATTATGCACCTTATTTATGAATGTTGCATGACAGCAAAAATACGATATCAGAATAAAAATTGCTAAATATAATTTAAAAGACCTTATTGGTATCTATCTTTCAATAAAATACAAAGCAACACGCCAAAATAGTTCAACTAGACCTTAAGACAGGATAAAAAGCTTATTAGGTGAGATTTAAGGCGCAATGTTAGGCAAGGGCGCTAGGATCGGTGCATATGCGGTAATAGTAAATCCAAAAACTCAAAAAAATACCAAGAGTCCTAAGCCTACCCTTCTAAATCCTCACTACTATCGTCGATAAGATGTTCAACGTTAGTTTTCTTTGGGTTCGGACGCGAAGACAGGCTTTTAGCTTGTAAAAATGAGTTATTTACGCAGCAATACCCAGGGATGGCACTAATTCTTTCGCAATAGCCTCAAATGTGACGATGCATCAATGTAGTGCAATCGCATTCATATAGGTGTCATATGAAAAGCGGAGCATCACAGTCAAGTGCAATGTTTATTTAAAGGAAGACCAACATGCTAGATCAAAATCCACAAGAAAAGATTATTGAATTGAGAAGAAGAGCTGCAGAGTTCTATCAAAAGGCGGCCTGGAACCAATTAATGTCTTTAGATAACTACCGCGAAAAAAATTTAGAGGCGGCCGAGCGGTTCGCGCAACTGTCTTTTGTAGATCAGATGAGTGGATTGGAATGTGCAGAGCTAGCTGATGCGGAATCAAGCCTCTTTCTAGAATTAGATCACGAGGAAGAATTGAATATTGCTTAAAAGAATTATTTCAAGATAATTTAAGCTGATGAGTCACTTTGTATGTGAATGGGGTGAGAAATTCCATAGCAATGTGAGCCCTACCAGTCTCGCACCCACTTTAATGTTTTAACTCAAGTACTCTTGGCCCTGGAGTAACATCACGACATGGGTACTAAGACACTCTTTCTCTTGCGCCATGCCAAAGCAGTTACTGGGGGTGTTCTTACTCCCGATATAGACAGACCCCTATCCGAAAGAGGCGTCAAAGATGTTACTAAGCTTGCCCACAAATTATCAAAAAAAGAACTGTCTTTTGATTTAATTTTGATGAGTCCATCAGTACGAACAATTACTACAGGTCAAATTATCTCTAATGGGCTGCGTACTCCTCACTCTCATTTGGTTGTGAATGAAGGGCTATATGCAGCCGAGACCATAACTTTGCTAAAAATTATTTCCTCAGTTTCGAAAAAGATTGATAAGCTTATGATCGTCGGGCATAACCCAGGCATTATGAATTTGGCGTCTCTTATTGCAGGTGAGCCCATATCAATGCCCACTTGCTCATTAATCAAGTTCTCTTTTGACTTCAAAGATTGGCATGAAATTTTTGCTAAAAGAGTATCAAAATTCAGTTTATTAAATTAGCGATACATTCGGTTATTGGAAATAATGCCTACAAACAACAGTGAATTTGAAATTAAATTACTTTTTCCAGATAACAGGCTTGAATTAATCGAAAAGTTTATTATTTCAAAAGGCGGGATTCGTCGTCAGCATTTACAAGCTGCATACATTGATACCCCAGATTTTTTGCTGACTAAGGCAGGCATTTCTCTCCGGTTGAGAAAAGAAGGTCGTCAGTGGGTGCAAACGCTTAAGGCTCCCACCTCAAACCCCTTAGAGCGACTTGAGCACAATGTCACATTGGGCGCCACTGGCAATGCCATTCCAAATTGGTCGCTTGAACTACATCAAAATCATGAGCCTGGAAAGCGCTTAGTTAAGCAGCTTCCCAAGCTGCGATCCGAAGATCTAAGAATTTGTTATCAAACGGATATTTGGCGACGGAAGGCGCTGGTGAATACACGTCAGGGATTGATCGAATATGCCTTGGATACTGGATCTATATATTCAGAACTAGAAACAGGGATGGCTATAACCCCAGTCCGGGAATTGGAGATAGAGCTAAAGCAGGGAGATCCTCATGATGTTCTACAACATGCTAAAAATATCATAAAGGTTCATAAGGCGTATATTGATACTCGCAGTAAATCCGAGCGTGGCTTCCTATTGGCTTGTGGGCTCAAAGATAGCCCTGCGCTTAGAGCTAAATCCATATCTCTTAAGAACATAAAAAATAAACATGAGCTTGTTCAGCTACTCATTCATTCTTGCCTAGCGCAAGTGCTTGCAAATCAGAGTGTAATAAGTGGTGAATGTGAAAATTATTCTGAATATCTTCATCAGTTGCGTGTTGGCTTGCGACGACTCAAGGTGTTATTTAAATATTTAGCAAGGCATGATATTTTTATCGGGGATGAAGGATCCGATGCCTTCAAAAGAGCCTTTGATAGGCTTGGTCAGTATCGGGATAATGATTACATTACAAGTATCTTGAATCCCACTCTTTTATCTTTAGGTGGCCCTGAAATAAAACTGAGCAGCATTAAAGACTTGCCAAATCCGTCTCTCATCACTCGAGATCAGGAGTTCCAGTTCTTATTGCTAGAGCTAATGTCGATTGGGCTTTCTCGAAGCAATGTCCTTGACGAGCTTGAGGATGGTAAAAAAACTAAAGAAGAGATTGCTGCATTTAAAAAAACGGTCACTAAATTGCTTAATGGCGGATTGCATTTCGTATCAGATCGAGTGAGTGGATTTTCTACCTTGCAAGATGAGGAGATTCACTCGATACGAAAAAAAATGAAGTTTATGCGCTACTCGCTAGAATTCTTTAAAGACTATTGTGATAAAAAAAAGTATTCTAAGTTTTTTAAAGCGATATCAGTTGCATCAGAGTACTTTGGTCTATTTAATGATATTTGTGTAGCAATTAGCCGTATTGAAGGTCTTATACAAGACGACTCAAATTTATTATTTGCTCTTGGTTGGCTGAAGGCAGAGCGCCAACGCGCTCGAGAACTTTGTGAAAAAAGTGCAAAACAACTTATTCAGGCGGAAGCACCATGGGCGTAGTTGGTCTTTACCAACGACTGTTTTGGTCAATTTTTATCCCCATAACATCCAATTTACTAGGCCTATTAATGCGATGTCGTTTAAAGCAATAAAAAGAGAGCTATATTGAACTGACCCACAAAAGTTGGACACCAAATCCAACTAAAAAGGGTCAGTCTCATGTCCAAATACAGCAAAGAGTTCAAGCTAGAAGTTATTAAGCATTACCTCTCCGGTAAGGGTGGTTTTAAAGCAGTCGGAGATCGC
>CAIOIX010000161.1 GCA_903858445.1 uncultured beta proteobacterium
GATGCCTTTAGACATTGAGATGAAGTCGGGCACCTTGATTACATTTGAAGAGGACAGCACTATGGAAGCCGCAGTTATTTCCGGCATCGCCTTTGCGCGTGATGAAGCGAAGATTACCGTTCTTGGAGTTCCTGATCGTCCAGGTATTGCATACCAAATCTTGGGCCCAATTGCTGACGCCAATATCGATGTCGACATGATTATTCAAAATCAGTCATACGAAGGTAAGACTGATTTCACCTTTACCGTTCCGCGTGCCGACTATCAGAAGGCGCTTGACCTGTTGAAGAACAATGTTCAGGCTCACATTGAAGCTAAAGAGATCGCTGGGGACCCTAAGGTCTCTAAGGTGTCTGTTGTCGGTGTTGGCATGCGCTCTCACGTCGGCATTGCTAGCAAGATGTTTCGCACCCTGTCGGAAGAGGGTATTAATATTCTGATGATCTCCACGAGCGAAATCAAGATCTCCGTCGTCATTGATGAGAAGTATATGGAGCTTGCTGTACGTGCCTTACACAAGGCATTTGAGCTAGACCAAAAGTAAAAAGAGCAGTAAATCCCCAGTGAGACAGTAATCCGTTAAACTGTGGAGCGTTGTATTAGTATGAAGTACGGAGACGTGGCCGAGCTGGTCGAAGGCACTCCCCTGCTAAGGGAGCATCGGGGCTAAAACTCTGATCGGAGGTTCGAATCCTCTCGTCTCCGCCAATATATTTGGCACATCGCAAGATGGACCGCATTATCCTGATGAGCCCCGCCAACCGCGGGGCTTTTCTTTTAGTTTTTTTCTGTGGCCATGATTTTCATTTTTTGGACATTAAAAATTGGATTTTCCTTGATCATCTCAGAAACGGCCAATAGGCGATAGTCAACAACCTTAACCGCCTATTAAGGTTTCATAAAGTTGATTTCATGACTGCAGGTGCAATAGTTACTATTGCTTAAAAGTTAGGCTCACCATACCCTAGGATCAGCTCGAGACCAGCGAAGTGATAAGTACCGATAGTCTCCCTTAAATGCTTCATCTGCGGGCTTGTTAATAAGTGCCCCTGCCTCCATGTGCATTAGGTCTTTTGAGAATGGTTGGGCAACTCCATTTTCATCTCTCTTCATGATGTATTCGGGACTCAATTGGGAGGGATGCTGGATCCCAGCGGCCGTAAGAATCTCAGTTAAAGCATGGATCGTATTTTTATGAAATTGAAATACACGAGTTCCCTTATCTACGGGGTCTAAAGCCCTTTGTCTAAGATGGTTTTGAGTGGCAACGCCAGTAGGGCACATATCTGTATTGCAAGTTCTCGATTGAATGCAACCTATGGCAAACATAAAGCCACGCGCTGAATTACACCAATCCGCTCCAATTGAACAGACGCGCACAATATCAAAAGCTGAGATGATTTTTCCTGCTGCGCCTATTTGAATACGGGAGCGAAGATTGGCTCCAATAAGTGTTGCATGAATTAGTCGCAAGCTATCGCGCATCGGCATTCCAATATGATCAATGAACTCTACTGGAGCTGCGCCAGTACCCCCTTCGCTACCATCAATGACAATAAAATCAGGGGTTAAGTTAGTTTTAATCATTGCTTTTAGTATGGCAAACCAGTCCTCGGGTTTTCCGATGCACATTTTAAAACCAACGGGTTTACCGTTTGATTTTTTTCTTAGAAGAGAAATAAACTCTAACATTTCGATAGGAGTGTCAAATGCGCTGTGCCTGCTAGGCGAGATACAATTTTCCCCCATTGGCACACCTCGGGTCTTGGCAATTTCTGGCGTAATTTTTGCTGCCGGAAGAATCCCACCGTGCCCTGGTTTTGCACCTTGCGAGAGTTTGATTTCAATCATTTTAATTTGAGGATCTACGGCAACTTGAGTGAACTTATCCAGATCAAATAAGCCATTATCAAACCTACAACCAAAGTAACCAGATCCAATTTCCCAAATGAGATCGCCACCATGAACTTTGTGATAAGGGGATACGGAACCTTCTCCAGTATCTTGTGCAAAGTCTCCTAATTGAGCACCTTTATTGAGGGCAAGGATGGCATTAGCCGATAAGGATCCAAAACTCATTGCAGAGATATTAAAAATAGAAATCGAATAGGGTTGAGAACAATTGTGTTCGCCAATGGTGACGCGCAATTGATTGGCTGGAATTTGGGTGGGCGATGGAGCATTGGAGTAACTTAACCATTCATGCCCATTTTGATAGACATTCTCAATTGTTCCGAATGGGCGTTGATCGGATAAATTTTTTGAGCGTTGATAAACCAAGGCACGTTGATTGCGTGAGAAGGGTAACTTTTCATTATCCGATTCAAGAAAGTATTGACGAATCTCAGGGCGGATAAATTCAAGCCAAAACCGTAAATGGCCAATGACGGGGTAGTTTCTCAGAATGGCGTGTTTAGTTTGTAATTGGTCTATAAAGCCTATTAGGCTTAGAGTGAAAAATGCAATGAAAGCTGACCAGATTTTGAAAGAAGATTGATCGATTGATAATAAGTAGGCGAAGTAGATGCTAAGTCCAATCGAGGCCTGCCAAGGGAAGTAACGCGTCATATTATTCCAGCACCTTATGAGATAGTTAATTGATCAGATTAAACGGCAATTATGACCAAATGTAATGTTTGTCTGGCTCCCATTTTTTGGGTTGAAGGCGGCAATCAAGCCCTGGTTTATTACAAATCACAGAATTTTCATAATTCAGTCATAAATGCAAAGGGTCATCTAGATCATGAAAATTCTGTTCATAGGGAGCAATCTAGAGCCTCTAAAAAGAGGGGGGGGTAAAAAAATCTCCTTCGAACTAAAGGTATCTACTGCCTTGCTAGATCTAAAATGGTCGCCTATTCGTGAGCATCAAAGATTGGGTTAATGTGGTGAGCAATAGCACCCAACCATAATTCGCACGCTCAAATCGCGCTGGATAGGCCAAAATTTATTTTGCACACTTTATGTAACAAATATTTAATAAATTAACGCTAATATTGTGCATCAACTTCTTGAGAGGGCTTAGATGGCTACTTACAGCATCTACTACGCTGGTATTTCGTTAAATACCCATCAAAAATTTACCCTCGCACAAGCGATTACTAAGATTCATGCAAATGTCACAGGTGCCGAGGCTTACTTTGCTCAGGTTATCTTTAAAGAACTTGATCTTCATGACTGTTTTATAGGTGGCGTCTTGCTTGATCAGCCCCATATCTTTTTGAGCGGTCAGATTCGACTTGGGCGCAGTGAGCAGATCAGAAAGCAACTCCTTGTTGAGATAGAAATTGCGATTCAGATGACCACTAAGCTTGCTAGCCATCAAATATGGGCCTATCTTGATGAACTTGCTCCTTCTCTAATGATTGAATACGGCCAAATTTTGCCATCCGTTGGCAGCGATAAAGCTTGGTTTTCAACCTTGCCAGATTCTGTGCAGAAAAAGTTAGCCTGGCTTAACTCCTAGCCTTAGAAGATGGATATTGATGTTCGGCAGTAAGAAGCAGAGCGAAGGGTAGATGATTGCCGCCTCATTTACCTAGAATTTTTAGTTCTTAGACACTCTTCATAGTGATTTTTGTTTTGTGGCCACTATTCGCTTCGGTTGTCTAGAGTCCAATGCTTAATTTCAAAAGAAGGCCTTTAACCCCTTCTAAAGTAGATGTAGGGGATGATCAAGGTAGCCACAGAGGATTATTGCCATTTGAATTGTTTATTACTAGCGCGGGCAATAAACAGAAAAAGTGAGTATACAGTTCAATATAAATCCCCTCTAAACCTTATGAAATATATCGCCTGATAGTCTCTCGCCTCCTACAAGAGCTTATATAAATAAAGGGACTATTTGAACTGACCCACAAAAGTTGGACACCAAATCCAACTAAAAAGGGTCAGTCTCATGTCCAAATACAGCAAAGAGTTCAAGCTAGAAGTTATTAAGCATTACCTCTCCGGTAAGGGTGGTTTTAAAGCAGTCGGAGATCGC
>CAIOIX010000162.1 GCA_903858445.1 uncultured beta proteobacterium
TACGTAAGCTCGCTGGTGCCAATACTTCAACACCTGATCCATACTTCAAGATATCCATCACCAATTCAGGGTCTTGGTTGTAATCAAACTCTAAAAGGTAATTCCCCGCCCTATCAAAGCTACCAACTTGCTGGCCATGCCATGTTTCGCTGCTGACCCACCGAGCTTTTTCAGGCGAGAACTTAAGCTTTGCTCTTTGGGTTGCTTTGCCAGAAAAGATTCCATAACTTTGTGCAAAATATTCGTGCAATTGCTTTTCTGGGATTTCATCGGCTTTTGCGTTGCAGATAATTGCTTTGCTAATCCCATCAAGTGCGAAACTTCTTAAATCTTTGCGCAAATAACAATACGCATCCACATACCAGTTATCCCTATAAAAGATCAAGCGCTGCGGAGATATTTCTCGGTCAGTAATCTCATTTGTACCGCGAGCATAGTAAGTGATCTGCAGCCTCTTTCGCTTTAGTAAGGCGCTGCCCACCTCTTCGAAGCTCTCGATAGAGCTCTTGCGAGCAGACATTCCGAACACCTTTAACCTCTTGCGTAGTTCCTTAGCGGTCGCATTGCCTTGCCCAAGAATCCCATCAATGATTGATGTAAGTGGAGCAATGTGGGGTTCAATCAGCCCACCTTTATCTAAGCCTGAAAGAAGGTGTTGCATAAGAATAAGGGCTGTCGCTTCTTTCTCGGTAAACCATAATCCAGGTAATTCCAACTTTTGAGCATTGACTGGATCCTCAAATCGATAGCCACCTTGTGAGCGGTCAAAAACGATTGATGCATTCATACGACTGCGCAGGTATTCCAGATCACGTTTAAAGGTTGCCTTCGAGATTTCTAGTTCATCCAAGAAAACCTCGATGGGTACGCATTTTCTAGCCTGTATGAGGTAGGTAATGCGGTGCAACCGTTGCATATCGCTCATTGAATTTCCTATTTATTGATTTGCTTAGTATGGCATCTAACTAGCTCATTCTATGAGCTTTTGGATCATTATTCTGAATTTATCGATTAAAGGGGGGTCGCAATGCAGCATTTCAATGGATTGAGTTTGATGGCGCTCATGGTAATTGGTTATTGGCTGGTGAGCATGTCAAAAAAACAGAAGGTCAAATCTGATAAACGCAGTATCAGTTTAGATCTGCAAAAATGAAAATCACAGATGTAGTGGAATCCACCACACAGGAAATAACGCTCACGCTTTCTTCAGTAGAAAGCCATTACGTATTTTTCGGGGAAGGGTTTGTCGATATACAGCAAGAAGTAAATTACAGCCATGCGTCAGTCAATCTGGACCTCGCAAGTATGCATAGCCTAAAAGAGAGTTACTTCTTAATCAGATTTATAAGGGCATATGGAGTTGTAGATAAAAGTTTAGGACTTATAGATTATGAGGTGAATACGATTTTTGAAAAACCTTCGGGAATAAAAAAAATGAATGACGCGCACCCTAGAAATTTTGAAATTCAAATTTATCTTGATGAGTCACGGTTTGACAAGCTATATGACATGTATTTAGCAAAAATTCGTCCATCAATTATTTATTTACACATCAATTTAGATATTTATCGAGATAGTTTTAAGTATCTAGGAAAGTCGGTTGATGGGACTGAAAATTACTTGATAAACGATATCCGAGATAAGCAAAATTTTGGATGTAATTTTAAGATCGCACGTTATTTTTTTGGCGCATTGGTGGGTGATAAATGAAAAATAAAATATTCCTATTAACGTTAATCAGCATGATGCAATTAGCAAATGGTCAAACGGTGTATTACTCTGATCAGCGTGGAATGCCCGTTGGTACCGCACAAACTGTTGGCAACACGACTTATTATTCAAATCAACAGGGAATGCCAATGGGCAGTGCCCAGACGGCCGGTAATGCCACTTATTACTCTAATCAATTTGGTCAGCCCACTGGAACTGCGCAAGCAGTGCA
>CAIOIX010000163.1 GCA_903858445.1 uncultured beta proteobacterium
AAGAACTTAATTCCCAAGAACTTCCAGTAACTCAGTCTCTAGTTGAATTTGCAGCTTGGGGTTCTTGCTCAAATTGACTGCATCGAGTAGCAATACGTCTTCTACGCGTTCGCCCAAGGTATTAATCTTAGCTGTGTGCAATGAAACTTGATGCTTTGCTAACACCCTAGAGATTGCATAGAGTAATCCAGTGCGATCGCTTGCAGATAGCGAGAGCGAGTAATACTGCCCTCGTTCATCTGGGACGATATGCACCCTTGCTTGAATTGGGAAGCTGCGGGATTGCCTAGAAAGACGTCCCATGCTGGGGTTCGGTAGGGCATCGCTAGTTTGTAATGCTGCTGTTAGTTCATACTCAACCAATTGAATAAGGTCGCGATAGCTACCGCCTTCATCCACCAAGTTACTGCCAGAGATTTGAAATGTATCTAAAGCATATCCATGGCGCGTAGTGTGAATACGGGCGTCCCAAATCGAGAAGCCATGGCGTTCGAAATAGGCGCAGATACGAGCGAATAAATCCTCTTGGTCTTTGACATACACGGCAATTTGCAGCCCTTCACCGATAGGGGAGAGGCGCACGCGGACAATGGGGGTTTCACTATCTACTTTATTAAAGAGGTGGCGAGTTAACCAGGCAATATCAGTAGCATCTTGGCGTAGGAAGAAGGCAACGTCTAATTTTTGCCACAACTCTTCATAACTCGCATCTTCAATACCGTAGAGACGCAATTTATCCCGAGCCTCTTCTTGACGCTGCGCTAGTTCTGAAGACGCATCTGGTTTAGCTCCGCCTAGTACGCGCAAAGTTGCACGATAGAGATCCTCCAGAAGTTTGCCCTTCCATGCATTCCAAACCTTAGGGCTGGTGCCACGAACATCCGCTACAGTTAATAGATATAGCGCTGTAAGGTGGCGCTCGTCCCCTACTTTTTTCGCAAATGCCTTGATGACATCGGGGTCGGTAATATCTTGTTTCTGAGCCACTTGGCTCATATTCAGATGTTCGGAGACCAGCCAAACCAATAGTTCGGTATCGGGTTTATCGAGCCCGTGCTCTCTTGCAAACTTACGGGTATCCGCTTTACCTAGAACGGAGTGATCACCACCACGACCCTTGGCGATATCGTGAAAGAGTGCGGCGATTACTAGCAGCCAAGGCTTTTCAAAGTGGGCAATAAGTCTGCTGCAAAATGGGAATTCGTGGGTGTGTTCAACCACCATAAAGCGTCTAATATTACGCAGCACCATCAAAATATGTTGATCTACTGTGTATACATGAAATAAATCATGCTGCATCTGACCAACAATTTTTCTAAAGGCCGGCAGGTATCTGCCCAGCACGCTTGTGCGATTCATTAATTGAAAGGCGCGACTGACGCCTTCTGGCTGCTTGAGAATCTCAATAAAGAGCGCTCTATTAACAGGATCTGTGCGCCATTGGCTACTCATGGTCTGGCGTGCGTTATAAAGGGCCCTAAAAATCGTGGCGGATAGACTCTTCACATTGGCTGTTTGAGCAAATGCTAAGAATGTTCTCAGAATCTGTTCGGGATGTTTTTGGTAGAGCTGAGGATCAGTAATATCAAGCACCCCCTGGCGCTCAATAAAGTATTCATTACCCTCGCCAGGAATGGGGCGAGTCGTTTTTGATTCTTGAGAAAAGAGGAGTGCCTCAATGTTTTGTAGGAGCACGTCATTCAATTGGGTAACTGCTTTTGCGGCCCAATAATAGCGACGCATAATCGCTTCACTTGCAAGTCTAGAAGAGTCTTCGTTGATACCCATCGACTTTGCTAATGGCGCTTGTAAATCAAAAGCTAAAACATCTTGTCTGCGACCAGCAAGTAAATGCAAGTTAGCCCGAAGAGTCTCCATAAATTTCTGGTTACGATTGAGCTCAGTTAGCTCACGTTTCGTTAGAAGACCTGCCTGATGTAGATCCTTGAAGTTGTTACCCAGTAATGCAGCTTTACTGACCCAGGCAATTACTTGGAGATCCCGTAAGCCGCCTGGACTTTCTTTGCAGTTGGGTTCAAGAGAATAGGGTGTATCTTGGTATTTATAGTGGCGTTGGATCTGCTCCGCTAACTTTGCTTGAAAAAAAGCCTTTGGATCTAGTGAGCCTTCAAATGCCTTGGAAAACTCTTTAAAAAGGATTTTTTTGCCGCCAATGAGGCGAGCCTCAAGCAGTGAAGTGCGAACCGTAATGTCTTGATCTGCCTCGCTTATACATTCAGCAACGGTTCTCACGGAGGAGCCGATTTCTAACCCAGTATCCCAGCAATGGGCAACGAACTTCTCAATTTTGCTTGATAAGACTTCCTCGATTAACTTTTTGTCATCTGGAAGCAGAATCAAAATATCAATATCGGAAAAGGGAAAGAGCGCCCCCCTACCAAAACCGCCAACGGCAATGAGTGCGGCTTCATTATTGAGCCCGCACGAGCTCCACAAACTCATTAATAGCTGATCACTGAGTTTGCTAAGTTGTTTAGTAAGTTTGGATACTAATTGGTGCTCACGAAATTCTGTATAAGCAAGTTCACGAGCAGAACGCAGACTCTTCGCATCGGTAATTTGCGACAAAGACTGCTCTACCATGGGCATCGTTTAAACGCTCGCGACTGTAGGTCTAAACGAAAGCCCTTTGACACAATCGGGTGGTGGGTTACTACCTTCGGACCAGGTGAGAACTTCTACCCCTGTTGCCGTGACTAAAAGAGTGTGCTCCCATTGTGCTGAGAGACTGCGGTCTTTTGTTTTGACGGTCCATTGATCTGGCATGGTGCGAATTTCACGGCGACCAGCATTAATCATGGGTTCAATCGTAAAGGTCATACCTGCCTCTAATTTTTCACCAGTACCAGCACGTCCGTAATGCAAAATTTGTGGATCTTGATGAAACACCTTGCCAATGCCGTGGCCACAGTATTCGCGCACAATCGAGTAGCCAGCTTTTTCGGCATGCTCTTGAATCACGTGACCAATGTCGCCCAGTGAGGCGCCTGGCTTTACTTGGGCAATGCCAAGCCACAGACATTCAAAGGTAATATGAGAGAGGCGTTTTGCCAAGATTGAAACCTCACCAACCATAAACATGCGGCTGGTATCGCCGTAATATCCATCTGGTGTGATCACGGTGATATCTAAGTTGACGACATCACCAACCTTCAAAATTTTTTCCCCAGGGATGCCGTGACAAATCACATCATTGACTGAGGTGCATATAGAGGCTGGAAAAGGGGGGTAGCCAGGTGGCTGGTAGTTCAGCGGAGCGGGAATGGTTTTTTGCACATTTGACATATAGTCGTGGCAGATCCGATCTAGCTCACCCGTACTCACCCCAGGCTGCACGTGAGGTGCAATGTGATCAAGAACTTCACTGGCTAAGCGGCCAGCTTCGCGCATCCCTTGGATGTCTTTTTCTGCAGTAAATACACTATTCATGCCTTGATTATCAACGACTTGGCAGTTTTTAGTTTGCGGAATATGCCTAATTTTTAGGCATATTACTTATTTTGGTGCAGGATCAAGGACAAAAGTAAGGGGTGGGAGCTTAATGATTGGTGGCTAGATGATTGATATTTAAGCTATAATTTGCCTCTCGAATCATTTTTGATGATTTGAAATC
>CAIOIX010000164.1 GCA_903858445.1 uncultured beta proteobacterium
ATGACGCCACCATCACCGATGAATACATCGAAACACTAATAGAGCCTGGCGACGATGTTGGAGAAGAAATCGAAGATGATCGATCCGATGCACCCCAGTTAAGGTGGGTTGCCCCGCAGGTGGGTAAGAGTCGGTTAGAGCTTGAAAGAGATTCTAGTTATACGCAACGGTTTATAGCTAAGCTTAACCAGCGATTGCATTGGGGCACCAATGTCGCTTCCTGGAAAGAAATGGAGCTGTTCAAAAACTATTTGGACAATCTTGAGAGCGCCCTTAAGCACGATAACCAAGACGCATCAAAGCGATTTACCCAATTAAGCGCAATTATGGCGCTGCGCCTAATGTATATCTTGGGGATCGATATTCACACGGCATTGGGCGCCCAAGTGATCTTGCGCGAGCGAGAAAGTTGGCGCAGCGGCCATTCCAATTTTGAAGTCGGGGACGAGTCCTCTAAAGGCGATAAACCCAAATTGGGTAGCCAAAGCTTGCACCTAGTAAAAGCTAATGCAATGCCTGTGAATCAGCCTCCAAGCTATATTCATTTGTGGAGATTATCGGTTCCCAATTACGCTTGGTCTGAATTGGTCAATGTGCAGGCAGAGGAATATGCGCCACACCTGGGTGCGATTGTTTTTCAGGATCTGTCGGGTGTGGCTGGACAAATAGCAGCAGCCAGCTCCCAAATATCAGAAACGTCCTCACCCATATTCGCTCCCAGTGCAAGACTAGAAATTGAAAAAGAGTCTCAGAGTTTACTTACGCAATTTAATCGCGAGATGGACCTTTATAAAGCTAAGCGCCCCCTGACCATGCTCAAGATCAGGGAGTGGAGCAAGCACCAAATGGTTGGGAAAAATTTTGACCCAAGAATTCTAGATGCTTTAGATCCGTATACTCCCAGGGCCTTTAAATCAGATTTGTATTACTATACCCACGATGCATACAAGGGAACAAAGCAGCTGGGCTCTCTTAATAGTTATTTAAAAACTAGTGTTGATGTAGGTGACATTCAAGGGGCAGCTGGTTCGCAAGCAAGCAAAACAAGTATTTCTGACCTCTTCTCACAAAGAACGAGGCTGCTCGGCGGTGATGTTGTAAAAGCACCTTTTAGGGGTATGAGGCCTAGCGTGGTGGGCGCAACGGGATTGGTTGCTATTGATGAGAATGAGCATCCAAAAGCCTTGATTGAGCAGATACAAGAATTAAAAAAGCAGATTGATATTCCGCGCTTGGCCAATGGTAGGGCTCAGGATTACCAGCAATTTTGTGATGCCTTTAATCAATTCACCCTATATTGTGCGCTTTGGTTTGCTTGTGAAACTTCACACCGTCCACACCATCTGCCTTATGTAGACATTGCCGCAGTCGATCCATTTTTGGGTCTTACTCGTATCGGCGATAAAACCAATCGCGCCGGGGATCGATTACGAGTGATTTGGTTAAGCCCGTTATTGCAAAAGCAAATGTGGGTGTATGAACAATTGCGTCGCAAGTTGCTAAAAAAATTGCTCCCCGATGTCACGCAGCATGCTTTGTATGGTGAATTAATTTGGCTTGAGCCGGTGCCTGTCTCAAAAAAACAAAAGAGCAATAAAAAAAGGGATGCCCTTAGTATGGCCGCATTGCCATTGGCAATTGAGAAATGGAGTAAGACCAAAATGCGGCGGCACTTCAGAGGCTATATTGAAAGCTCGATTGTTGCCCAGCCGAATTTTCACCGTAAGCTCCTGCCCGCCTTATTAAAAAATAGGGGGATGAGTCAGACGGATGTCAGCACTTGGCTTGGTCATTGGCAAACGGGTACAGCGCCCTTTCATCAGTTTGGTTCCCATAGCAATTCGGAGTACATCGAGCGGATCAAAAACCCCATTCAAAAAACAATCAAGGGTTTGGGTTTTGAACTGGTCACGCTCGCTATGCCAGCTTGGCCAAAGGATCAAAAGTAAGTGAGCGTTAAACCCACTACCGCCAAAGAGGTGCAAAAGGCGCATGAGGTAATGTGCGCCCAATTAAGCGCCCATCTGCACACGCTACCAACCAACCCTCATTTACTTGCAATCATTACGCAGATTGCTCGTCCTCACCAAGATGCCAATCAAATCCTAAAAGTTTCTGTTGAGCAGATTGGCGCAATGATTTGTTCCAAGATTCGCGAATGTATTGAAAAAGAGTACTTGGCTAAGGGTGAGCTCTCTCAGATTGGTTGCGCTCTATTAGGCATTTCTCGGCAGGCTCTGGATGCCTCTTTACAAAAAGCTACGCAAGGCCGCTTCCTGCCAAATGAGCGGTTGCGTAGTGTGGACACGTTACGCCTGGAAAATCCTGCCCACTATATGCCGGGAGTGCAGGCGCTTTTCAAGGCGCTCTTTGGTTTGGCCGATGGTTTTCCAAGTTGGAAAAAATGGCTATTTGATGTGGTTGATGCGGATCTTGCGGATCTCTGCGCCCAGCAAAAACTGGCGTGGCCTGGTTTAGGAATTATTGAGGTTGTTTTGCCAGAGCCCAATCCTTATCGACACTTTGATCGCAAAAAAGCGGGGGCGGGTTTACCTGCTGGGGTGAAAAAAGAAAGGCTGGAGAAAGAAGCGCAGCAGGCAATGGCGCTTCGCCTCATCATTGCGGCCTTTGCCAATCAGCGTTTTGGAAAATTTGATTGGGAGGCATTAGAGCCAAAGGCGCAGTTTGGTGGTTATCTATTTAGCGCCATCGTTTTTTCTGGGGTGCAAGATTTTGGGAGGCTTAAGCAAATTGCAGAGCTTAGTCTGGCTAAGGAGGAGTTAGATGCACCTTATTCCAGTCTACTGTTGCCTCGCAATCAAAAGCTCCGAATGGATGCTGCCTATGTCGCGCTTGAAAAGGCGCGCAAGGAAAGCAAGAACAAAGCACCTAGACATACGAAAGAGTATGGGCCCGATCTTTCACGCTGGATTGCCGATCCGCTGACCGCTGCCTTGCATTCTCACTATCGGGAAAATTGGATTTTTGCTGATCGCGGACCTAAGTTTGCAAGTGAGTGCTTGAAGGCATTTATGGGGGCACTAAAAGGCGAGTTACGGATTCAAAAAACAGCCAATGAAATGGGGATGGATCAAGACGCTTTGTTTGAGGCAATTGATTTGCTCTCCACACGTAAGGCATTGATGTATGCCACGCAATCCTGGCAAGAAGATACCTTACCTACATTTATTGCGCGCTATTTGGCGGGAAAAATTTCCACCAAAGATCTGCAGATTGAAAACTTGCTTCAACTAGGCATGTCAGATGCGCAGATGCCAACAGCCAAGATCGCAAAAGAAAGTCTCGATGAGGCTTGGGTCGATAGTGAAGATGTTCCTAAGGCTCGGGAAGATGAGGTTGCAAGCCAAACAGCTTCTCCAGTGGCGATGCAGTGGATTGAGCAAATCCTTGAGACTATATTGCACTTGAGTTACGAGGTCCCGGCAAGCCAAGAGCGATGCTTGGGCGCGATTGAGGAAATAGAAAAGCGCTATCAACTGTCCGAGCAAAGATTGACTCGCAGCTTATTGAAGTGGATTCGTCATTTAATTACGCAAGACTGGGCATCCAAAAGCCTCACCCCAGACATGCTCACGAGCTATCTCCATTTAATATTGCCGCTGGCTATGGCCGCTTGGGATTTAGATGAAGACTTGGATGAATTTACATCTGAGGATTGGGGTGAGGAATTCGTAGAGCTTTACGTTCAATTAACAACACCAAAAGATCAAAAAATCTTTAAAGCAGCCTGGGAAGGTTTGCGAAAGAGTCAGTTAACCGAAGCAGAAAAAGGCTTAAGACCTGAATCACAAGTTGATGTTGGCTATTTAACGGAGCTCGAATTTCGTTGGGCTCAGATCGACCTTTACACCGTTGCTTGTCGTAAGCTGCCGATCGAATATAAGAATGCCTGCCTGATCATTTTCACGCTTGGCTATCGCCTAGGCTTGCGAAGATCTGAGGTGCTCAAACTAGCTACTACACACGTACATATCAAAACAGGTTGGCCTACTGAAGTTTCCGTACAGTGGTGGAAGCATCGCCGCCTAAAGACGTCCTCTTCAGTGCGCATACTGCCAGTCGAGGCTCTACTTGATCCCAGGGAATTGAACTGGTTGAAGTTGTGGACTGCTGCTCGTGAGCAAGGCGCCTTATGTGTTGACGAGCTCATCAAAATTGAAGCGCCTGAATTCAAGATAGGCCCAGTAGGCGGAAAAACCAAGTTACCTGAGCCCGAGCTGTATGCGGCAGACGAGCTGGAATTCTTATTCCCGGTGCCAATGAGCGCTAAGGCGCGCGAGGAGCATTCCCTAGAAATAACGAGCAACACCGAGCGCGACAGAATCATTGACTACATTCATGAGTCGATGAGGCGGGTAACAAAAAATCCCTATATCCGCTTTCATCATCTGAGACACTCTGCGGCGATGAATACCTTGATGCTTTTATGTGCGCCACGATTGCCCAATTCTGAGCGCTTCATACTTGATCACCTTTATGGCAATACAGAAATTCAGGCGCGCATTGCGAGGGATCATGCGGCTGTAGGAATGGCCGATGGAAGTAATCCCATTTTGCAGATTAGAAATCTCAAGCGTCGTATGGGATA
>CAIOIX010000165.1 GCA_903858445.1 uncultured beta proteobacterium
TCTGGCGACAACTGATCCCCAAAAGATCCCCGTCACCATTCTGTCGCGTTGCTTGCAGTTCAATCTCAAGCAAATGCCAATCCCCTTGATCGTTGAACATTTAGAAAAAGTGCTTGCCGCAGAAACGGTCGATTACGAGACCAATGCCTTGCGCGTATTGGCAAAAGCAGCTCAAGGATCGATGCGCGATGCTTTATCTTTAACTGATCAAGCTATTGCCTATGCCGCGGGCAAGATATCTGAAGAGGCTGTGCGCGGTATGCTCGGGACCTTAGATGATTCTTATCTGATTCGGATATTGGATTCCTTAATCGCCAAAGATGGCGCAACATTATTAGCCATTAGTAATGAGATGGGGGAGCGGAGTATGTCTTTCTCATTAGCTTTGCAAGACCTATCAAGTCTTATTCAAAAGATTGCTGCTGCCCAAATTGTTCCAGAGTCTGTATTGGAAGATTGGCCGGAAGCGAGCGAGATTCGTCGCCTTGCTGGTGCGCTTACCAAGGAAGAGGCACAACTCTTTTATCAAATTACAATTACAAGTCGGCCGGATCTATCACTTGCTCCGGATGAGCAAACTGGCTTTGCCATGACGCTTTTGCGCATGCTGGCATTTCGTCCGGGTACTGGGGGAGGTAGAGTTGGTTCCGCTCCAGCCCCATCAGGGCAACCAGTAAATACTGCACGTTCAACTACATTAACCAATTCAGCGCCAGCCTCAGTCGTAAGAGAATCTCCCCCTGGGTCATTGGCTAAATCAGCACCAGCAGTCGCAGTTTCTGTTTCGCCTGCCACTTCTGCGCCAGCTGCTCCAGTTGCCGTGGTCGGGAATGCTTCAGCTCGCCCAGATTGGCATGCTTTGATGCGTCAGTTGCCAGTGCGTGGAATGGTTCAGCAGTTAGCGTTTCAGACGGAGTTACAGGATTGGAGTGATTCAGCTGCTGGCGTTAAAGCCACCATTGTCACGCCGATGCCACAACTAGCTTCCGAAGCATCAGTAGCTCGTTTGGCTGATGCCTTAACTGCGCACTTCGGTAAACCTGTAAAAGTAGTGATCGAAAAAGGTGAGGTTGAAGGTAAGACTGTGGCTAAGGTTGACCATCAAATTCATCAAGAGAAGCGTCAGAACGCAGAGCAAATGATTGCAGCTGACCCCTTTATTCAGCAATTAGAAAAAGAATTTGGTGCTAAGGTTGTTGGCGGCTCTGTGAAGCCTCTGTAACGAATAAAAGTCATTTATTGATCAATCATTAAACACATTAGAAATATTTAAGGAAATAAAGCAATGATGAAAGGTGGACTTGCTGGCTTGATGAAACAAGCTCAGCAGATGCAAGAGAAGATGAAAACCGCGCAAGCAGAATTGGCTGCGCTGGAAGTGTCTGGTCAGGCTGCAGGTGGCTTAGTAAAAATTTCCCTCACTGGTAAATACGAGCTTAAGCGCGTACAGATTGATCCGGCTGCAATGGATGATCGCGAAATGTTAGAAGACCTCATCGTCACTGCCTATTTTGAAGCATTCAAACAAGTTGAGGCCGCTAATTCGCAACTAATGTCTGGTGCAACTGCTGGCATGCCAATGCCTCCTGGATTTAAGTTGCCCTTTTAAGAAACGATTCAATGGCACGTCATGAAGTACCTCAAGATGCACTTAGTCGCCTGATCGAGGCATTACGCGTTTTGCCTGGAGTCGGGCCAAAGTCCGCGCAACGTATGGCCTTTTATCTGCTACAGCACGATCGCAATGGTGCGGCTGTGTTAGCCCAATCTTTGGGTGAGGCAGTGGAGACTGTTGGTCATTGCGCCCGTTGCAATACCTTCTCTGAAACTCAAATTTGTGTCACTTGTTCTGATGGTCGTCGCGATCCTTCATTGCTATGCATTGTGGAGACGCCTGCCGATCAAGTGATGGTCGAGCAAACCTTAAGCTTCAAAGGTAATTACTTTGTCTTGATGGGTCGTATTTCACCGCTCGATGGTATGGGGCCAAATGAAATCCATTTCGATCGACTGCTTGCTCGTGTTGAAGCGCCTGATACCGATGTGCCCGTCAGGGAAGTGGTCCTGGCAACCAACTTTACGAGTGAAGGCGAAGCCACCGCCCATTACATCGGAGAAGTGCTTAAAGCCAAGGGCATTAAGGTGACCCGAATTGCGAGAGGTATTCCAGTGGGCGGAGAGTTGGAGTACGTTGATGCGGGCACTTTAGCCAGAGCTCTAATGGATCGTCGTTAAGCGAAAATCTTATCTAAACCTCTGCTTAGTCACCAAAACGACATAAATACTAGGTAAATTGCCTCTTTTTGGGGATAATTCGGTCTGCACCACTGTTGAGCTTCAATCTCCAGCCGTGTCGTAGTCCCGACGAATTGCCAAGCTAGCAAGCTTTATCCATTCTGGCCCTGTTGCCGCTAATTGAAATCGTGTATGACCCGCAAGTTTTTCCTCATTCTCCTGTTGAGTCTATTGACTGCTTCTGCCTTTGCGCAGAGGGCGGGGTCAGGTGCTGACCAAATAGCGAGTTTTGCCGAGGCGATTGAAGGGGTGCCAACTGAAGGAACAGTTTTTGGTTTACCAGTGAACGTCCACGGTCAAACCACTTACATTAATCAGCGTTATAACAATTTCACATCCTCCTATGCGGGAATGAATAGCTTGTCGGCTAATAAGTCAATGAGTTACACCTGGTCTGGAACCTTATTCTTTGGTGCTCGTATTGCGCCCAATACCGATGTCTACTTCAACCCCGAGGTTGTATCAGGCGTGCCATTTTCTGGTTTGACAGGTTTGGGTGGTTTTACCAATGGAGAGGCAACTAAAGCCAACGGAGCGCAAGCTAAGTTTTATTCCGCCCGCGCATTTGTGCGTCAGACCATTAATCAAGAAGGCGACAAACTTACCTTAGAGAATGAGGCGAATCAGATTACTCAAGTTGTTAGCAGCAATCGTTTTGTTGTAACTGCCGGTCAGTTCTCGACCTTGGATATTTTTGATGACAGTCGTTATGCCAAAGACCCTCGCATCCAGTTCATGAACTGGGGCAATATGACCTATTTGGCTTATGACTATGCTGCAGATGCACGTGGTTATGGCTGGGGCTTAGCAGGCGAGTGGTATCGTGAAAACTGGGTCTTCCGTGCTTCACGCATGACTGCTCCTCGCACCCCGAATGCTTTAAATATTGATTGGCATATCTTGGATACCTATGGTGATCAGATTGAAGTTGAGCGTCAACACAATATTGCCGACTTACCTGGTAAGGTCAGTGTTTTAGCTTATCGCAATAAAATGATTTTGGCGCGCTTTCAGGATGCCACAAACTTTGTTGTGCAAAATAATGCGCAGGGCACTCAAGCCATTAATAATGTCCGAAATAATTACCAATATAAAACGGGTGTTGGTTTGCACGCTGAACAAGCGCTGACTAGTGACTTGGGCATTTATGGTCGCGCATTCACCTCAGATGGTCACACCGAAACCATGGCGTTTACTGAAGCTGATAATTCAATTTCTATTGGTATGGGCTTGGATGGCGTCAGTTGGAGTCGACCCAAGGATACGGTTGGCATATCCATGATGCAAAACGGGCTATCAAGCTATCGTCGAAATTATCTGCAGGCGGGTGGGGTATCTTATTTTATTGGCGATTACGCAGGCCCTGGGCAGACGATTTCTTATCGCCCAGAACGCATTGCTGAGATGTATTACAACGCCACTGTGATTCAAAATGTCCTATTTGGCATTAACTATCAACATGTTAGCAATCCAGCTTACAACTCTGCCCGCGGACCAGTGCAGATTTACTCTTTCCGTGTACATGCTGAGTTTTAATCATTTGCGAACTTCTTAGCTCATTATTATCTTAATAATCAATAACATAAGGATTACCAAATAATCGACTTTTAGGGTTTCTACCCTATAATTACAAGAACCCCCTTGGCCAATCCTTGAATGCAATTTTGAGGGTTTAAGAGGGGCTATAAAAACAGCAGCAATATTGTTATTTAGAGGCAGCCGAATTTGATTCACGGCCAATTACAAACTAGCGCAGTTAGTCAATTCAAGCGAGTAGCCTGTGGAATCTGCGCCACTGCTTTTTTCGTTAGCCCCGTCTTTGGTCAACCATCTCCTCTGTCATCCGCTAGCGTTAGCGTCCAGACGAATGATGTCAATACTGAGCTCAGTACCCCTCCAGCGCTAATTACTCAGAGTATTCCATCTAAAACGCCAGAGCTGTTTGTCCCAGTAACTCAAGCAAACACGCCGAAGATTTACGTCAAGAGTACGCCCTCTGGTCCAGCGGAGATGGATTTGCGTCAACTTTGGACTGAGCTCAAGCTTAACAATCCGCAACTATCATCCCTACGCGAGTCGTACCTTTCAGCTAAAGCAACAGTTCCCCAAATTGCAGCACCAGCAAATCCGCAGGTTGGCTTGGTCTGGTCGGGTATGCCGGTTAATTCACCATTTGCTTTGGGTGGAGCCAATGCACCAACAGCAGCAAACCAAGGCGGGATTAGTAGTAATAACGCTATTTCAGTTACACAACCATTTCAGTTCCCAGGCAAGAAGAGTTTGGCGGCGAATATTGCTGATATCAATGCAGAGGCATTGCTGGCACAAAGCGAATCCACTTATTTACAGTTAGGCGCGCAGTTATCCACTCTTTACTACAGTACGCTCGCATCACAAAGACAGTTGCAGGTTTTAAAAGAGTCAGTCATTCGCTTGGAAATGATTAAGAATGTTGCCAAGGCCCGCTACTCCAATAATGCTGCAGCTTACGTGGAATACCTTAATGCACAGGTGGCCCAAAGCGCAGCCCAGGCAGACCAATTTAATTTGGAACGCCAACTTCAAGTGGGTCTTAATAACATTAATACTTTAGTAGGTCGCCATTCTCGTGAGAAATTAATTCTGCGGGGTGATGGCCGCCGCGCAATGACGGGCGTTCCTACTTTGGTGGAGCTGGAAGATTACGCAGAGAGCAGTCATCCCACTCTAAAGAGTTCTGCCTTGCAATTAGATGCCGCTCGTAAAGGAGTAGATCTTGCTAAGAAGGCTTACTTGCCAGACTTCCAGGTGATTGGTTCCTCCTATACGCCGCGCGGACCATTTGCTGCAAATAACGGTGCACTGTTTTACCAATTTGAATTAGACCTTGTTATTCCCTTATATTTCTTTACTAAAGAGAAATATGGGGTTGAGCAAGCTCAGCGCAATGCCGCTGCAGCCGAGGCAGGAAATATTTCCAATCGTCAGCAAATTGTTCTAGCAGTTAATTCAGCCTATGCCGCTTATGAGCAGGCTAAAAATCAAGCCCAGTTTTTAAAGGAGCGCCAAGTGCCGCAAGCAGATGCTGCATATAAGGTTGGCTTGATCCAGTATTCAAATAATGGGCAAGGATTCAATGATTTATTGACTGCTCAGACACAACTACGTAGTTTAGAGATTCAATTGGCATTAGCTGAGGCTAATTTATTGCAAGCGCAAGCAGTATTGCTTGTTACGGCCGGCAAAGAACCTTTTTAAGGAGTAGTTTTGAAGGACAAAATAGTTACTTTCTTAAAAGCTGTCTACACAAAGCTGCATCATCTTTGGAGCCACTTGACTCATCGTATTCACGATAAAGAAGTGGAAATTCGTAAATCTTATTGGGATTTAGCTCCGGAAGATCGTGCCCGTGTCCGCTTGTTTCTTATTTGCGCCTCCGTATTAATGCTGGGGATTGTGATTGGTTTGGGCTTTAACGTAAACAGACCTGTGAAGCTAGAGAAATCTGACAAGAGTCTGAAAATTGAAAAAACGGGTGTGATGGAGTTGCGCCTTCAGGGCGTTGAGCTAAATCCTAATATTTATATATTCCAAACTGCAGTCACCGTTCCAGTGCCGGTGGAATTAAACGTGCCAGGTCGCTTGGCATTTAATGCTGAAAAGTCAAAAGTTCTATCTGCTCGCGCACCGGGAAGGGTCGAGCGCATTTACGCTTTTGATGGCGCAGAGGTTGAAGTGGGTTCACCAGTCATTGAGATGTATAGCCCTGAGTTCATCTCAGCGCAACAAGAGTATTTGCTTTCTTCGAAGACGGCAAAGGTTCTTGAAGGTAGTAAAACGATGAGTGATTTATTGGGTGATGCACAAATTACCCAACAAGCTGCCGCCAATCGGATGCGCAATCTTGGTGCTGGGGACGGCGATATTAAAGCTATTGATAAGAGTGGTAAAACACAATCCAACTTGATCATGCGATCGCCAATTCAAGGGGTGGTAGTTAAGCGCGGCGTTGAGCCGGGATCAATTGTTAATGCCGGTGATGTGATGGCCACCCTGGCTAATCCTAAAGAGCTTTGGTTCTTAGGTAGTATCTATGAGCAAGATATCCGGAAGATTCAAAAAGGTCAGACTATGATTTTGCGTTCACAGTCTTACCCCGATAAAGAGTTTGTGGCCAAGGCAAACTATATTGCCCCGGTAATTGATCCAGAAACACATGCTTTATTAATTCGCTGCGATGTTGAAAACCCAGATGGTCTTTTACGTCCCGATATGTATGTCAGTGCCCGTTTAAAAACTGGGGATGCTGAAGCCGTCGTTGTGCCGCAATCGGCTATCGTGCGTGTGCGTGAGA
Source organism: uncultured beta proteobacterium (assembly GCA_903858445.1). Taxonomy (GTDB): domain Bacteria; phylum Pseudomonadota; class Gammaproteobacteria; order Burkholderiales; family Burkholderiaceae; genus Polynucleobacter. The sequence goes on from CAIOIX010000165.1 coordinate 6,629, forward strand.
TGCGTTACATCATCATCAAAACTGGCCCCGATACTTTCCGCCGGTTCTCGGTGAAGGGTTATGACTTAGATGGAAAACGTTTTGCGGTAACGGAAGGCTTAGAGCCGGGTATGCAAGTCTTAACTGATGGCGCGGTCTTATTGAACGACCGTTTTGCCAAGCAGGAGGAATAATTGAGTTTCGTTACCTCCTTCATTCGGGGAGTACTAGACAAGCGCATCATCATTTTGTTCGCTGCTGGAGTACTTTTGATACTGGGTGCTTTTAGTCTAAAAGAGTTACCCATTCAGCCTTATCCAGGTGTTGCGCCGCTTACCATTCAGGCGATTTCGCAGTGGCCCGGAAGAAGTACTACCGAAGTAGAGCAGCAAGTCACCATTCCAGTTGAAAATGCTTTGGCTGGCATTCCAGGTGTTAAGGCATTTCGTTCCGTTTCCTTGTTTGGGCTATCTGTCGTCACCCTGAAGTTCAACGACAACGCGGACCCTTTTAAGGTCCGCCAAATCTTTATCACTAATTTAGCTAACGTAGCCTTCCCGCCAGGAGTGAGCTCAAGCGTGAGCCCAGATTCTGATGCGACTGGAGAGATTTTGCGTTACCAAGTTAAATCAGACTATGCCTCGCCGACGCGCTTAAAGACGCTGCAGGACTATGAGATTTACAAAGAACTTAAGCAGACTCCGGGCATTGCTGATGTTTCTTCATTTGGCGGCAAAGTCCGTCAGTATCAAGTCATCGTTAGCCCAGAGAGCCTGCAGTCCAAGGGCATTACTGTTCCACAAGTTATCGATGCTTTAACAAAAGCCAATGACAATACTGGTGGCGGTATTTTGCCTAGTGGTGAGCAACAGTTTGTGGTCCGCGGTGTTGGCCTGCTTCGTAATCTGGATGACATTAAGCAGGTAGTGATTGCCGTCAACAAAGGTGTGCCGATTCGGATTGGTGATGTTGCAACAGTCCAGATCGGCAATGCGCCGCGTTTGGGTCTATTCCAGTTTGATGATAATGCTGACTCGGTTGAGGGCATCGTTTATTTGCGCCGTGGTGAAAATGCTTCTGAAGTATTGGCACGTGTCCGTGACAAAATTTCTAATATCAACAGTCACATTTTGCCCCCCGGTATTGAAGTAAAGCCTTTTTATGACCGCCAGGTTCTTTTAGATATTACTGTCGGTACTGTCAAGCACACCATGTTCTTTGGAATCACCATGGTTTTGGCACTCTTGTACATATTCCTTGGTAATCTGCGTGCCGCTGCCGTAGTTGCTGCAGTGATTCCTCTAGCCTTGTGCTTCTCGTTTATTCAGATGTACATCTTCAATGTACCTGCTAATTTGATCTCTTTGGGTGCTATTGACTTCGGTGTGATCGTCGACGCCGCGGTGATTATTACCGAGAATGTAATGCGCCATCTAGAGGAGGGCGGCAAGCGCCTCAATCAAAGTATTATTTTAGCCACTAGTGAAGTGCAGCGCGCTATGGTGTATTCCACCAGCATCATTATCGTGGCATATTCACCGCTCTTTTTAATGGGGGGTGTAGAAGGCATTATTTTCAAGCCAATGGCATTTACGATGGGCTTTGCATTAGTTGCCTCCATCATTCTGAGTCTAACTTTTTTACCAGCGGCCATCTCCTTAGTGTTTGGTGATAATTTCCATCATGAGCCGCCTAAGTTTATTACTTGGATGCTCAATCGCTATAAACCGCTATTGCGTAAGTGGATGGATCATCCGCGCCATGTGATTGCTGTATCAGTTTTTATTCTTGGTCTTACCTTGTTGAGTGCCACCCGTTTGGGTACGGCCTTCTTGCCCACCTTGGAAGAAAATAATATTTGGTTAAGGGTGACTTTGCCTAATACGGTTGATTTAGATTATTCAAACAAAGTCGCTAACCAGTTACGCGAAATCTTTACTAAGCAGCCAGAGCTAGAAAAAGTAGCGGTACAAATTGGTCGCCCCGATGACGGTACAGATTCCACAGGGGTATTTAACCAAGAATATGGCCTTTATTTAGTAGCGCCAGATTTGATGCCAAAAGGCTCTAGTAAGGCTGTTTTATTGGAGCATTTACAGGCTGAGTTAAATAAGATTCCCGGCATCAACTTTAGCTTCTCGCAATATATTCAGGATAATGTGAACGAGGCTTTATCTGGTGTTAAAGGTGAGAACTCCGTTAAGATTTTTGGCTCTGATCTTGATGTATTAAATCAAAAAGCACATGAAGTTGTTTCCGAACTCAAAAAAGTCCGCGGTATTGAAGATGAAAATATTCTCAAGGAATTAGGTCAACCCACCTTGAATGTGCAAATTGATCGTGCCAAGGCAGCTCGCTATGGCGTCAATGTTGCCGATATTCAGACGGTGGTTGCAAATGCCATTGGTGGTGCTCCAGTTTCTAATTTCTTGGAAGATGAGAAGACCTTCGGTATTGCGGTGCGTTTAAATGAGGCTAGTCGAAATGATATTCCTGACGTTGCCAATCTCTTGATTGATACTCCTAATGGTCAGAAAATACCACTTGGTATGGTTGCTAATGTGCAAGTCACCGATGGCCCATTCTTTATTTATCGCGAGGCGGGTAAGCGTTATATCGCTGTGATTTTTAGTGTACGTGGTCGAGATCTCGGTAGCGCAGTTGAAGATGCCAAATATCTTGTTGAAAAAAATGTATCCCTCCCAACTAATTACACAATTGCATGGGATGGTCAGTTCAATCAGATGAAGGCGGCCCAGCAAAAACTCATGGTGATTATTCCATTAACGCTGTTGGCAATCTTTTTCTTGCTGGTGACGGCGCTGGGCAATGTTCGCGATGCCACGATTGTGTTGATCAATGTACCCTTTGCTGCGATCGGCGGAATTATTGCTTTGCATTTGGGGGGAGAGACTCTGAGCATTTCTGCGCTCTTTGGCTTCCTATCCCTGTTCGGGATTGCGATTCAGGATGGCGTCATCTTGATTTCCTATATTAATAAGACAGTAGCTGAAGAGCATGGCGCTATGAAAGACACCATGGTAGATGGTGCGGCTATGCGAGTCCGCCCAGTTTTAATGACGGCAATGCTAGCTGGCTTAGGATTGTTGCCAGCTGCCTTATCTCATTCGATTGGATCGGAAGCTCAAAGACCTCTGGCCTTGGTGATTGTTGGGGGTATGGTGACAACAACTATTTTGACGCTCTTAGTTCTTCCAGTGATTTATGCTTCACTCAGGGGTCGCGGAAAACATTCCAAAAGCCTCGTTTAACATAGCTCAATATGACTGATTCCACTAAGCCTCACATTCTTATCTCTAATGACGATGGTTATTTAGCTCCAGGATTATTGGCGCTCGTCAATGCGATTCTTCCACTGGGACGTGTGACAGTGATTGCTCCGGAGCAGAACCATAGTGGCGCTTCAAATTCATTAACACTGTCACGACCACTATCGATTCATCGGGTTGCTGGTGGTGAGCGTGATGGTTTTATTTTCATCAATGGCACTCCAACTGATTGCGTCCACATAGCGATGACTGGTTTCTTGGATTCCAAGCCTGATCTGGTTATTTCTGGGATAAATCAGGGTGAGAATATGGGTGAAGATGTTCTGTACTCTGGAACAGTAGCGGCTGCAGTAGAGGGTGTGATGTTCGGTGTTCCAGGCATTGCCTTTTCTCAGATTGATCGCGGCTGGGCACGTATTGATGATGCTGCTAAGGCCGCACATGATGTAGTGGCGCAAATGCTAGTCTCACATCTGGCGCATAACAATGGTATTACTGCGCCCTTGCTCAATGTCAATATTCCCAATCGTCCTTATGCTGATTTGTATCGCTGGAGAGTAACTAGGCTTGGTAATCGCCATCATTCACAACCAGTGGTTGTTCAGAAAAATCCACGCGGTGAAGAAATCTTTTGGATCGGTGCCGCAGGGCATGCCAAAGATAGCTCTGAAGGTACTGACTTTAACGCGGTTGACGAGGGCTGCATCTCTATAACCCCAATGCAATTGGATTTAACGCATCATGCCCGTTTGGCGGCTATGCGCTCTAATGGTTGGGATCGCGGTTGAGGCCGGCAGCTGAAAGATTTGCTGGTCATCGGCAGGCGTTAGCAGTCAAAGTTCATGCTGCAGGTGTCAAGCACACTAAAACTTTAGAAGCGATCGCCACCGTACCCAGACACGCTTTTATGGATGCTGGCATGCATCCGCAGGCCTATGAGGATACTGCTTTGCCGATTGGGCATCAGCAAACAATTTCAAAACCATCGGTTGTTGCTCGGATGATTGAGCTTTTGCATAAGCCAAAGCAAAAATTAGGGAAAGTATTGGAAATTGGCACGGGCTGTGGCTATCAAGCTGCTGTTTTGAGTCTGCTGGCTGATGAGGTCTATTCGGTAGAGCGGATTCGTCCGCTACATGATATGGCCCGGGCCAAGCTACGCCCATTTCGAATTAATAATCTGCGCTTGATTTATGGTGATGGCATTCTAGGTTTGCCGCAGGCCGCCCCATTTGATGCCATTATTCTGGCAGCAGCAGGTCTGGGTATTCCAGATGCATTGCTAGATCAATTGGCCATAGGAGGGCGTTTGATCGCACCAGTGGTTAAAAATGAAAAAGAGCAACAACTAGTCATGGTTGAGCGCATGAGCTCTCAGCGCTATCAAAGAACCGTCCTGGACGAGGTCTTTTTTGTACCCTTACAATCAGGGGTAGTATAAAAATCATGCTAAATACACTCATAAAATCCTTGGCGCTAGTCATCTTAGCGACGTCATTGCTGACCATGGTCGGCTGTAGCACCACGCCTAGAGCAAAGCCTGCAAATATTATTGACCGCACTAGTAGTTCGATCGAACCGGCTCCGCCTGGATTTTATAGAGTAAAGAGGGGGGATACCTTGGCTCGAATAGCTCTAGATAACGGTCAGGCACCACGTGATGTGATTGCGTGGAATAACTTATCGAATCCCAATCAAATTGAAGTGGGCGATTTGATTTTGGTGCAAGCACCAGCAAATGCTAAATCAGCTGCGAAGCAAGTCACAAAAACTGCCGATACAGCTAAAGTAGATACCCCAAAAGTTAAAGAAGCCAATAAGTCTGATGTGCCTAACTCAGTGCTTGTTGCTGAGCCAGGTATTCGCTTGTCTTACCCCTCCAAGGGCAAGGTGACGAGTGAGTTCAGCGAAGCGAACAAGGGGATCGATATTGCTGGCAAAGTTGGCGACCCTGTTCAAGCTGCGGCAGATGGCAAAGTAGTTTATGCCGGCAATAGTTTGCGTGGCTACGGTAATTTAGTCATCGTTAAGCATGACAACACTTATCTCACTGCCTATGCCCACAATAGCAAGCTTCTAGTTAAAGAGGGCGATACGGTTCGCAAGGGTGAGAAGATTGCCGAAATGGGTGACACGGATACCACTTCAGCCAAACTTCACTTTGAATTACGCGTCAATGGTAAGCCGGTGAATCCAACGCCATATTTGCAATAACTTGCAGTCACGAATTCTGTAAGCGCCTTTCCAACTGCACATGGCAACCGTTCTTGTTTTTGATATTGAGACAATCCCCGATGTGACGGGATTACGTCGCCTTGAAGACTTTCCAGACTCTATGTCGGATGTTGAGGTTGCTGCAAAAGTAATGGCTGAGCGCGCTGCTAAAACTGGCAGTGAATTTTTGCCACTCTACCTGCAGCGGATTGTCGCTATCTCCTGCGTGATTCGGAGAACTACAAAAGACGGCTTGCCGCAAATTAAAGTTGGCACTCTGGGTACCGTGAAGGATGAGGAGGGGGTGCTCATTCAGGCATTCTTTGACCTGATTGAGAAATACACGCCACAATTGGTATCTTGGAATGGTGGTGGTTTTGATTTGCCTGTGTTGCACTACCGCGCACTAGTAAATCATATTCAAGCCCCGCGTTATTGGGAAATGGGCGAAAGCCAGGAAAACGATAGTCGAGAATTTAAGTGGAATAACTACATCAGTCGTTATCACATGCGTCACATTGACATGATGGATCTCCTAGCTAAATTTAATGGCAGAGCAAATGCGCCCTTAGATGGCCTTGCAAAACTCTGCGGATTCCCGGGCAAGATGGGGATGGATGGAAGTCAGGTTTGGCCAGCTTATCAGGATGGCAAGATTGATGATATTCGTCGCTACTGCGAAACCGACGTTGTAAATACTTATCTCATGTATTGCCGTTTTCAATTACTGCGCGGCGGTTTTTCTTTAGATGAGTACCAAGAAGAAATTGTGTTCGTGAAGACCTACTTAGAAAAAGAATCGAAAGAGCCAAACGGTAGCCAGTGGGAAGAATATCTTCGAGGCTTTTCTCCGGATGCGTAGGGGCGAAAAGCCAGTCAATATCGTAGTGACTGAACCAATCAAAGTTGAATCACTTGATCTAGATGCGCAGGGAATTGCACGCTTAGCGCCCAATGAAGAAGAGACAGCAGCAGGGCAAAATGGCAAGGTCATTTTTATACAAGGTGCTTTGCCCACCGAGCTTGTTACCTATGTGGTTACCCGTGAAAAAGCACGCTTTAACAAAGCAAAAGTTCTAAAAATATTAAAACCAGCAGTATTTAGGGCTGAGCCTAAATGTAAAGCGTTTGGTGTGTGTGGTGGCTGCACAATGCAACATTTAGATATTCGAGCGCAAGTAGCGATGAAGCAGCGTGTACTTGAAGACGATTTGCATCATATTGCAAAAGTAAAGCCAGAAGAAATTCTGCGTCCATTGGGCGGTCCTGCTTGGGAGTATCGTCATCGAGCTCGCTTAAGTGTGGTCAATCGCTCTATTAAAAAAGGTACGGTCTTAGTCGGATTTCATGAGGGTAAGAGTGGTTATGTAGCGGACATGTTGGCTTGTGAGATTCTGCCCAAGCAGGTGTCGGATCTATTGCCGGAGTTGCGGATATTGGTGATGGGTTTATCTATTGTTGATCGTATGCCGCAAATTGAACTAGCGGTGGGTGAGGCTGAAGACCCTTATTCTGAAGACCTTAAAAAATCTAAGCCTGTCACTGCATTGGTATTTCGTAATCTGCAGACCTTAACAGCTGAAGATGAGCATCTCCTAAGAGACTTTGCTGATCTTCATCAAGTGTGGATTTGGTTACAACCCAAAGGAATTGAAACTGTTGCACCTTTTTATCCTGCAACCGGTAAGCTATGCTACCGCCTGCCTGAGTTTGAAATAGAGATGCCGTTTAAGCCAGCAGACTTTACGCAAGTGAATCACATGATGAATCGTAGTTTGGTGAGTAGGGCGATTCGGATGTTGGGAGTCAAACCAAGTGATCGCGTTCTTGATCTTTTCTGTGGAATTGGTAACTTCACCCTGCCGCTAGCGAGAAGAGCTAAGAGTGTTCTAGGTATTGAAGGCTTGGCGAGTTTGACAACGAGAGCCGCAGAAAATGCCATTCATAATCAACTCGCAGATAAAGCTAGTTTCATGCAGAGCGACTTGTTTGAAGTTACCTCAGAAACTATTTCATCTTGGGGTAAGGCTGAGCGTTGGTTGATGGATCCCCCTCGTGAAGGTGCAATGGAAATCTGTAAGGCTTTGGCTGAGCTACATCTAAGTAGTAGCCTCTTGATGCCGGAGTGCATCGTTTATGTCTCTTGTAATCCTAAAACTCTAGCTAGAGATACTGAAATACTCTGCCACCATGCTGGGTACACCTTAAAGGGTGCTGGAATCGTCAATATGTTCCCTCATACCTCTCATGTTGAGTCGATGGCAGTTTTTCAAAAGGTCTAATTCAGAGATCACAGACCTCTTTATTATATTTTTTAGCACTACTTAGGTGCGTATATGTATATTGCGGTGCACAAACTGGATAAACAGGTCTTATATAAGAGTAGATTGAGGATGTGCAGAAGAGCTGCACGGTTTTTCAACTCTTGATAGGAGCTTGATATGAAATCCTCTGATGCTATGTCAATCCTCATGATTCTTTTGATCTTGGGGCTCACGATTAATCTACTAGTTTCAGGCCAATAAAAAAAGGCGCCACGTGGCGCCTTTTGAGTATTGCGAAAGAAAGTAGCAAGCCCAATAAGCTTGTTAGTCTCTGTTGCCTCCGACGATACCAAGCAAGGCTAACAAGTTGGTGAAGACGTTGTATACATCCAAGTAGATGGAAAGCGTAGCCATGATGTAGTTGGTTTCACCACCGTTAATGACACGTTGCACGTCAACCAAGATAAATGCTGAAAAGATCGCGATAGCCAAAACCATCACCGTCAACATTAAAGCAGGTAACTGTAGCCAGATATTTGCCAAAGAAGCTACGATCAACAGGAGTACGCCTACCATTAACCATTTACCCATGCCAACAAAATCGCTCTTGCTTACTGTAGCAATTGTTGCCATGACAGCGAAAATAGCAGCCGTACCGCCAAAGGACAGCATGATGAGTGCGGCGCCATTACTGTAACTATTTAAGGTGTATCCCACCAAACGGGACATCATGATCCCCATGAAGAAGGTGAAGCCTAAAAGTAAGAGAACGCCAATGCCGGTTTCTTTATTTTTCTCGATAGCCCAAAAGAAGCCGAAGGCAACGGCCATGAACACGATAAATCCGACGAAAGGGCTTCCAGCAAACATGGTGAAGCCCATTGCTACGCCAAGCCATGCGCCAATGATGGTTGGAACCATGGAAAGTGCGAGTAAGGCATACGTATTGCGTAGGACGCGATTGCGAACCGCAGGGGTGCTAATTGAGCCAGACTGGCCAAAGCCATAAGAGTTGAGATCGCTCATAGGGACTCCTTCTTTTGTAGTTAGTACATAAGTCCGTTAAGGACTATTGACTGTAAGTATAGACAAAACACCTCAATTTCAAGGCCTTGTTTAAAAAGACTACAGGTTATAGGGTTATGCCCTGTAAATTCAATGGCTTAGCACTACTTTTATAAGGGTAAATACCGTCGGGGGATGTATAATTCGGGGGTCGTTGAATAGGGACAGTCTTATTTGAACCTGTTTGACTAAAACCTTTGAAATCACTATTGGAGTTTTACATGGCTATTGAACGCACGCTTTCTATTATCAAACCTGACGCTGTAGCTAAAAACGTTATCGGCAAAATCTACGATCGTTTTGAATCTGCTGGTTTGAAGATTATTGCGTCCAGAATGGCGCATTTGTCACAAAGCGAAGCAGAGCAGTTCTATGCTGTTCATGCTGCCCGTCCTTTCTTCAAAGACTTAGTTAGCTTCATGATTTCTGGTCCAGTGATGATTCAAGTGCTAGAAGGCGAAGGCGCTATTGCTAAGAACCGCGACTTGATGGGCGCTACCGATCCTAAGAAAGCAGATGCCGGCACAATTCGCGCTGACTTTGCTGATAGCATCGATGCTAACGCCGTACACGGATCTGACGCTCCTGAAACCGCTGCTGTAGAAGTTGCATTTTTCTTCGCTGGCATGAACGTTTTCAA
>CAIOIX010000166.1 GCA_903858445.1 uncultured beta proteobacterium
CAAAACCTCTTAATAGCGCCTGGTTGTTTAGTTTCCATAATTTAATCCGTTCTTTTATTTAAAGGTATTCCGCAGGTGTCAATCAAAGCTGTAGGTGTACACAACTGAGAAGACATTTACGTTATAACTGGGAGATGTCTGATTGGTAGGCATAGATCCTGCAGGGCTATATCCAGACTGGTATCCGTTGTAGTAGAAATCATTGCTATATAAATGCTGGTACCAGTACATCATGGAAAACTTTTGGTTCTTATCTAGCTGGTAATTTCCACCCAACTTAATCACACCTAAGTTATTTTGAATCCCGGGTAAGATGCCACATGTTGCGGTTGCAGCAGCATTACAAGTCGAAAGTGCAGCGTTCGTAGAGTAAATGGAGTTGGCTTTGGAGTAAGTCATATCCCCATTCACACTAAATTTTCCATCAATTAACCCGCCTTGCTTAAATCCAAGCCCAATAGTAGTGGTATTAGTATTTAAATTATTACTCCAACCAGACGTTGATGAGATGGTCGTTGCAGAGGTATTACTCACCATGCTTCTTTGCATATTTTGCTGAGTAGCGTAAGCGGATACAGTGCCTTCGATACTGTAGACATAGGTGCTATCTAGATTCAAACTCCATGAATACCCATTCTGAACTCCATATGTGGAATCAGGATAAGTGTCGTTGGTGTATTTCCCACCCAATGTGAATCCTAGGTCTTCGCTAGCCTGCCAATTGGTTGATGCCTTACCAACAAATTGTTTTCTCGAGGCCTCAAAGAATGGCTGAAACCCAGCAATGTTGCCTCCATTTGTATATACAGTGTTTGGCATTGCAACTAAGGCCTGGTTATTCCATTGCGTTTTACGATTACTATATCCAGCCGCTAACTTAAAATTGATGTCTTCAGTTGCTTTGATTTTGTAATTTACGTCTGCTTTATTCTCATTGCTTGCAGTTGCAGATACACAGCTAGAGGTACCTAAGAAAGGTGTTCCAGCTGTGCTGGTAGTCCCATATTGATTACACCATCTATTCACATTATTATTTGCCAGCGTCAACCCCAGCTTTTGGTCTTTAGTTAATCGGTAATCGCCTCCCAAAAGCAACTGAGTTTCTTTGATGCTCATTGGCGTATTAGGTATATTGCCAGTATTGGTGCTAATCGAATTAAAGTTATACATGTTTGATTGGGTCAAGTTATCACGCTGATCAAACTTTGCGGATGCGGTTAACGCAAGATCTTTAACTGACTGATCCGTTAATTTCACATCAGCATGTGACGTATTAACAAGTCCATTCATAGAGGCAACTGGTGGAGCGGCTGATCCAACCATCATGTAATTGTTGTATGTACCCCCAAAACCTTGATTTTGGATATTCTGGGAAATCGATGCGTTCCCCGTTAACTTTGTTTTCTTTGCAATGTCATAACCACCCGCTAAGTTCACTTGATTCAAGCTATTACTTGGTTGTGTACTCATGGTTTGCATCACGTTTGAAACAGCTGTGCCTGCAGTTGTAGATAAAAATGGTGCCCAATTAACACCTGTGACGTTATTTTGATAAAACGAGCCAAAATAACCAGCCGTAAAGTGAGAGCCCTCACCCTTCCAGTTATAGGCCAAATTCAAAGTATCTGTTTGAGAATCTGTAGGCATTGCCAGTATTGACACACCTTGAGCCGCAACCCCAGAACTCTGAGACGAGGATGATGCAGCCCCCAATTTAGCGCCAGTCTGCTTCAAATTATTGTATTCAAAAGTCAAGTTTGAATTTGAATCAATTACTGCCGTACCATTTAGATTGGTGTTGTATCGAGTATTTGAAATATTCATACCCTGAAAGTCACCTTTGATTGCCGGGGTTAAATTTTGAGTGCCGTAAGGAGAATTTTGAGTGCCACTCGCTTTGTAGATGGTATTTGGGTTTTGGTAAAAATTGCTAGGGAGAGTGAAGGAGCTCCCCCCCATATTTCCTTGATATGGTGTTTGGAAAGAATCAGAGGTATTGTGCTGGAGTTGATCAAAGCCAACTCCAAGACTCCAGCTTCCTTGATCGCTAATGCTGGCGCCAGCGGAGCGTGAAGTTAGCCCTAAATTATCACCAGTTATTGCCCAGCGTGTAGTGTCACCCTGCTCATTTCCGGTATATGCAGTGCCTCCACGAACATTAAGCGCACCATTTACATAACCCCCTCCACGATTTAGGCCGTTATATTCGCCAAACTTAGCAGATGAGCCATCAACACTAATTGCCTCCACTTGAACGGAGCTTGTAGGCTGAGTTAATGCCTTCATCTCCCCCTCATCCGCCATTGCGGAACCAGCCCCGAACAATGCAATTACCCCAACGGAAATCGCACTTAACCTTAAATTAAATTTGGTTGCATTTTTCATTACAAGCCTCTATCGATCATCAATATTTGTTAACGTTGCAAAAATCCACCGGCAGGACTATTTGAGCCATGAACCATTACGTGGCAGTTCATACACGCACGTCCAGTAACGTTTGCACTAATTCCGCTGAACGGCAATCCTTTGGCTACTTGCTGGCCGGCTGCATTTGGTCCAACAGTACTTCCGCTCGCATGTGGGCCGTCATGACATTCATCACACAAGAATGGTGGACGATCTTTCAGTAATGGGGTGATGTTGGAGCCATGAGGTGTGTGGCAGTTTGCACAGTTCTCAACCACTGGTTGATGTTCGAACAATACCGGGCCGCGTTTCTCTGCATGACAGAGGAAGCAGGTTTCATTCAGAGTATTTTTCTTGAGCAATGATGGACCTGCAGAACCGTGTGGGTTATGACAGTCTGAACACACTACTTTTCCCACTTCAATTGGATGGGTAGATGTTTTGTAGCTATCTGCACGCTGTTCTTTATGGCAGGTATAGCAAACTTGTGTTTGAGTCTTTTTAACCCTTACTTTATCGACTGGGTTATGTACAACGTGGCAGTCATTACAAGCCACATCGTTTACTTGGTGTTGTGAGCCATTCCAGTTAGTGCGTTTCTCACCCTTGTGGCAAGTTTGGCAGCGATCCATACGTTCTGCACTTGGGCTCTTATCGTATACACCCTTCTTAAATACGAAATCTGGTGATGGA
>CAIOIX010000167.1 GCA_903858445.1 uncultured beta proteobacterium
AAGATGGCGGTCAATATGCAACAACAGGTCACTTATTTGTATAAGGGTATCGATCAACTTGCACTCCACTGATTGGTCTGGGACAAATATTAACAGGCTCATATAATCTAAACATGCAAACTGAATCCAACATTCAGCCTCCGCATTTATCTGCTAGCGATCCCATTCTTTGTATCGTGGGTCCAACAGGCGCAGGCAAAACTCATTTAGCTATGTCTCTTGCAGAGCATGCGCAATCGCTTGGCATAACAATTGAACTCATTAGCATGGACTCGGCCTTGGTCTACCGTGGCTTAGATATCGGTAGCGCGAAACCCACCCAAGCGGAGCGAGCCACAGTTATTCATCACCTCATTGATATCTTGGATCCAATAGAGGTGTACTCAGCAGCAAAGTTTGCCAATGATGCAAAACAACTCTGCGAAAAGATACGTGAGCGTGGCAATATTCCTGTTGTTGTCGGTGGCACGATGCTGTATTGGCGGGCTTGGGCACATGGCCTCTCTTTTTTACCTCCTGCTGATGCAGCTATTCGTGCGCGCTTAGATGCGCAAGGAAAAGTGATTGGATGGCCAGCTATGCATACAGAGTTGATGAAAATTGATCCCATCACAGCGGCACGCTTAATGCCAAATGACTCACAGAGGGTTCAGCGCGCTATCGAGGTTTATGAAATCACTGGCAAACCTATGTCTACTTTATTAGCAGACTCTCCCAGCGCAGATGGCAGAGAAGGGTCTGCAATTCCAGAGTGGATCAATCTTGTATCCCTCGAACCCAGCGATCGCGCAAGACTTCATGCCAACCTCGAAAAACGCTTCGATGAAATGCTTAGCGGTGGATTGATTTCGGAGGTCGAGAAGTTACGCACTAACAGCGCATTGCATCCCGAGCTACCTGCCATTCGCTCAGTAGGCTATCGACAAATTTGGGAATATCTTGATGGTCAAACAGATTGGGATGAGATGCGTTACAAATCCTTGGCAGCCACAAGACAATTAGGTAAAAGACAGCTGACTTGGTTAAGGGCCATTTCCGGTAGAAATACTTTTGACCCCTTCAACCCAGAAGAGTTGAAGGCGGCACTCGATTACTGTAAGCAGACTTTAGTGAAATCAGCTCTGATTAAATAACGATCGTTTGCGGAGCATCATGAGGGCGCTCAACAACTTCACCAACAGTCCACGCTGTTAAGCCTTGGCTATTAAGTGATTGGATGGCGGCATCTGCTTGATCGGCAGCAACAATGACTACCATACCAATACCGCAGTTAAATACACGCACCATTTCTGCATCAGCAACACCACCCTTCATTTGCAACCAACGGAAGAGCTCTGGCATTTGCCAGCTATCGCGATGCAATATAGCTTGGGTATTTTCTGGGAGTACACGAGGTACGTTATCAACTAAACCACCGCCAGTAATGTGTGCCATACCCTTGACATTGATTTCTGAGATCAATTTCAGAAGTGGCTTCACATAAATTTCCGTAGGAGCCATCACGACATCAGCTAATGGGCGACCACCTAAATCGTCACTGGGTTTTGCACCGGCACGTTCAATAATTTTTCGTACCAATGAGTATCCATTGGAATGTGCACCACTTGAAGCGATCGCCAAAATCGCATCACCGGGGGCAATCGTTGCACCAGTAATGATTTTAGATTTCTCAACGGCGCCAACTGCAAACCCAGCCAAATCGTATTCGCCGGGAGGATACATCCCAGGCATCTCAGCAGTCTCACCACCAATTAAGGCGCAGCCAGATAACTCGCAGCCGTGCGCAATACCAGCCACTACCGTCGCCGCCATATCAACGGTTAACTTCCCGCAAGCAAAGTAATCTAAGAAAAAGAGGGGTTCTGCACCTTGAACCAAAATATCATTGACACTCATAGCGACGAGGTCTTGGCCAATAGTGTCGTGACGATTCCATTCAAAAGCCAGTCTTAACTTAGTGCCAACCCCATCGGTACCGGCAACCAATACCGGCTCCTGATAGCGCTTAGGTACTTCGAAAAGAGCCCCGAAACCGCCAATGCCGGCCAATACACCCTCCCGCATTGTCTTTTTGGCTAAAGGCTTGATGCGATCCACCAAATCATCCCCGGCATCAATATCGACACCAGCATCGCGGTAGGAAAGGCCTTTTGAGGAGGAATTAGTAGATGAGGTCATGGCAGAAGTAGAAGATTAGTAAAAACGGTACTTGATCAGTAGAATCATTGAATTCTAGAGGATTCATGCAAGATGGCTGAAATTTTTACCCCTTTTCTCACGGCGTTCATACTAGCTTATGCCCTACGCCCAGTTTGCCTATGGCTTGAGGGGCGAAAGGTCCCGCGTACCGCAGCAGCCGCAATTGCCATGATTATTGGTCTAGGATTGGCTTTTTTCGTTCTAGCCCTGTTTATTGGGCTACTCAAAAATGAGCTACCACTCATTAAAAGTCAGTTGCCAGGGTGGATTCAGAACACTCAGGCTTGGCTAGGCCCAAAACTCAATGAATTGCACATTGATGTTGATTGGGGCACCCTAAAAGCCAGCGTTACCCAAAAAATTACTGAACATATTAACGACAACGCTAATGAGCTCATGAGCTCAACCTTTGACACGGTGTTGATGTCAGGAAGCTCTGTAATTGCCGGTTTTGTGAACACCGTATTAATCCTTTTTGTAATGTTCTATCTACTGATCGATTGGGATCATTTCTTCGCATTAGTAAAAAATCTGGTTCCAGTACGCGCTCAAGAAACCGTGCACCACTTGGCAATGCATACCGATGGACTACTCTCTCAATACCTCAGAGGCATGTTGATTGTTATTTCCATCATGTCTATTTTTTATAGCGTCGGTTTAAGTTTGATTGGCGTCAAGGGGGCAGTGGCCTTAGGCGTATTTACCGCACTCATGATCGTGATTCCTTACGTTGGAATTGCCCTAGGCTTGACCTTGGCTATCCTTTCAGCACTGCTCCAATTTGGCCCAGGCAGCGCAATTATTGGCGTGCTGGTTGTATATGGTCTTGGACAGTTTCTTGAGGGCTTCTTTCTCACACCACGCCTAGTTGGCGAGCGGATTGGCCTGCATCCTGTTGCCGTCTTGTTTGCTTTACTGTTGTTTGGTAAGTTGTTTGGCTTCTTTGGAGTGCTACTTGCTCTACCGATCAGCGCTGTAAGTCTGGTACTGATGAAATACACTTGGTCACGTTACAGCCAAAGCGCTTGGTATCAAAAGTAGACTAAGTTGCAATCATGAAGACTCCTCTGCCCAGACAGTTTGCGCTTGATATTAGCCATACACCCAAAGCGACGCTCGATAATTTTCTACCCGGTAAGGATTTAGCACTGCTCTCTAACTTGCGTAGCTTAGTCGATAGCTGGGTCACCAAACAAAGTAGTAGCGCCTTAGACAACCCTCTAAACCAACGCTGGATCTATTGGTGGGGGCCTGAGGGATCGGGACGCAGCCATCTGCTCTCAGCCATAGAAAATGCTGCGGAACAGTTAGAAGTTGAACATTTTTCTTTGAGCCCCACTGAGCCCATCTCCTGGGTCAGGCTTGAAGAAAAGATGAGCTTTCTAGGCGAACTTACCAAACCTTCCGTGATTACCGTGGATGATGTGGATCGCTTGGATGAACGTCTAGTTGCAGCTTTATTTCGGATTCTCAATGGTGTTCAAGCTAGCAAAGCGATTCATATTTTTATGGCAGGTAGAGCGGCCCCAGCCAGTTTGGAGTTGCGCGAAGACCTTCGTACACGCCTAGGTTGGGGTTTGATCTATCAAACCCATCTTTTGGATGATGATGAGAAAATACAAGCTTTAGAACAAGCAGCTCAGGCACGCGGTCTCGTACTCTCACCAGATGTGCTGCCTTGGTTGTTAAACCGCTTTTATCGTGACATGCCAAACTTAATGGCTTTAATGGATGCTTTAGATTCTTATTCCCTGGAAACAAAACGTCCTGTAACCTTACCGCTCGTGCGTGAGCTCTTACAGTCCGGACAAAATACTTCATGACTCAACTTGCCCTTTTCGACTTAGATAACACCCTCTTACCGTGTGATAGCGATTATGAATGGGGGCAATTTTTAGCCCGCATTGGGGTGGTGGATAGCAAATATTACGCAAAACAAAATGAGCGCTTTTACCAAGACTACAAAGATGGCAAGCTCGATATTCATGAATTTCTGCGCTTTGCCTTAAAGCCACTTTCAGAGCATTCTCGTGCCCAGCTGAAAGCATGGCATAACGCCTTCATGAATGAAGTTATCCATGGCCAATTGCGCCAACAAGCATTGGATCTCGTAAAACGCCACCAAGACGCTGGAGATCTGTGCTGCGTAGTGACCGCTACAAATAGCTTCGTTACCCGCCCCATTGTGGAGAGTTTTGGCATCGAGCATCTTATTGCGACCGAACCAGCAACTGCAGGAGATAATCCTCTAGCGAACTTCACGGGTGAAGTAAAAGGTATCCCCAACTTCCGTGAGGGTAAGATTCAGAGGGTGCATGATTGGTTGGCAAGTCAAAATCTGACTTTAGACCAATTACCGCGCAGTTATTTTTATTCGGATTCAATGAACGATTTACCGCTTTTAGAGAAGGTTAGCAATCCTGTTGCCACAAATCCAGACACACATCTACGTAACGAAGCAGCCAAACGCAATTGGCCCATTCTTGAATTGTTTGCATGATTACTAAATTCATCAAACGCATCTTGCGCCGTGATCCTATGGAGCGGCATATGCAAGTCAACCAATCGGGAGCACCAAAATGCGTTCCCAAAAAAACGCATCGCATTGACCCACATTTACTTTCCAAAAATGCAGTGAAGGTTACTGATACCCTGCAGGAAGCTGGGTATGAAGCCTTCATTGTCGGTGGTGCAGTGCGAGATTTGGCTCTCGGAATTGGACCCAAAGATTTTGATGTAGCAACTAATGCCACTCCAGACCAAGTACAAAAACTCTTTCGAAAAGCACGCCTCATTGGGCGTCGTTTTCAGATTGTGCATGTGACTTTTTTTGGTAAAGGTGCACCAGAAATTATTGAGGTATCAACCTTTAGAGCCTTACTAGACAACGCTGGAGACCATGTTGCAGAAAGTGGTCGCATCCTCCGCGACAACGTTTGGGGCTCGCAACATGAAGATGCTGCACGTCGCGACTTCAGCATTAACGCCATGTATTACGACCCAGCCACTGAGACCGTTCTCGACTATCACGGCGGTATGGCTGATATGCAGAAGAAAACCTTGAGGATGATTGGCGATCCTGCGAAACGGTATCGTGAAGATCCCATTCGGATGTTGCGCGCCATTCGCTTTGCCGCCAAAACAGGCTTTACTTTAGATGCTGCAACACATGCTCCCATTGCCAAACTTAGCAATCTGATTCACGATGTTCCCGCGGCTCGGCTCTTTGACGAAATTCTTAAACTCTTGATGTCTGGTTATTCTTGGGCAGCGATTCAAGGGTTGCGTGATGCCGGCTTGCATCATGGCCTACTCCCACTGCTCGATCACATTCTCGATACCAAGGCAGACTCCAAAGAAGCAAACAATTTTGTGCGGCTGGCTCTTGCCAATACCGACGAACGCATTCAATCTGGCAAAAGCGTTTCTGCTGGATTCCTTTTTGCAACCCTACTCTGGCCTGATCTTCTCAAAAACTGGAAACAGAACATTGCTAAGGGTATGTCCAATATCCCCGCCCTCCATGACGCTATGGACGATACAATCGCCACTCAGAGTAGTGGCATGACCATTCAGCGTCGCTTTGAGAGTGATATGCGAGAAATCTGGTCAATGCAACCCCGCTTTGAAAAGCGTGTTGGTCGCTACCCTTATCGCCTCATTGAATCCCCTCGCTTTAGAGCGGGGTATGACTTCATGCTATTAAGATGTGCTACTGGCGAACAGAATCCAGCTCTAGGTGAATGGTGGACAAGCTTTATTGCAGCAGATCCTGCAGGACAAGAGGCTTTAATGACATCCGTCAAAACTGAATCTGCCAGCGGCAACGCTAATTCCCCAGCCAAAAAACGTCGTCGAAGAAAACCCAAAGTCGCCTCGCCCGCAGAAGATGCGGCAAGCTAAGCAAGATTGAGGAAATTTCTGTAAAGTAGTTTTATCTCTTGTTTGGAAATTGTATGGCTAGAGCGTTTATTGGATTTGGTGGCAACATCGGCGACACACGTCAGCTCATCACTGATGCTATTGTTTGTCTTGCACAACGATGTGAACTACAAATTCTTGTTAAGAGTTGCTTTTATCAAAGTGCTCCCGTCGATGCCGCAGGGGGAGATTACATCAATGCAGTCATTGAAATTGAGACCCACCTTAGCCCCTATGGTCTTTTGCACGTTTGCCAAGCAGTTGAGCAAGCATTTGGTCGTGAACGTCCCTATATGAATGCGCCGCGCACTTTAGACCTGGATATTCTGTCATTTGAAGGGGTCTCTCAAAATGATACTGAGTTAACTTTGCCTCATCCCCGCATCATTGAGCGCTCTTTTGTCTTGCTTCCCCTTCTCGAGATTGCACCAGATTTCTTCTTGCCTAATTTTGGCGAACTCAAGACCTATTTACCTCAAGTAGCTCACCAAAGAATTGAAAAGCTACCCTGTCACAACTGTAATTGTATCGAAAAAAGTGTTTCTAGCCAAACGGCGCATTAATTCATTAAACTCATACCATGGGTTACTTACAGGGCGATAAGCCAATCACAATTTCTAAACTCCTTGCCATGCATGTCGATGGAGAGAAGATATCAATGCTGACAGCGTATGACTCAACTATGTCAGCGCTACTAAATCGCTGTGGTGTTGAGACCATGTTGATTGGCGATTCTTTGGGTAATGTGATTCAAGGCCACTCCAGCACGACTCCTGTTACCGTTAAACAGGTGGCATATCACACCGAATGTGTGGCACGTGGAAATACCCAAGCGTTCATCATTGCCGATTTGCCATTTGCTAGTTATGGCGATCCTATTCAGGCGCTAGACTCTGCCGCTGAACTGATGCGCGCTGGTGCAGACATGGTCAAACTAGAAGGTGGCGGCTGGCAGACTGACATCATTCAGTACTTGGTGGAGCGTAGCGTCCCTGTATGTGCGCACCTCGGTTTACTACCACAGTCAGTTCATGTCTTGGGTGGCTATAAAGTCCAAGGAAAATCAAAAGATGCTGCAACCCTCATGCGTGAACAGGCTTTAGCGTGTGAGCGAGCGGGCGCTCAAATGCTCGTCCTCGAAGCTATTCCTTCCTCACTAGGGAAGCTCATCACCCAGTCACTCTCTATTCCAACCATTGGTATAGGGGCAGGCCCAGATTGTTCTGGTCAGGTTTTAGTTTTACAAGATATGCTGGGGATTAGCCCTGGAAAACCACCCAAGTTTGTGAAAAACTTTATGGATGGTCACGCCTCAATTGAAGCCGCAGTCAAAGCCTATGTTCGAGAAGTGAAATCTGGGAAGTTTCCCGGATCCGAACATGGCTTTGCTGGATAAACCTGATTAACTAAAAAAAGTCTTCACACCGTCAAACCAACCCTTTTGATGCGGGTTATGTTTTCCACCGCCTGACTTTAAACTTTCATCGAATTTCTGAAGTAGACCTTTTTGTTCGTCAGTCAACTTCACTGGCGTCTCTACAATCACATGCACGAAGAGATCGCCCACAATCGCTGAACGCAGCCCTTTGATACCTTTATTACGCAAGCGAAAGGTCTTACCAGTTTGCGTACCTTCTGGAATCGGGAACTCCACGCGCCCGGATAGCGTTGGCACTTCAATATCGCCACCAATTGTCGCTATTGCGAACGAAATCGGCATCTGCACGTGAAGATCGCTACCATCTCGCTCAAAGACTTTGTGAGCCTTGACTCTTACTTCAACATAGAGGTCGCCTGCTGGTCCACCATTAACACCTGGCTCACCGTTGCCAACAGAGCGTACACGCATACCATCATCGATTCCTGCAGGAATTTTGATCTCGAGTGTTTTTTGCTCTTTATGCTTTCCGCTGCCATGACAGGTCTTGCAAGGCTTTGGAATATATTCACCGGTACCGCGGCACTTGGGGCAAGTCTGCTGCATGGAGAAGAAGCCCTGCTGAACTCTGACCTGACCGTGGCCATCACAGGTTGTGCATCGCTCTGCCTTGCTGCCTGGCTCAGCACCAGAGCCATGACACGGTTTGCAATTACTCCAACTGGGGACTCGAATTTGCGTGGTGTAACCCTCGGCCGCTTCTTCAAGAGTAATGTCCATGTTGTAGCGTAAGTCTGCGCCCTTATAAACTTGAGGGCCAGCCTGGCGCCCACCGCCCCCTTGACCGAAGATATCGCCGAAGATATCGCCGAAGGCATCAGCAAAACCACCGCCACCACCACCGAATCCCCCCATGGAAGGATCAACACCCGCATGACCGTATTGATCATAGGCGGCGCGCTTATTGGGGTCTGTTAGCGTTTCATATGCTTCTTTTACTTCTTTAAATTTGACTTCGGAATCTTTGTTGTTATCGGGATTGCGATCAGGGTGATGCTTCATCGCTAATTTGCGATAGGCTGTTTTTAGCTCTGCATCACTGGCACCTTTTGCCAGACCAAGCACTTCGTAATAATCGCGTTTACTTTTAGGCACAACTCTTCCTCTCAACGACCTGAATGGCACAAGTCGGCACGAGGCCGACTTGTTATTTAATTACTTCAAAAACAGCTTATTAATGGATGGGATTACTTCTTCTCATCAACCTCTTTGAAGTCGGCATCGACAACATCGGCATCAGGAGCAGCAGCATGTGCACCACCTGGAGTTGCCCCAGGAGCAGCACCGCCAGCCTTAGCTTGTTCAGCGGCCATCGCCTTCTCGCCCAACTTCTGACTTGCCTTGCCCAAAGCTTCGGTCTTAGCTTCAATCGCGACTTTATCGCTACCTTTGATCGCTTCATCAAGCTCTTTCAAAGCAGCTTCTATCGCTTCTTTCTCGGCAGCCTCTAGACCTGCTCCATGCTCCTCCAAAGCCTTCTTGGTTGAGTGAGCCAAAGCATCAGCCGTATTACGAGCAGTTACTAACTCGAGCACTTTCTTATCTTCAGCCGCATTAGCTTCAGCATCCTTCACCATGCGTTGAATTTCTTCTTCGGTCAATCCAGAATTTGCCTTGATAGTAATCTTGTTTTCTTTGCCAGTTGTTTTGTCTTTTGCTGTGACATGCAAAATACCATTAGCATCAATATCAAAGGTTACTTCAATCTGTGGCATGCCGCGTTGTGCAGGCGCAATACCTTCAAGATTAAATTCACCAAGCAACTTATTCGCCGCAGCCAACTCGCGCTCACCCTGGAAACACTTAATGGTTACAGCAGGCTGGTTGTCTTCCGCGGTGGAATATACCTGCGAATGCTTAGTCGGAATAGTGGTGTTCTTCGGAATCATCTTAGTCATCACGCCACCCAAGGTTTCGATACCCAATGACAATGGGGTAACGTCCAGGAGTAATACGTCTTTGCGGTCACCAGATAATACGGAGCCTTGAATCGCGGCACCAACAGCTACTGCTTCATCAGGGTTAACGTCTTTACGTGGCTCTTTACCAAAGATTTCTTTTACTTTATCTTGCACTGCCGGCATACGGGTTTGACCACCGACCAAAATCACATCGTCGATATCAGCTACGTTTACACCTGCATCTTTAATCGCTGTGAGGCATGGACCTGCTGTACGCATGATCAATTCTTCAACCAAAGATTCCAACTTAGCGCGGGTTAACTTGAGGTTCAAATGCTTCGGACCGCTGGCATCGGCAGTAACGTAAGGCAAGTTGATTTCTGTTTGCTGTGCAGATGACAATTCAATCTTGGCCTTTTCAGCAGCATCTTTTAAGCGTTGCAATGCCAACACGTCTTTACTCAAATCAACGCCTTGCTCTTTCTTAAACTCAGCAATAATCCAATCAATAATGCGTTGGTCAAAATCTTCACCACCCAAGAAAGTGTCACCGTTAGTGGAGAGCACTTCAAACTGCTTTTCCCCGTCTACGTTAGCAATCTCAATAATGGACACGTCAAATGTGCCGCCACCCAAGTCATACACAGCAATCTTGCGATCAACCTTATCTTGCTTATCCAAACCAAATGCCAATGCAGCCGCAGTAGGCTCGTTAATGATGCGCTTAACATCCAAGCCAGCAATACGGCCAGCATCTTTAGTTGCTTGACGTTGGCTATCGTTAAAGTAAGCTGGGACAGTAATGACTGCCTCTGTCACCTCTTCACCGAGATAGTCTTCGGCAGTTTTTTTCATCTTGCGCAGAATTTCAGCGGAAACTTGT
>CAIOIX010000168.1 GCA_903858445.1 uncultured beta proteobacterium
AGGCCAGCCTTGGATGAAAGCCGCTCGGATCGGGGCTCAGTTCGCGTTTGATGATTTTTCCCTACAATACAGTCAAGCAAACGCCTTTTTGCTGGATGCCCTCGTAGAGGGTTATGGTGGAGGGGGCGTTCCTTTCGATTGGCAAGGGATTCCACAAGCATGGGTAAGCGCAAACGCGCCTCGGGTCGTTTTGAGTGGTGGGTTGAACGCGCACAACGTGGGCGAGGCCATTGCACGTCTTCATCCTTGCGCAGTTGACGTCTCAAGTGGCGTTGAACTCAGCAAGGGTATTAAAGACCCTGCATTGATGGCTGAATTTATTAATGCTGTTCGCGCAGCGGATGCACAGTCAGCACCATAATTAATTTGCTGTAACTAAATCACAAAGGTAGCTATGTACGACAAGCCAGACGCAAGAGGACACTTCGGTCCCTATGGTGGTGTTTTTGTATCCGAAACACTCATGTTTGCCTTGGATGAGCTTAAAGAAGCTTATGCCAAATATCAAAATGATCCCGAGTTCATGGAAGAGTTTCATTACGAACTCAAACACTTCGTTGGGCGGCCATCACCGGTCTATCACGCCAAGCGTTGGAGTGAAATGTTAGGTGGTGCGCAGATTTACTTAAAGCGTGAAGACTTAAATCATACCGGCGCTCATAAAATTAATAATGTGATTGGTCAGGCGATGCTAGCTAAGCGCATGGGTAAGCCGCGCATCATTGCAGAAACAGGGGCAGGGCAGCATGGTGTAGCAACCGCCACTATTTGCGCACGCTTTGGTTTGGATTGCACTGTTTACCAAGGCTCTGTTGATGTGGCACGCCAAGCACAGAACGTTTATCGGATGAAGTTGCTAGGTGCTAAAGTCGTTCCAGTTGAATCTGGTACCAAAACATTAAAAGACGCACTCAATGAAGCAATGCGTGATTGGGTTACCAATGTCGACAATACTTTCTACATTATTGGGACAGTTGCTGGACCACACCCCTATCCAATGATGGTGCGCGATTTCCAAAGCGTAATCGGCGAAGAGTGCAAGATTCAAATGCCAGAGTTGACTGGTCGACAACCAGACTATGTGCTTGCTTGCGTTGGTGGTGGCTCTAATGCAATGGGTATTTTTTACCCCTACATTGATTTTCCCAAAGTAAAGCTTATTGGTGTTGAAGCCGCTGGTCATGGATTGCAAAGTGGCGCGCATTCGGCCGCTCTTTGTGTTGGTAAGCCAGGCGTATTACATGGTAATCGTACTTATTTATTGCAAGATGAAAATGGCCAAATCTCTGAAACGCATTCCGTTTCTGCTGGTATGGATTATCCCGGTGTTGGTCCCGAGCATGCCTGGTTAAAAGATTCTGGCCGTGCTGATTACGTAGCCATTACCGACGAAGAGGCGCTTAAGGCATTCCATGACTGCTGTCAGATTGAGGGCATTATTCCAGCGCTAGAATCTGCACATGCGATTGCTTATGCGTGCAAAATGGCGCCAACACTTGGTAAAGATAAAACAATTTTGGTTAATCTTTCCGGCCGTGGCGATAAAGATATGCACACAGTTGCCCAGGCCACTGGATCTGAAGGCTAAGCTGGTAGAAAAAATTAAAAGAGAGAAATAAGAATCATTTATGTCCAAAATTACTGCGCTCTTTAAAGAATTAAAAGCCTCCGGAAAAAAAGGTCTCATCCCGTTTATTACTGCTGGCGATCCTGACCCAAAGCTCACCGTCGACTTAATGCATGCCTTGGTGCGTGGTGGTGCCAATGTAATTGAGCTGGGCGTCCCTTTTTCAGATCCTATGGCTGATGGACCTGTGATTCAGCGATCTTCTGAAAGAGCGCTAGCTAAAGGCGTCACCTTGCATGGTTGCTTGGAGATGGTTAAACAATTTCGACAACAAGATAAAGTAACCCCAGTCGTTTTAATGGGCTACGCAAACCCTATTGAGCAAATGGGCGCTGAACGTTTTGCGACGGAGGCTAAAGACGCTGGAGTCGATGGGGTGCTGATAGTGGACTACCCACCAGAAGAGTGTGTAGATTTTGCGGCGCGCATGAGGATTGCTGGTGTTGATCCAATTTTCTTGCTAGCGCCAACATCATCATCGGATCGCATTAAAGAAGCTGCCAAAATAGCTTCTGGTTATATTTATTACGTTTCCATGCGTGGGGTAACTGGTGCTTCGCACCTCAATACTCAAGATGTCGCCAGTATTATTCCTAAAATTCGGGAGGCAACCGATATTCCTGTTGCCGTGGGCTTTGGAATTAACGATGCTGCTAGTGCTAAGGCGGTATCGAATACTGCTGATGCAGTGGTCATTGGAAGTCGGATTATCCGGATTTTGGAGGATGCGCCTCCAGGTCAGGCGGTACAATCACTTGAAACCTTTATACGTGAAATCCGCGTAGCCTTGGATAGCTAAAACACATGAGCTGGATCGATAAAATACTCCCACCCCAAATTCAACATACTGACCCTGCAAATCGCAAGTCAGTTCCTGAGGGTTTGTGGGTTAAGTGCCCTAGTTGTGAAACAGTGCTTTATAGCACTGATATAGAGGCCAATTTATCGGTTTGTCCAAAATGCAGTCATCACATGCGTATCGGCGCTCGTCAGCGCTTGGATAGCTTGCTTGACCCCAAAGGTCGTTATGAGATTGGTGCCGATATTTACCCAATCGATCCGCTGAAATTTAAAGAC
>CAIOIX010000169.1 GCA_903858445.1 uncultured beta proteobacterium
ATTTTTTGCATTTGGGTTGTATTCCTTGTCGCACATTTTATTTCCTGGGCCACAAAATAAAAGTGTTCTAAAGAACTCTTTTACGCCACTCCCTTCTGACTCAGCTGCAGGCTGCGAATTGGCTACACTAATTTGCAGTACCAAAGCCATAAATAGTAAAAAAGTGTACTTATATTTCATGCTATTTCTTCCAAAAAGTAATATTTAGGGTACATAAACAGTTTATTAAATTCGATAGTTACTTATTAACAGCATCTTTCACGATCTTGTTTAAATCGATAGAGGGAGTAGCAGGGGCAGCCTGTGGGCGCTGAGTAGCGGGCGGTCTACTGTCTACTTGTAGCTTTGCCTGTAATTTTTGAACCTCTGCCGGCCCTACAAATGGGAGCCCCGGTGCTAGCTTTTCCGCCATAGAAAGTTCAGTCCTGGCCGCCTCTAATTTACCCTGCCTTACATATAACTGCGAGGCAAGATAATGAACTTTAGAGTTATCTGGGTATTTACTTATTGCCTCTTGAATTATCGGCCCTGCCTTAACCAGCTGGCCGGATTGAATTAGCTCGGAGATCTCGGTTACCATCGCCTCAACCGAGGTAACTTGGAGATTAGCATCGATGGCACCATCTTTCTTAGCTTCTAAGGGGGTTGGAATCACACCGTTATTTACGGTATTAGATGTACTTGGAGATTTACCGAGAAAGATCCAGCCAATAACAACGATAGCCACAATAGCTATACCAACAAAAATAAATTTAATGTTGTTTGATATTCCATCGTAAGTTTTGTCACTCTTTATGGGGGGCTCTATAACTGCAGGAGCCACCTTCTTGCTAGCTTTTTTATTTTCAGAAAGGCTAGCAACATTATTTGCACGTGTTTCCTTGGGAATTGCGTTGATTAGCCCAAATAGTTCTCGCCATTCGGATATCTTCTGAGGGCGTTCCTCCGGGCGCACTGCCATGCCTTTATCAATTGCATTTAATAAGCCGTCAGGGTACTTGTTGGCTGCAAGTACGGCCGCCGGTATCAAGGTATCTTGCAGGATTCTATCTGGGGAGTCTTGCGGCTTTTCACCAGTAACAGCTCTGTATAGGGTTGCGGCTAAACCATAAATATCAGTCCACGGGCCTTGATTGCCTTTTGTTGAGTATTGCTCGAATGCTGCATACCCAGGGGTTGCCAAACTTGTGACACTTCTACTATGAGAAACAATTTCCTGGCGAGCGGCTCCGAAATCAAGTAAAACAGGGCTGCCATCCGATTTAATATATATATTGGCTGGCTTTATGTCCCTATGTAAAAAATTGACACTATGGAGATGATTCAACCCATCCAAAATCGGGGAAATAATTTTATTTATTTGCTCCAGCGTTAACACACCATTAACCTTTATCAGATCATCAAGAGGCTTTCCTTCGCAATAATCCATAACAAAATATGCTGTTCCGTTGGCCTCAAAAAATCGGCGAACGGCGATAATATTTTGGTGGTTTAATTTAGCAAGAAGCTTCGCTTCTTTCATAAACTGGTCCAGACCCCATTTAAAAGTGTCCTTATCTTCTTGGTTACCAGCAGCATGGACAGTGAGTGTGCTGTCACGGACAGCGAACTCTCTAGGGTAGTATTCTTTGATCGCGACACGGCGATCTAACATGACATCAAAGCCTAAGTAAGTTATGCCGAAGCCGCCCTGACCTAGCACTCCGTCGATTCTGTAGTCAGAAAGCATCTCACCAATTGCTAAAGATCGCAGGTTATCAGTCATATTAAGTTGCTATTTAATTTATTAATGTTATTGAAAATAAAAGATGTATGAAGGGCGTTAATCTGTTTTTAAGTTAAATTTAATTAATAGGTTTGTTGACACTCTTACAGGTTTTCCATTAATTAAGTAAGGCTTAAATATATAACGCTTGCCAATATCATATGCAGCACGATCTAACCTTGGAAATGTACTTGATTGAAGCAATAAAGCATCCTCAACAGAGCCAGATTCGTCAACTATTAACTTGACCACGACCGTACCTTGCTCACCACTACGCCGTGAAAATGAGGGGTAATATGCATCAGCATCTGGCTGATAAGTAACGGTAAGGTTTCCTAAATCCACGGGAATGGGTGCAGTTTTTTCAACCTCTTTCCCAGATGAGGCGACATTAGATTTTAGCGTTTTCTTTGGAGTAGTGCTAGTAACAGAGTTTTGAGAATTATTCATACAACGAATAAACTCCTCCGACCCGGGGGGCAAGCCGTACCTAAAGCAGATAACTTCACGACTTGCTGCATACGCATGAGTAAAAGTAAAGAGAGATGTAGCCAATATGAATCGTTTCAAAGCAACTCGACCATTTTAATTATTGCTGCATGCACAATTTAAAGTCGTCGGACCCGCTAGCCAATCCAAGGCGAGTGCATTTTAGTCTCTGCTGCTCGACTTTTGAATCATTGCCCAATCCACCCTGAGGACGTTGGTTGTTTTTAACGCCTGAGGGGGCATTTGTAGAGCCAGGCTTAGCTTGGCTTGATTTATCTGTTAAAAGATCTATATAACGCCCAAGTCTTGCCTGAATCCCGCCAACATACTGCCCTATCTGATCGTAGCCAAAGTAACCATCCCCCTCAGAAATATACCCATCGCTAACATTTAAAAAATATTGGTCACCAATCTCCGGGCTATTTGCATAACCTGCTTTAGTAATTCGTCCATTTCTATCAAAGATAGCGCCACGCCCAATCGCCTTATCATTTGAAAAGGTTCCTACATACATATTTTTATTTGGATAAATCAAGATGCCTTCACCAGATGCGTAATCGTTTTTCCAGGATCCAAAGTATTTAACGCCATTAGGATACGTATAACCACCAATACATTTACTCCACGACTCAACCTTTTGAGAGGGGGGCGGACACATCGGAACTGATTCTTGTGCAAATATCAATCCATTAAAAAACATTAGAGCAATAAAAGTAGGCGCCTTAAATACCCAAGACATATTACGGGCACCTTACCATTAAAGGAGTTGGCTTTTCATCATCAAGCCACTTTCCATTTAATGCCAAGGCTTTTTTATTTGGCGAAAGTATTACTTTTCTAATAAGCTGCATTTCATTAGCATTTAGTAACTTATAACCATCCTCAATTACCGAGCCATCATTAGATTTTCCTACAATTTTAAAAATATCAGTATCTATCTTGTCTGCCGAAATAATCATCCACTTAACAGACTTCTGAGAATCATAGGTAAGCTCCTCATACCCAATAGCGGTAGCATCAGGAATAATTGAAAGCTTGAATTCAGCGCAACTTTTTCCCTGTAAAGTCCATGACCCCGATATGTCGCTAACCACAGCCTGACTTAAGCTATTGGAGGCGCTTGGAATAGTCACTGGAACAGGATTTTCTGCAAATTCATTCAGTTTTGGCTGAGATGAGCTTTTATTTAGGAGATAAATTCCAACAACCAATGTGGAAATGACACCAACAACGATTAGGATGACATTTTTAGATTTATCTTGAATTTTAGGGGGCTGAAAATTTTTACCTTTTGATGCATTTCTTTTTGGCGCAGCATTCTTTGGCGCTTGCACGGCCTTAGTTGGAGACCCCTTACTAGCACCCAATATATGGCGAAACTCTGTTACAGACTGGGGCCTATCATTTGGTCTAATAGCCATTCCGGCATCTATGGCATTAAGTAAATTTACTGAGTATCTCCCGTAGGCCTTCTCCGATACCGAAATCATAGTGTCATCAAGCATCCTATCTGTTGCGGGAGGTGGCTTTTCGCCTGTAACAGCTGTATATAGAGTTGCACAAAGGCCATATATATCCGTGTATGGACCTTGTCTACCCTTCTCGGAGTATTGCTCAAAAGGGGCATAACCATCAGTAGCCAAACTTGTAACGCTTCGACTGTGATTACCAATCTCTTGACGAGCTGCACCAAAGTCTAAAAGCACTGGACTGCCATCAGCCCTAATAAAAATATTTGCTGGCTTTATATCTCTATGAAGAAAGTTTGCTTCGTGTATTTTCTCTAGACCATCTAAAAGTGGATAAAGGATTTCTTCAAGCTGAAGTTGATTTAAGGGGCCATTACGTTTGATAATTTCGTCTAATGGGTCGCCATCGCAATAATCCATAACCAAATAGGCGGTGCCATTTGCCCTAAAAAATCTACGAATCCCAATAATATTTGGCTCCTCAAAGCGCGCCAAAACTTGTGCCTCATCAAGAAAACGCTCAAGACCCCATTTAAAGGTATCGCGATCATCTTGGCTGCCCGCGGGGCGAACGGTTAATGTTCCATCGCGCACGGCAAATTGTCTAGGATAGAACTCTTTAATAGCAACGCGACGATTCAACATCGTATCAATTGCTAGATAAGTTATACCGAAGCCGCCCTGACCTAGTATTCCTTCGATTCGATAGTCGGATAGCATTTGCCCAGGCGGCAAGGCTCTTAAATTGGCATTCATGTTAATTCTTAAGATTCATTTATTGATAAATCAACTTCACCCAATGTGAGCGTTCCTCGAGTTGGAAAAATTGCAGATGAACCGCTTGAAATTCTTTTTCCATTTATTTGTATACCGTTGGTTGAATCAAGATCCTCAATCCATAAATCTCCATTTTTACTGTAGATGCGGGCATGGGATCGAGAAACAGAGCCATCATTGATACACAAATCGCAAGCCTTAGAATCACGGCCCAAAGTGAGCCCAGAACCTGTCAACATAGGGTTTGTGATCTCGAAATTAACTCGTACGACGTGGCCCTGAGAATCAAAACCAGAAAAAATAATTTTCTTAGAGCGCGACGAGCTGCTTAAGCTGACTATTGGGGGATGATACTTTGTAACAACATTTTCCGAGCTCACAGACTCATCTGTTCTTCCATGAAGAACTAAGGTACTTGCTAATACATCGTGAAATCCTTGTTTCTTCTCTGTTACCCCAACCATGATGTAGCCAATACAGAAAAAGAGGCCCGATAGCCATTTGGCAAAATATCTACCACAGGCTCTCAAAAAGGAAATTTTCCCGCCATATAAATCAGTCACCTTAAGGCTCAGCAATCTTTTCCCAGGGGTAGCCTGCCAACTCGAAGATTCAAAAGCAGCGTAATAAACGCAATAAACAAGAATACTTACAAATAGGCACAAAAAGTATTCAATAAGTAGTGTGCTGTAGGCATCATTGGCAATATTGGCGCCAAATATTGCCACCTCAATCAAATAAAATATCCACCCCAGTGGAGCAAGAATAATTGTGTCAATAAAAAATGCCACAACACGGACCCAGAATCCTGCGTACCTCATGTGTTACTCCCATCAATTTTTAATCCAACCTTACCGAAGGTAATACTTAAAGGCTGAGATAGAGAAAATTTCTCATTGGAAATCCTCTTGCCATCGCTCCAGACTCCATTTTTAGAATTCAAATCTTCTACATATAACTTCCCATTTCTAAATTGCACAACGGCATGCTTTCTAGAGACTGTAGGGTCATCTATTACAAGATCGCAACCAGAATCTCTCCCCAAAGTAAGCGGCCCGCGATTAAGCTGATGCTCGCCAAGGTAAAGCCTAATTTTTTGACCAGTAGTTGATACCCCTGATATGGAGATGGAAAAACGACTGCCCTGACCAGCTTGTGGCGCTATCTTCGTATCGGAATCCCCTGAGCGCTTTCTGTACTGAGTGAAAGTTTCATAAACTACTGATGATTTTTTGAATGCAAAAAATAAAGCTAGTAAGGAAATTAACAGCGCAAGAACCAGGATCAAAGGAATTGTCCAGCCGCTTGATTGATCTACCCCGGTAGATCCAGTTGCACATACCTCGTTGGTTGTGGCTATTGAAATCCCACGGCTGCGCAAAGCTTTTACCAAGGGGGCAATCTGGGAAGCATAAAAAATACCATCCGTTTGATTTACGGATATACCCTCTTTTGCATTGCCTTCAATACTTCCAAGAGCTTTAGCCGTATTCACGCCAACTGCGTTACCGCACATATCAATGAGAGGGCCGCCACTGTTACCGCTATTTACTGCAGCGCCATGCTGAATAATGTCAATTTTTTTATCACCACCACCCCATGATGCGTAAATGACGCGTCCAACAATTCCTTGTGACATAGTGGATTCAGTTAAAGCACTATATGAGGTCTTAACGGCTCTATCAGCAACACCCGGGTAGCCAATAGTTATGACTTGCTCGCCTTTGAGGGGAATAGCCTCCCTTAGCTTAATAGGTGGGCCACTTAATTCTTTTGAGCTAACAAGGGCCAAATCCTCTCCTTTTGAGACCCATATAATTTCAAGCCGATAAGATTCAAGCTCGCCTTTGGAGTCTTTAGCTAAAGCAACTAAATGGTTTCCACCATCTACAACGTGATAATTTGTTGCTATTACATCTTTTGATACAAAGAAGCCGCTACCCATTCCCAAAATATCTTCTTTACTATCAAGCACAACAATTCTGATTACACTTTTGTCTGCTTGCATTGCCCCAGTTTGCGCATAAGAAATATGCGATATACAAACCAGCAGCAAGAATGAAAGAAGTAGTCGCTTAAACATAGTGTTTACTTAACGGCTGAATCAGGAGTAGGTGCGGAATGATCAGTAATCGGCGCGCCAGCAGTAGGTTTTATTTCTGCCGGGGTCTTTGCCGCGTTAGGCTCAGGGGCCACAATGGGCTTACTTGTTGAAGGAGCGCTCTGTACGCCTGCATCCGAAGGACTATTTGGCGATTGATCGCCAGAGTCAACGCTCTTTGATGGCACAGATTTTTCTTTTGCGCCTTCAGATTTAGCGTTTGACGATTTTGATTTAGTTCCCTTTGCCTGAGACTCGCTTGCCCCTTTTTGCTTTTCGGTTGATTGAAAGGCTTGCCCTTTACTTTGAATAGGCCTGACTTCAGCAACTGTGGGCTCAGGCTCTTTGACTTCAGCAGGAATAGGCACAGGCTCAGGCTCCTTGATAACAGGAGAAGTGGTTTTCTTTTCAAGCATTCCAACCAACGCCTTCAGATTCAGCTGTTGATAAGCATAGCTACCAAATGCTGCCAAAAAGCCCAAGACTGCGATAAGAGCTAAAAGCCGCAAGATTTTGCTTGGGCCACTTGAGGCCCCCATTGCGAGAGGAATTTTGATAACAATCGCAGTGGTGTTGTCTTGTCTAGGCCTTCTCTTTGCTTTTACGGAATCGATGAGACTAGCGCATAGCTCTTTCGCAGACCTAGCTTGAGCAGCTTTAACTACCGACTGAATTTCAGGCATCGACAAAGTCATAATTCCGTCGCTTGCCAATATCAAAATATCCCCACTAAGCAAGCCCACGGGTATTGAGGGAGTATCAATTAAGGTTAGCTCTCCACCCATAACAGCCGACCGAAGCGCGTTCCTATGAGGGTGATTAACTGCTTCTTCTTTGGAGATCTTGCCTTTCCTTAATGACTCTTCAATAACGGGAGCCATTGAATGGTCCGCGTTAATTTGCATCAATTTCCCACCCCTAAATAAAAACAGAGGGGAATCTCCCACGCTAATCCATCTGAGACCATCAGAACCAACGTGCAGACCTACGAGTGTGCAACCCATGCCATCCAAAGAGTGATCGCCGTTAATTGCATTGGCTATCTCACTATTGGCCTGTTGAAGGGCCGCACCAAGCTTTGCATTAATAGAATCCGCAGGATACTCATTAAATGTCTTATTAAAAACTTCGACTGCTTTTTGACTGGCGACCTCGCCTGAAGCGTGCCCCCCCATACCATCAGCGAGGATAGCTAAAACACCATCTCCATTTTTAGCAACTTCCGCAAGGAAATAATCTTCTTGCCCCTCTCTATCGCCAAGAAATTCAGTCCCAGAACAATCGATTAATGGAGATGTTGCCAAGCCCTTTCGGGAGTTGCCATTTTTTGTCATACGATTCACCACATGAAGTCAGGGCCGCAAAATGGCACGAAAGAGAGTCGGGTATTGCCAATGCAAATCACCTCTTTACCCTTTAACTCTTGTGTCTGCAAAATTGGTTGGTCATCTATATAAGTTAAATTGATACCACCCCCATGTTGAAGGTAGAATTTTTTGCCTTTCGGATCAAAGGTCACTAAGGCATGTGACTTTCGTGAAATCTCTTCATCACCAAAATTAAGTGAGACTCTTTCATCGGCATCTCTCCCTACACTATTCATTCCAAATCCCAGCTTCAATGACTGTCCACGACCTGGGCCATCAATAACTACTAACCAACCAACAACCGGCTCAGCGGAAAAATCAGAGATCGCGGCTCCACTTACGACACCTTCAGATGAGCTTGTTTTTGACGGTCTAAATATTTTTGTATGCGGATCATCATCTGCCTTGATGGTTGAAACCCTACTTGTAATTGGCGAGGTAACCAAAGTCTCATCTGAAACTGTGGAACTTCTCTTGATAATTCTTGTTGTATCTTCGTCAGACATTTTCTTCTCCAGACTAGGTTGTATAAAAATGCAAGCGAACTTCACCGAGCTCAATTAAATCGCCATCGTGAAGTTCTACCTGGGTCACGCGATTACCATTTACATAAATACCATTTGATGATGCGAGATCAACAATATAAAAATCGCCCTCGCGCCTTCTATGAATCTCGGCGTGATGAGATGAAATCGAATCATTGCTTAATTGAATATCGTTGTCGGGACTACGACCTATGGTGGATGCAGTTTTTGTTAATTCATGTCTTGTATCAAGGCCGTCC
>CAIOIX010000170.1 GCA_903858445.1 uncultured beta proteobacterium
GTAGATGGGCCTGGCATTCTAGAATTAGCTGGGCAGAATACCTATACAGGAGTAACAACGATAAATCCCGGCTCAACTTTGTATTTAACGGGATCTGGATCCATTGCTAATTCAAGCGCTGTAATTAACGGTGGTACTTTTGATATTACCGGGGCCAATGGAAATATTGCGTTAGGCGGCACTTATACCCAGTCATCTGCAGGTAAATTATCGATGAACTTTTCATCAAGCAATACCCAGAAACTCAATATCGCTAATAGCGCAACGCTAGGCGGATCCCTGAATCTTAAGGTGGCGCCTGGATATTATGTGCCGGGAAAATACACAATCCTTGCTGCGACAGGGGGGATCACTGGTGCCTTCAATATTTGGACCCTGTCGTCTAATTTGGCTAATTACTCTAATTTGGCTTCATCGGTTGGCTACGATTTAAATAATGTTTATTACAACATTCTGCCTTCGACTTTAGCTGACAATCAAACTTCAGTTGCAAACTTAGCAAGCTCGATTGCGCCTATATTTACTTTGCAAAACTCAGTATTGGCCAATAGCTTTACCTACGATTGCCCGATCTTTGGTGAGAATAATGTCTGCGTATCTGCTGGTGGACGCAATACCGCAGCTCAAGCTTCGAATGACTTAAATAATACGAGTGCCTTGTTAATTGCCGCTTATCGTGCAGGAAAAAATGTGCGCTTTGGTGGTTATGCCGATCAAAACCTATCGGTAAACAACGCAAGCACAGGCATCAGCCTTGGGAACAATACGCCACTGGTTGGGCTGTTCGGCGTTTGGAGTGAAAATCTGGACGGCACGGGATCTGAGGTAAAAGTTTCTGCGGCATATGGCCAAAAAAATACTACGATCACTCGTCAAGTGGTTAACAATACCGAACCAGGATCAGGCTCCTCAACTCTAAATAGTCAAGGCGCTCAAGTCAGCGCTAAGTATGGCTTTGGGATAATGGAAGACCTAACCGCCGCTCCTTATATCGGCATGCGCTATACGCAAAATAATTTAGCAGGATATGCAGAATCTGCTTCTTCGGGTGTGTCAGCGCCACTTACTTATCTTCCTCTTAATACAAGAGCCTCCACTGCTTTAATGGGTATAGGCGCCTCATATAAAGGGATCCCTAAAACAACTTTATTTATGAGTGCAGGTTTGGAGACGAGTATCAGCACGAATAATGGCTCAATCAACGCGGCTGGAATTATTGGGTTAACCCCAGTCACCCTTAACCCTAACCCAGTGAGTACCCGTTCTACAGCTTCAGTTGGCATCTATTACGATATTCAAAAGAACCAGCGTATTGGCGTTACTGGTATCTACCGTCAAGAAGCGTATCAAGCAGTATCTACAACGACTGTAATGGCTACTTATACGGTTGGCTTGTAAGAAGCTCAAAGACTTAAGCGAGAAGCCACCTTAGGGTGTTTTTTGTTGTCCATAATCGTCTGCTTTGGGTCGGACTCCGCCATCTAGAGTAAAGCGGGTTGAATGACTCTTATCAAACTCATAACAGCCTGATGTTGTTATGTAGGTCAATAAATGGAATGTAATAAGACATAGGGTGGGGTGAAGGTCTGCTTCACATCCA
>CAIOIX010000171.1 GCA_903858445.1 uncultured beta proteobacterium
AGTGTGAAGGCGGCAAGTAAATTAATTCAATTTAGTTAAGATATTAAAAAGCCTCGTATTTGAACTGTCCAACTGTTGTGGGTCAGTTCAAATACGAGGCTTTTTCTTTATTAATCTTTAATCTACCATTTCTATTGAGGTGTAGATTCTTTGTGTTCTTAATTAGAACGGTTCATATCCGCCAGACGAGTAACCAACAGATCCCATCGCCAAATTATCAAACTTGGTATACGGACCCTGCCAGCTCAAACGGACAGTTCCAATGGGGCCGTTACGCTGCTTACCAATAATGATCTCAGCCATACCCTTGTCAGTAGTGGTATCTGGGTGATAGACCTCATCACGATAGATAAACATGATTAAGTCAGCGTCCTGCTCAATGGCGCCCGATTCACGCAAGTCAGACATGATAGGGCGCTTATTGGGGCGTTGCTCTAAGCCGCGATTCAACTGGGATAAAGCGACAACCGGGCATTGCAATTCCTTTGCGAGAGACTTTAATGAACGGGAGATCTCGGAGATCTCTGTTGCACGATTTTCAGAACCCGAACCACTCATGAGCTGCAAGTAGTCAATCACCACCATCCCAAGTGTGCCACCAAAATTTCTAGCGATACGACGCGCTCTTGCGCGTAGCTCTAAACTTGATAGAGCACCTGTCTCATCAATCAAAATTTGGGTATTACTTAATCTTGCAATCGCATCGGTAACACGTGGCCACTCATCGTCCTGCAATTTACCGGTGCGCATACGACTTTGATCTACACGGCCTACTGAGCCAAGTAAACGAGAGGCTAACTGTTCGCCTGACATTTCCATTGAGAAAATAACGACTGGCAAACCTTCTGCTAAAGCGACGTTCTCGGCAATGTTTAGGGCGAACGCAGTTTTTCCCATTGAGGGTCTTCCAGCAACAATGACCAAGTCACCTTTTTGCAAACCGCTAGTCTGCTTGTCTAAATCAATGAAGCCAGTTGCAATCCCCGTAATGTCGCTACCGCCTTGGCGGTTATAGAGCTCATCAATACGAGCAACAACTGTTCCTAAAAGAGGCTCGATCTCGAGGTAGTCGGCTTTGCGACTACCCTCTTCACCGATTTGCAAAATGCGTGACTCAGCCTCATCCAAAAGCGTTCTGACCGAACGGCCTTCGGGCACAAATGCTGAGTTCACAATATTGTCTGAAACTTCAATCAAACGACGCAAAATACTGCGATCACGAACAATATCGGCATAGCCTTTAATATTCGCCGCACTTGGTGTGTTTTGCGCTAGAGAATTGAGGTAATCAATGCTAACCAAATCCCCGCCTTGCTCAGACTTGATGGCGTCATGAACAGTAATGACATCTGCGGGATGGTTGTCGCCAACTAAGCGCGCAATGACCTTGTAGATCAAAGCGTGTTCAGGGCGATAGAAATCTTTGTCGTTTAAGACTCCGCCAAGGTTGTCCCAAGAGGAGTTATCGATCAGTAGACCACCGAGCAAAGATTGCTCGGCTTCTACAGAATGGGGACGAACTTTTAAAGCCTGCACGACTGCATCCCCAGGTCCCGACATGCCGGGATTCAGCGTTACGGAACGTGAACGGGATTCAGCCATGAGGCTAGTTTACAGTTCTTAAAACTTAGGCTTGCTCGCCAACTACACGGATAGTGATATCAACCACAACATCGGTATGAACAGCAACCGCTACAGGATGATCACCAACCATCTTCAATGGGCCAGTAGGCATAC
>CAIOIX010000172.1 GCA_903858445.1 uncultured beta proteobacterium
AATCGAACTTCCGCCTGCAATTGAATAATGACGCCATGGCAACAGAGAAGCTTGCTGAAGGCATCCGCAATTTCTGCATCGATACAGAAAAACTAGAAGCACTACTCGCTAAATAATGGTGATTGAGGCTAGTACCTATTGAGTGTCTAACACTCTACATCCAGAATCTTCTTTCGAAAGCAATGATGTTTTGCGTGCGTCGTCTCCGTAATGACCGCTACCGACCCAAAAGAGTCATTGGTCAGATAGAGCGTACTTCAAAACGAATACTCTAATCCTACGGTACCTCCTTGGAAGAGAATATTTGAGCTGGTATTGACGCCTCTAGCAGTAACACTAGTCGGGCTCGCTCCCGAGTAAACATAGGGTATCTGTCCTGGCGCCAAAGCTACACGATCTAACCAGAGCAATTGATAGCCCATCTTTATGGATAGGTCGCTTGCAAGTAAATATTTCATCTGGATAGCACCCTCTCCCGAATAAGCTATTTGATTGGAAGTAGCGCTAGCTGAATACATTATTTTTGTAATGCTCACATCATTGCTTTGAGTGGCTTGATTATTAAATATGCCCGCCTTTAATGAGCCACCGAAAGATAATCGCCCAATCTCTAAGATTGTTCCCTGAGCACCAATCTGTAACCCAAGTAGATTATTTCTCGTGCTAGTAGACCAGAATGGCGGGTAGCCACCTATAACGGCGCCCGATGCGCAGGCCTGTGTAGTTTGAGATAGCGTAATGTCACCAATACCAGAGACACCGGGAGGACACCCTCCTGTCTTCCATAGAGGAACATTTTGATCGACCGGAGAAAGAGAACCAACAAGACTGTCTTTTAGTTGAAGCCAGCGTAACCCTGCTAAAAAATTAAAGCTGTCTGATGCTTTAAATTTTGCACTGGCCTCAGCACTATAAAGACTTGTTGTGGAAGCCCATGTCATACCTTGATATGCAAAATCTTGGGTTTGCCAGAAGCCAGGCGCTTTCATAATGTACCAATTACCAGGATTGGAGGGTCCAATCGTATTGCTTGCATTCAAATTATTAACATTGAAATAAGACAACTCAAATCCATAGCCAGAATCACCAAGATAATCCAAAGTAAGCTTGGGCCCAACAGCGCTACCCTGTTGAAATTGATTACTGTTAAAAACTTCCGATGCTGGAATAGAGGCTGTTTGAGCAAACGAAGAAGAGCCTGGGAGAGTGCTAACTAATGGCTGGTTTACGCTATTATTTGATCGACTTAGAGCAATTGCTTCTACTGAAAAATTCCAATGTGCAATAGATTTTGATGCGTCAAATGCATTCATCTCAAAAGGCTTCGAGCTAACGTCAACGCCTTGCGCTATTGGCGAACTTAGCTCAGCCGAAAATAGCGCCTCGAAATAAGTCCACCCAAGTACCAAGCCAAGCACCTCGATTACAAGCCTCAGTCGATAACGTTTGATTGCCATCCCTAGATTTTAGTAAATATATTGGTGTAAACCTAGAAATCTTGCGACTGCTATTGGCCGAGGCTGTGTAAAAACAACCAATAATCTCCCTCTTTTTGTAAACACCCCATGG
>CAIOIX010000173.1 GCA_903858445.1 uncultured beta proteobacterium
GCGGATTGGTAGCAGCGTTTTTCTTGATGCTTTTGGCGCTCTTAGGGCAACGCGTGTGGGTTAGCATTAAAAGTGGTGGCGTGAAATCATGAGTCAAGCAAGTGCCAAGAGAGAAGCACGAGAGCGGGCATTAGCGGGCTTGAGTGGGCAGTTTTAAGGCTTCTTTAAAAAAATGCAAATTAATAAAAAATCTAAAATATACGTGGCTGGCCACCGAGGGCTTGTAGGCTCAGCATTGGTTAGGCAACTGGAAGGGCTTGGCTACTCGAATATTATTTGTCGCACTCGAAAGGAGCTTGATCTATTAAATCAAGCCGCAACAAATAATTTTTTTAATATAGAAAAGCCTGAATATGTATTTCTTGCTGCCGCTAAGGTGGGTGGAATTATGGCCAATAGCACCTATCCAGCCGAGTTTATTTATGAGAATTTACAGGTCCAAACTAATGTAATACAAGCTGCCTATCAGGTTAATGTAAAGTGGCTCTGTTTTTTAGGGTCCAGCTGCATCTATCCTCGTGACTGTCCGCAACCCATCATGGAAGAGTATTTTTTAAGCGGACCATTAGAAAAGTCCAACGAACCTTATGCGGTGGCGAAAATTGCAGGAATTGAGCTCTGCAACAGTTTTAACCAAGGCTTGGGGACAAATTATGTAAGTGTCATGCCAACAAACTTATACGGCCCAAATGACTCTTACAATTTAGAGGAGAGTCATGTTCTCCCTGCATTAATTCGCAAAGCACATGAAGCTAAGCTTCGGGGTGATCATGAAATGGTTGTTTGGGGAAGTGGCGAGCCCTTTAGAGAATTTTTATATGTTGACGATATGGCTGACGCCTGTATTTTTTTAATGGAAAAAGGGATTGGAAGGGGAATGTTTAACATTGGGCTCGGCGAAGATATTTCGATTGGTCAATTAGCGCATTTGGTGGCAGAAATAGTTGAATTCAAAGGGGCGATTGTTTTTGATAGGACGAAGCCAGATGGAACGCCGAGAAAATTATTAGATGTCTCTCGTATGTCTGAACTTGGGTGGAAGGCTAAAACTTCTTTGGCTGATGGGATTGCTCTTGCGTATGCAGATTTCTTGAGAAATGAGAATGCGATTTTGTCTTCTTGAAAATATTAAAAGACACATGCATCAACACATAACCTATTTATAGAAAATTATTTAATACAGCGATGACAAAAATAATTAATAAAATAAAGCAACAGATTCTAAATGCTGCTCACTCTGCTGGTGAAGGACACATCCCCAGTGCTTTTTCTATTTTGGACTTAGTTTGGGTTTTGTATGACCGAGTTTTGAAGTTTGATGCGAATTTCCCGCACAAATTGAATTTAGATCATTTTGTCTTGAGCAAAGGCCATGCTTCGTTAGCGCTATACGGCGTATTGGCAGAGAAGAGTTTTTTCCCCAAGGAAAAATTAAATACTTTTTGTCAATACGATAGTTTTTTAGGGGGCCATCCGGACCGCAATAAGGTGCCAGGTGTGGTAGCCTCGACAGGATCGCTTGGGCATGGATTCCCAATTGCTCTAGGCGTTGCCCTAGCATCTAAAATTCAGTCAATCGATAATCGCATATTTTGTTTGGTGGGTGACGGTGAGTGCAATGAAGGTACTATTTGGGAGACTGCCCTTTTAGGGTCTCATCACAAGCTTACCAACCTGTGTTGTATTGTTGACTACAACCACTCTACAGATCGGGCTCTCGAAGTTGGAGATTTAGCCCAAAAATTTATCGCATTTGGTTGGGATTCTCTTGTGATCAATGGGCATGATCATGAGGAAATTTATCATGCCTTAAGCTATAAGTCGGATGGTCGGCCAGTTGCAATTATTGCCAAGACAATCAAAGGTGCTGGCATTAAGGATATTGAAAATACTCCAGCCTGGCACCATCGCCCACCAAACACTGATGAGTTGGCAGCTTTTATAAAGGAGCTCGCATGAGTATGCGTAAGCAATTCGTCACTACAGTTGAAAAGAAACTTAGGCTTGATGAAAAGGTTGTTTTATTGCTAGGTGATA
The DNA here is from genome assembly GCA_903858445.1 of uncultured beta proteobacterium. Classification (GTDB taxonomy): domain Bacteria; phylum Pseudomonadota; class Gammaproteobacteria; order Burkholderiales; family Burkholderiaceae; genus Polynucleobacter. The sequence continues at coordinate 2,038 of CAIOIX010000173.1, forward strand.
TTGGCGTATTTGGATTTAATAAGGCCTTTACAGACTTTGCAAATAGGGTTTACAACATAGGCATCTTAGAGCCTGCAACAGTAAGCTTGGCCTCGGGATTGGCCCAGTCGGGCTTAATTCCCGTGGTCCATACGATTGCACCTTTCTTAATTGAGAGAAGTTTTGAGCAGATTAAAATTGATTTTGGTTACCAGAAGCTCGGGGGAAATTTTGTTAGCGTCGGCGCTTCTTATGATTATGCTTCCCTTGGCTGTACTCATCACTGCCCTGGTGATGTGGGTTTATTGCAAAATATTCCCGGAGTTGAAATTATTGTTCCAGGTACGGCTTCAGAATTTGATTCATTATTTTCTCAGGCTTACGATGACGGTTTGCCCACCTATTATCGGCTAAGTGAGCGTGAGAATGACAATGCTCAGAACGTAGTTATTGGACAGGCAAACGTCCTTAAAACGGGATCTCTAGCTACAGTAGTGGCATTTGGACCGACACTTAATTATGTTATGCCTGCTGCTGAAGGCCTAGACGTTGGAGTTCTGTACTACACAACAGTTTCACCATTCGACGAGAAAACTCTTCGAGAAAATGTGGCGAAAACTGGGAAGATAATGCTAGTCGAACCTTTTTACTCGGGAACTACTGCATACCAGGTAATGAAAGCTCTAGAGGGAATGTCTGCACGGATAGAATTTATCGGGGTTCCAAAGGAATTTTTAACTCATTATGGGCAAGCTGCCGAACACGATGACGCCATTGGTTTAACGGCAAAGAATATAAGAGAGAAGTTAGAGGCGCTTATCCATGACTGAGCCATTGGTTGAAATTATTGAAAAGGATGTTGATAGAATTCTTGACTCGGTTAATCTTTGGGGGATTAAAGGGAAATCAATTTTAGTAACTGGGGCATCCGGATTGTTGGGCATATATTTTTTAGGATGCCTACGTAAATTAAGCGCTTTAGGCCATGCCCCATCCGACGTTATTGCTGTTGTTCATTCAGACCCAACACCTCCTTTAAATACATTTATTAATTTTGGTGGGGCTAAAGTCATGCAAGGAGATTTAACCGACCCAAGTTTTTTAAGCAACTTAGGTAAGTTTGATTTCATTATTCATGCGGCCGGATATGGGCAGCCAGGACGATTTATGGAGGACCGAGTAAAAACTCTAAAGTTAAATACATTAACGACGTTTAGCCTTTTTGATTGCTTAAATACAGATGGACGTTTTCTATTTTTAAGTTCTAGTGAGGTTTACAGCGGAAATCCTAGTCCGCCTTATTTGGAATCCCAGATTGGGCAAACCAATACAACACACTCGAGATCTTGTTATATAGAGGGTAAGCGCGGCGGGGAAGCTATTTGCAATGCTTATAGGAATTTGGGTGTAAATGCATATTCGGCGCGCCTAGCTTTAGCCTATGGACCTGGAACAAAGCCTGCAGATAAACGGGTCATTAATTCATTTATAGAGCGTGGCTTGCTACAAGGAAAAATATCACTGCAAGATATGGGCGTCGCTAGACGAACATATAGTTATATTTCGGATGCCGTTGAAATTCTTTGGAATATTTTGTTAAATGGCGCTGAGCCAGTTTATAACGTTGGCGGACTATCTAGGACAACAATAGCCGAACTTGCCAATAAAATTGGAAATTATCTTAATGTACCTGTTGAGTTTCCGGCAAGCGGTGATGTTCTTAGTGGAGCCCCAGAGGACGTATTTTTAGACATGTCTCTAGTGGCAAAGGAGTTTAAAAAGACTAGCTATATTGATTTCAATGAAGGTTTAGTGCGTACCATTGAGTGGCAAAAAGCATTGTATTCAAGTGAAATTTCTGGGGTTTAAAAATAATTATGTCTAAGACAATAGTAACTGGAGCAGATGGTTTGGTTGGCTACGCAATTCGAGAGGCCTCTAAACCCAATACATCCTTCCTGACGAGGGGGGATGTGGATTTAACAGATTTCGTAGCCACTCGAAATGTTTTTAGTGAGGCTAATGTTGAGAATGTTGTTCACTTAGCAGCTCAGGTAGGCGGAATAGGTGGAAACTTAATTCACTCAGGGGAATATTTTCGAAACAATATTCTAATTAATACAATTGTTCTAGAA
>CAIOIX010000174.1 GCA_903858445.1 uncultured beta proteobacterium
GAGTCCTTGGGATCGACCACCTGCTGAGAAGCATTGCTTGACCCTGGGAAGCGCTTGTGCAGATCCTCCAGATTCTTGACGCGTATTTGCTGGTATCCCAAATTAATCTCGGTGCTGGTGATTTTTTTGCTAATCTCAGCCACCGTACTCACGGTCTCGCTCTCGTATCCATTGAGGATACTGCGCAGCTGCAAATAGGCGCTGCCTGAGCGTAAAAACTGGGCGGCGGCGCGCACATTCTCGATGGACTTTTCCTTAGTCGACCCACCCGCGTTCACCGTCAAGCTCAAAATGGTGGTGCTCGCGCTATCGGTCAACTCTTTACTCACGCCTGCTAAGTCCTTGGTATCCACCTTAGAGAGTGCGTAGCTGGGGGTAATATTTTTTTGCCACCAGTCAGCGCTACTCATCACCCGATACAGATTCTCTTGATCTTTGGGGGCCTTGTCCTCATCAACCATTTGCGCGGCCAGGTTAGGCAAGCTTTTTTGAAGCATCTTCCAGCTCACCAGGTCAAGGGCGTAGCTAGGAATACTATTATTATTATTATTATTATTCAGTAAAACATACTCGGCCTGGTAGCTGCCGAGGAAATACCAATTACCGAATCCTAGTACCGCACCGACTACTGCTGCAATCGCGAGCTTTTTCCAGGCACCTTGCAAGAAGTTGACGATGTCGAGCAGGGAGATTTCATTTTCGGATGAGACTTCTTGGGATGACATGCGCTTAATACCTTTACTATGAGAGTCTGCCTACTAGTTCTATTAATTATAAGCGCTGGGCGCTATTTCGCTGATTTTAAAAACGGGGTCAATACCCAGACTTTATGGGTTTACCCTACTCGGAAGATGGCAGCAATGCTGACATCAAGGCAATCAAAAAGCAGAGCATCTCGATGGCATGCTGGCTACTGATTTCCCCAACGGTGTAGAGCAATATGAGCCCCAAGGAAAGTAGGTTGGTGAGATATTGATGTGGCCCAGCAAAGCTGACTGAGATACACAAGAGGCCAAATAGCGCCCCCAAGGTCAACAGCAATCCCGGGTAACCAAATGCTAGGGCAATCTCCACCCAGGCGCTATGGGTTGAGGGTATGTAAGCGCCCCCATTAGGATATTTTTGCATCAATAAGGTGGTGAACGGCTTACTCAGAATGCCCACGCCTAGGGGATTTTCTGGGAGGAAAATGCGCGCGCCCGCGCTGGCCCAAGCCAAGCGTTCATAGGTATTGGCTTTTACTTCCTCCCCATTGGGATTTTGGGGGTAGCCCATCACTTGAGGATTTTGCCAGTTAGGATATTTTTGAATCTGGATTGAGGTTTTAGTATCCTCCCACATGGTTGACCAGCCAGGGTTGTGCTTGATATGCTGGATGCCGAACCATCCCAGCATTACCGTAGAAACAATAATCAAGGCCAGCAATAAGGGCACACTCAAACCCATTTTTCTGGTCAGTGCTGCCTTGATGAGCTGAAAAATAGTAGTGATGATCATTAGGGTAAAGAAGATGGCAGCTAAGCCGACGCCATTTCGGGCATCAAAGATAAAAACATACGCGTACAAAGCAGTGGCCGTGCCAAGGAGCCAAAAAAAAGCAGCGCCAAAGATGTCCCAAAATTGACCTCGTCTAATCGCATCAGCCATAGTGCCTAGCAAGCCCAACACTAAAATCGTGCCCACCAGAACCCCACTGATCTTTCCATAAAAAATATAACTAGCGTAGTCGGGAACAAAAGAAGTGTTTAATGCAATCGCCTTGGGGATGTACTGATAAAAAAGATAGGTAAAACTTGCCAAAATACCAATCCACAAAAATTGAATTGCCTTCGGTCTTTGTTGGAATGCTAAGCCTGTACCTATCCCAACAACTATTGCCAATCCACTACGCAGCCAAGTGCTGGTTAATTCATGGAATTGCTGCTCTGGGAAGCGCGATAGAAATAGATAGTGGAAGATCACCCAGCAAAACATTAATCCCAGAAGTATTAAGGGTAGCCAATTTCTGAAAGGAATTTTCTCTTTATTGAACTTGAAGAAATTAAGGCAATAGAAAAAAGACAGGAGTGTTTCAATACCCAACAGAATGTTACGTAGCGCAATAGTGCCCTTAACCGCCCAAATCCCCAGCAGGATGCTACTCAATACTATAAGAGACCATGCAAGTATGGGTTGGTCCTTGAGCTCAGTTTTACTAAGCTGTACATCTGGGGTTAGTGCAGTCACTTTGCGCACTCCTTGGGAATATAAATCAAGAGCTCTTGTTTATGCGGCATGAAATGCTGCTCTGGAACTGTGAGGTGTTTGATTAGACTAAAACCGTCAGGATCGGGTGTCTTTTCATAACTCACTTTGTCTACTGAATTGAGCAGCACAATGTGCTTACCTTGAGCGATGGCTACTTGCACATCAATATCGGGCCTTAAAGCAGCAATGGTGTCATCCACTGCAAAGGGTGCAAGCTGTAATTGGGCAATGGGGCTAATCAC
>CAIOIX010000175.1 GCA_903858445.1 uncultured beta proteobacterium
ACTGGTGGGTCGGGCGAGATTCGAACTCGCGACCAACGGGCTTGAAGAGATCTGATTGTCTCAAACAGGCCTTTTGCAAGAGATCGCAACTGTTTTATCTAGTTATTCAATATTGAATGGGTGGCCGCTTTCGGCTAACAACGGTCTATGGGTCTGAACATAAAATATCGTTTTAAACGACAATGGTTCACGAAGTGTGTAGGGACCCTTATACAGGACTGTTAAATATGAATAAAGTTGCTTTAATAATCGGCGCAGGCCCGGGAATTAGCGGAGCTTTTGCTAAAGAATTGGTTCAGGCAGGCTATACCGTGGCATTGGCTTCGCGAGATATGGATAAGCTCAAGCCTTTGGCGCAGAGTATTGGAGCACATGCTTTTAAAGTCGATGCCAACTCAATTGATGACATCCAAAAACTATTCTATTTTGTAGAGAATGCTTGGGGTGAGCCTGAGGTGGTTTTATACAACCCAAGTGCCAGAGTTAAAGGGGACATTCTTTCTCTTAACCCCAACAAGGTATCTGAGGCAGTACACACTACTGCAATAGGTGCATTTGTTACTGCGCAGGAAGCCGCCAAGAGAATGCTCCCCAAAAACAATGGCGCAATCTTCTTTACTGGCGCTACAGCGAGCGTAAAAGGTTTTGCGAACTCATCGGGGTTTGCGATGGGTAAGTTTGCTGTACGAGGTTTGGCTCAATGCTTGGCTCGAGAGTTATCCCCTCAAGGAATTCACGTAGCGCACTTTGTAATTGATGGATCTGTTAAAGCTGAAGCAGAAAATGATGCCATGACTGCAGAGGCGATTGCTAAAACTTACATGGCCATTTTGAATCAACCTAAAGCCGCATGGACTTGGGAAATTGAACTCAGAAGCAAAAACGAGCATTTTTAATGCTGGAGGCTATATATAAGTCTAGTGTCTTAGACAAGCTTTAGAAAAAAGTTGGCGAGAGCCAAACTTTGAATGCAATTCATGAATCAATGTTTTAAATTTATTTAATAAGGAATTCAAAATGCTTAAGCTCTACTATCACCCATCACCTAATCCAGCAAAAGTAGCCCTATATTTAGAAGAGACCAATACGCCTTACGAAATTATTGTGACTGATACCCGTAAGGGAGATCAACATAAGCCAGAATTTAGAGCAATCAATCCTAATGGGAAGACGCCTGCTTTAGTTGATGGAGATATTAAGGTGTTTGATAGCACTGCCATCATGCTGTATTTGGGCGAGAAGGTTGGTAAGTTCATGCCTGCCAAAACTCCTGAGGCACACGCAGAGTTTTACTCATGGCTCATGTTTATTGCTACTGGTATTGGGCCTTATTGTGGACAGGCGGTTCACTTCAAACACTTCGCTCCCGAGCCAAAAGAATATGCAGTCAATCGCTATGACTTTGAAGCATGGCGTCATTGGTTATTGATTGAAGAGCGCCTGTCTAAGCAAGCCTACATGCTCGGTGAATACGGCATTGTTGATATGTCAGTATGGGGTTGGGCTAGAGTCATTCCTTTTGTTTTGGGCGAAGGCGCTTGGGAAAAATTACCTAGCGTTAAACGCCTATTGGATGAGATCAACGCTAAGCCAAGTGCTCAGGCTGTTGAGGCCATTAAGACCAAGTACACCTTCAAGACTGAAGTAGATGAAGAGTCCAGAAAGAATCTCTTTCCAAGCAATCAGAGACTTCAGAGTAAGTAATAAAAATTCTTGAGCAGTTAAGAGTGAAACGTCCTTTAAAAGGACGTTTCATGTTTAGCTCCTAGATAATTGTGCATTAAACCAATAGAGCCAATCATGACAAATACTACTGATTACATTCCGCCAAAAGTTTGGACATGGGAAAAACCTAATGGCGGGGAATTTGCCAGTATCAATCGTCCAACCGCTGGAGCAAGAGAAGAGAGAGAATTGCCTATTGGCAAGCATCCTTTACAGCTTTACTCAATGGGCACTCCTAACGGAGTTAAGGTAACTATCATGCTTGAGGAGTTGCTTGAGGCTGGTCATTCGGGAGCGGAATATGACGCTTGGTTAATTAAAATTAGCGAGGGTGGCCAATTTGGATCTGATTTTGTAAAGATCAATCCTAATTCAAAGATTCCAGCCCTTTTAGATCGTAGTGCCGCTACACCTATCAGAGTATTTGAATCAGCATCAATATTATTTTATTTGGCAGAAAAATTTGATGCCTTTCTACCCAAAGATATCCCTGCGCGAACTGAGACAATGAATTGGCTTTTTTGGCAAATGGGAAGTGCTCCATATTTGGGTGGTGGTTTTGGACATTTCTATGCATATGCTCCTTTCAAAATGGAATACCCAATCGATCGCTTTTCAATGGAGGTTAAAAGGCAACTAGATGTTCTTGATCAACGTTTGGCAATTTCAGAGTATTTGGCTGGAGACCGATACACCATCGCGGATATTGCTACATTTGCATGGTATGGCGCATTAGCAAAAGGCTGGCTTTACAACGCAGGGGAGTTTTTAAGTGTCCACGAATACACCCATGTGCAACGTTGGTCAGATCAACTGTTAAAGCGGCCAGCAGTTAAAAGAGGTCGCCTAGTAAACCGTACTTGGGGGGAGCCAAACGAGCAACTGCTAGAGCGCCATGATTCTAGTGATTTTGATTCTATAAAAATCTAAGCAAAGATTTGAAGCAACCAATGAATCCCAATACAAAAGAAGTAATTGAAAAATCTACGCACGAATCTCACGCTGGTTTGCTAACTTTTCCAGAGTTTTTAGGACGGATGATTGAGGTTGGCGTTGAATCTTACTTTGCTGACTATCGCAATCAATCAACCACTTATTATTTGTCCAGCAATGAAGCGTATACCGTTCCAATGACAATGCCCTCAATTGAAACTCCGACTTCATTCAACAAAGAAGCCGTCGTTTCAGCTATTCGCGGCGCTCAAAGCGATATGGTTAGATATCCTGAGTTTCTTAAGTTAACGATATCTGCCGGCTGTATCGGATACATCGTTTGGATAACTGGAAAACACGTGAGTTACTTCGGGCGGCAAGGTCAAGTTCATATTGAGCATTTTCCAAAAGGATAAGATCAATTCGAGCCCTGGTCGATTCTGACCCGGGCCACCAAGATATACCAAAAACAACTTTGGGTAGTTTTATTTTGTCGGTTTACCCGACAAACGCATAAGTGTCCGGAAACACGACACCTGAAAGTCGCTCACGGTCACCGAGCGCCTAACATCCCCATCCATCACGTTCCAATTGACTCCCCATTGTTTCCAGCAGTCGCCAACACATTTCATCTAGCCAAAAGAAAAGGGACCACATTTCTGTGATCCCTTTGTATAACTGGTGGGTCGGGCGAGATTCGAACTCGCCATCAGTTGTATGAAACCTTATTTTTTTAAGACCTCAGGATTGATGCAGGTGATTGGGGCTTTCCCATTGAGCACCGCTAAAACATTGTCAGTCACAATTTTTCCCATTGCCAGTCTTGTCTCAAGAGTGGCGGAGGCAATATGCGGAACAATAACTACATTGTCCAGTTGATCTAGCCCTTCGGCCAGCTTAGGCTCATCTTCAAACACATCAAGGCCGGCACCCCAAATTACTTTATTGCGAAGTGCTTCGACTAATTCTTTCTCATTTACGAGTGGACCTCGGGCTGCATTGATGAGGATGGCGCTAGGCTTCATTTGAGATAGCTCTTTTGCTCCAATATAGTATTTTGTTTCGGGAGTTAAGGGCAGGTGAATCGAGAGAAAGTCAGATTCTTTAAGAAGCGTTTCCTTATCTACAAAAGTAGCGCCATACTCTTTTTCAAAATCTAGGTTGCGTTGTTCGTTGGTATAGATAACTTTCATATCAAAAGCCGCTGCTTTTCTGGCAAACATGGTGCCAATTCTGCCTAAACCAGCAATGCCCAGGGTTTTGCCATCTACATCTTGACCGATGAATGTCATTGGAGACCAACCCTTCCATTTGCCCTCGCGCACGTAGCGCTCAGATTCTGAAATACGTTTTGCAGCAGCTAATAGTAGGGCCCAGGCATGGGTGGCTGTTGCCTTGTCTAAGACGCCAGGGGTGTTGGTCATTATGACATTGCGCTTGGTTGCTGCCTCTAGGTTGAAGTTGTTAAATCCAACCGCATAGTTAGCAAAAATCTTGCATTGCGGGCCAGCTGCATCGAGCACTTCAGCATCAACGTTATCTGTGAGTAGGGTAACTACCGCATCACGTCCTTTAACGGCATTGATGAGTTCCTCGCGGGTTAAAGCGCGATCATGGGGATTTACTTCAACATCGCAAGTTTTTCTGAGTTCAGCAATCGTTTGTTCTGGAATACTGCGTGTGATGTATACGTTTGGTTTAGACATTCAAAATTCCTAATAAAAAAAGTGCAAAACGAAAAGGTTTTGCACTATATAAAACCGCTAAAAAATAGAGGCAATGACTAGCGATTAATCCCCGCCATTTTTGCGCTTGTTTTTATTGTAAACAAAGGCGGTCAAGAGCGGAGTCAGCACTGCAGTAACAATGACTGATGCCGCAACTTGTACGGTAGCAATTGGTGCAATTGCAGCAAAAGTAGGGTCCGCTAAAGCCACTGCCTGCGGTGTACCAGTTGCATTTCCTGCTGTACTTGATGCTGCTGCTCCAGCAACCCCAGAGCCGCCTAACAAGCGGTCAGCCAGGATGCAAACGATGCCGGTAATAACCAACACAGAGATTCCCAAGAGGATGCCAGGTAAGCCTGCAGTGAGTACTGCTGTTAGATTGATGCCCTGTCCCAGCGTAAATGCCATAAACGGAACAATAATTGGCTCGTGAGCGCCAAAGAAGTCACGCAAGTCTTTGTCTAGGTTGCCCAGTATTGCACCAGCAAGAATTGGGGCGATTACTGAGAACATGGTCATCCATGGGATAACCGCTAAACCTGCACCAACTAATACCAGCATAGTGAGGAAAGGGCCTGTTTCAATACTTTGTGGAACATAGGTGCCCGCATCTTCCTTGTTGCCAAAGGTGCTTGTCAGCGCCAAGAACATGCCGCCATTGGTGTCATTCATAGCGGCCAATACCGCTAAAGTTGTGAGACCTAAAACATCGCCATCAAAGAAGTGAGCGATGGCTAGCGCTACTGCAATTGCAATTCCCACCTTAGCAAACATAATGCCGAAGCCACGCTTTAGCATGGATGGGGCGGCATTGAGAGTCATTTTTGTACCAACGGTAAAAAGGTACATTGCTAAGAAGGTTGGATAGCCCTGATTTGTAAGTGCTTGGGTAAAGCCACCAATTTTTAAAGCATTTGGAGCAAATGTATTAAGCAGCATCCCTATAAATAGGGGTACGACCATAATTCCGCCTGGAACTTTGTTAATGGCTTGATAAATTTTCATGTTTACCTTTTCTAGTGTGGTTTGTCTCAAGGTCTCAAAAGAGCCCATTTTTATGCTTTTATGAATACGATTACGAATTCAAAAATCATTAGATCAAGTGATCTCTAAATAATCCATTGATATTCATCAAAACTAAGCGAAAACACCTAGAAATTAGGTAAATTAGCCTTACGGAGAAGCTGGACCATTTTTAATACAATAGATGCCACAGAGGGCGCCACAAGCGCTAGCGCCCCAATCAATTTAAAAAACGAGACAGCGCGCAAATTAAATATAGGTTAATCACGAATGAGTAAGTTAAAACTTGGTTTTATTGGCTTGGGCATCATGGGTGCTCCAATGGCCTCCCATTTACTGGCTGCTGGCCATGAGTTATTTGTTAACACCCGCAGCAAAGTGCCTGACGAGTTTGCGAATAGCGCTGCTGTTGTTTGCGCAACTCCTGCGGAAGTGGCAAAAAAAGCTGACATTATTATTACGATGGTTCCTGACACACCAGATGTTGAAAAAGTTCTTTTTGGTGAGAATGGGGTTGCTGATGGCTTGACTAAGGGCAAGATTGTTATTGATATGAGCTCAATTTCTCCAATCGCCACCAAAGAATTTGCTAAAAAGATTAATGCTCTTGGTTGTGAATACTTAGATGCGCCTGTTTCAGGTGGTCAGGTAGGTGCTAAGGGTGGAACCCTAACAATTATGATTGGTGGAAAAGAATCTGTTTTCCAGGCAGTTAAGCCCGTATTTGAATTAATGGGCAAAAATATTACTTTGGTTGGTGACAATGGTGCTGGCCAGGTTACCAAGGTAGCCAATCAAATTATTGTTGCTTTAAATATTGAGGCAGTAGCTGAGGCGCTCTTATTCGCCTCCAAAGCTGGCGCAGACCCTGCACGAGTACGCGAAGCTCTGATGGGTGGGTTTGCCAGTTCCAAAATTTTAGAGGTGCATGCTGAGCGCATGATTAAGAGAACATTTGATCCTGGTTTTAGGATTGAATTGCACCAAAAGGATTTGAATTTAGCATTGAGTAGCGCTAGAGCGATAGGCGTTTCTTTGCCGAATACCGCTACTGCACAAGAATTATTTAACTCCTGTTCAGCTCACGGTGGGCAAGCCTGGGATCACTCTGCAATGGTTAAGGCGCTTGAGAAGCTCGCTAATTTTGAGATTGGTCAAAAGCCTGCATAAATTAACTATCTCAATCCAAGTAGTAAGTGGTAACACAGAAACCCCGTCATAAATGATGGGGTTTTTTTCCTTGGGCAAAAAGCGAGACAAGTGCGGAGCTAGAAACTCTGACTCTTTAACGAGTTTTATAGTGAGGCTGATCTCTCAGAAGATCTAGAAATAAAAAAGCCCCGCAGAGCGAGGCTTAGTAATGCTTGGTGGGTCGGGCGAGATTCGAACTCGCGACCAACGGATTAAAAGTCCGCTGCTCTACCGACTGAGCTACCGACCCGGTAAGTCGTAAATTATAGCAAGAA
>CAIOIX010000176.1 GCA_903858445.1 uncultured beta proteobacterium
CCCGGGTAAATCCAAGTGCCGATGCTGCGCTCATCGCCAATCCTTGGCTAGAAATTGCCAAACATTCCGGTCTTTCTATGCCCCCTAAAGCTGACCCAACCCTACCCTCAGATCACCCAGCGGGAGACCTTTTATGAAACTGCCAAGCCTGCCCGAGCAACCCAAAAACCCCCAACGGCCGGATGATGTTTTGCCATCGCCGATACCAACCCCCCTACAAACCTATGATGTTCAGGATCTCCAAAATCAGATTACGTTTACGGATGCCTCACTTTTGCCAAGGGTCATGCGTATTGTCAAAATCACCATCGCGCCCAACAGCGCCACCAATGAATATCGTCATCAAGCAGTGCTTTATGCCCAAGGGGTACATATTGCGGTCGAGTGGTTTGCCAAACAAAGATACGACCAGCTCACCTGCAATGGTTTAGTCACCATTGCTTATAAGGGAATTAAGCCCATCTCTATTGATGGCCACCTGCAAATCATTCGGCTGTGCCGCCTTGATCGCCCCGATATGAGCTACAACCTTTTTGAAACTGCCCCTCCTGATTGGTTTAGCAATAAAGACATTCTGACTAGAGCAATACAAGCCTGGGAGCAACTGGACGATAAAAACCAGCGTTTACTCAACGCCATTTGCTTTGAAGGGGACTTTTTTAAGCGCTTTTGCACTGGGCCAAGCTCAGTAGGTCACCATCACAATTATCTCAATGGCAATTTGGAGCACACCTTAGAGGTGGCCGACTTCATTACCAACAGCATTCAGCAGTACAAAACCGCGAATTTACAGCTTGCCCTCATCTATGGATGGCTGCATGACATTGGCAAAGCAGATGAATATCAACCCTGCAAGACTGGTGACCGCGAATTTAAGTTAACGCCTTCTGCCTATCTACACGGCCATAAGCTCAATGGATTGCATCTGGTGATTAAGGCCCAAGCCAGACATGTGCCGCTCTATCCAGAAAAGACCTTTGATCATTTGCGGCACTTATTAGAGCCTCATCCAAATTCAACGACGCCAGATACGAGAAAACCGCAGATGCTTGAACACTTAATCGTTCAGCAAGCAGATGCTGCCTCGGCAGCGACCAATGTGTATGCAGCAGCTCATCGCCCTAGGTGCTCGTTTGGGATTGCTCCTGAGTCCAAAAACGGAAAAGGGGCGAATTTCCGATACGAGGAATAAATGCTGAATGTCTATATTCGCTATTAATTCCTTATGTTAATATTTTGGTATAAAAAAGTTTCGATGACGAATATATGATGATACCAACACAAGATGTAATCTCCACCAAAGATGTGGCCACACGACTTGAAATATCAGAACAACGCGCCAGAGCACTATTGCGCTCTGGGGCTTTAGAAGGCCGTCAAGTCGGTAAGCAGTGGATTACAACCAATGAGGCTGTGAATGCCTATGCTAAGTTTGGCGGTGTCGCGCCCCCAGAAGATCGCCCCAGAAAACCTGGAAAACTTCCAAAAGTTAAAGCGCTTTCATTTTTTTCTGGTGCCATGGGTCTTGACCAGGGCCTTGAGAAATCCGGGATTCACATCTTGCTGGCTTGCGAAATGGACAAGGCTTGTCGACGTACGATCACTGCAAATCGACCTGATATAGGCCTAATTGGCGATATCTGGAAATATGAAGCAAGGGCGATTAAGGAGATGGCAGGGCTTGGTGTTGATGATGAAATCGATGTGATTGTAGGTGGCCCACCATGCCAGTCATTTTCTACTGCCGGTGCACGGCGCGGACTAAAAGATGAGCGCGGAAATGCGCTACTTAGGTATGTTGAGTTAATTATTGAGCTCAAGCCTAAATACGCGGTAATTGAAAATGTTCGCGGACTCCTGTCCGCACCAATGAATCACACTCCGCATGCTGACCGTATTGATGGGTGGGAACCAGGACTGGAAGAAAGACCCGGGGGAGCGCTACTGCATGTACTGGGGATGCTACGATCTGCTGGCTACGGGGTTTCTTTTAATTTATACAATGCCGCAAATTTTGGAGTACCCCAATCGCGGGAGCGGGTGATTCTAGTATGCTCACGAGATGGGGAGAAGCTACCCCATCTGAATCCAACTCATACCCAAGATAGCTCCCATGGCTTACCTAAATGGCGCACTCTTCGTGATGCGCTTAACGGTCTAGATCCTAAGAGCGGTGACCATCAAGATTTCCCCGAAGATCGTCTACGTTTTTATCGGATGCTTGGTTCTGGGCAATACTGGAAACATCTCCCAATATCATTGCATCGTGAAGCATTAGGGGCGTCACTAGATTCTGGTGGTGGAAAAACAGGATTCTTACGAAGATTAGATTGGGATAAACCTTCCTGCACATTAGTTACATCTCCCTGTATGCCCGCAACAGATATATGTCACCCCACAGAAGATAGGCCACTATCAGTTCAAGAATACAAACGGATCCAGCAGTTTCCAGATGAATGGCTCGTTTGTGGCTCAATAACCGATCAATACAAGCAAATTGGAAATGCCGTCCCAGTAGGGCTTGGTGAGGCTGTTGGCAATGCAATTCTTGCTCATATGAAGGGAAAGAATAAAAAACCTCCCATTGGCTTTTCCTTTAGCCGATACAAGGCAACCGATGAGGTTTCTTGGGAGCAAAAAATTAAAGAGTCAATTGGGGCAAGTGGAAAATTAGCCAGTAGAGCTAGGCGCAAACACCAGCTTGATTTATTTTCTGAGAATTAAAAACTATCGAAACAGTGAGTTTGGGCTTAGGGCTATGTTTTTAGTTCTCGCAAATATTTCTTAACAAAATCCTTAAAAGCTTCTTCTGAAAGATGTACCCTCAGTGATTCATCAGGGAAAGCAGCCCAGTTAGAGCCAGCTCGCCTAGAAAATGTACGAAACCATTTTTCAATTATGGTTCCAGCGCGAATAGCACTTGATGATGAATTTTCCGAATTGTCCCGATTTTTTACTTGGAGCATCCGCCAAGCCTCTCCCTGAGTTGTAGGGGTCTTAATGAAATCAGCCGCCTTAACCATTGCTCCGGAGCACCAAACCCAACCTCTAGGTTCGAGAACACTAGCGAGATAACGCTCCAAAAGATCGCCAACCATATTTTCGGCGCCCATAGAGAGCAGATGCTCGTGCTTGATTCGCTCAAGATCTGCTTCTGGAATATCAAAATATTCACTTAATATTACCGAAACCATCTCATCTGGAATTGTGGATGGAGGCTGTGGTGATCTTGGCTCACGAGCGGCAGAAAAACTGATTGCTTGGCGGTTTATATACTCAGCACTTCCAATATCGGGTGCATTTGATCCTCGCAATGCAGAAGAAACTGCAATTGGTTGTTCAGATAAAAAGCGAATAACCGTTGCAAACTGGTCAATTAATGCAGAATTAATGGGTAACATTGCAGTTCTAGCAACTTCTTCTGAGTTCACAATAAATGCCATTCTTCAATTTCCTGAATTAATTATCATCACGCATCAATCAATGTAGTTTTCCATATATCGCCCGCAAGTGCCATCAACAACATATGACGCTGATCAATGCTCTTGCTATTCCAGGTGGAAAAAGAGGCCAATTTATTGTTAATGCGAGTAATAGATGTATCTTGACCAACCTCTGTTAAATCCACCAAACTCCTAGTTAGGTAATTGCCACTATTTTTGTATTCTGTTTGCTTGGCAACATAGATATCATTGCTAGCCACAATATTGATTGGTTTTTCTAGCAAAGTTAAATTACCAATTTTGTTCTTATATTCGTCATAACTCATTTCTGGATTCTCAGCTATCCATGTGGTCATTAATTCTTTAGTTGGAGTATTCGGCAATATGTGCTCGATCTCAAGTCCAACATATGGCTCTAGGCTACCAGGCGTCTTAATGCCGCTGAATGCCAAATCTACATATTGAGTAATTTTTGCAAGAAAATATCGGGTGCGATATTGCTGCATCGAATATAAAGAAAGTCGCTTTAACGCATCCGAGAGTTCTTGAGACTTTGAAACCATATTTTTATCAAAACGATCTGTCACAAATACATTAAGAGCCTCGCGTTGCCTGGCGGCATGGGGGATGGATGCAACTACCCTTAACTCATCCGCCCAAAGTGAAAAATTACGCTCTAAATCTTTTGTTGGAGTCTTTGTAAATATGTAATAAAAAAGGAAGCTTTCAAGTTGATTTACAAAATGATCAAATAGGTACTTTGGGAGAGGCGCTGCCGCAAGCAGCAAGACATAATGAAGGCTAAAAGCACCGCCCGTTAAACGTCTAAGGTTATCCATTGCTAGATTTGGCTTACCATCGTTTCCAAAACCATCCGCAAACGCAAGATAATGCTCGACACTTCGCATGACTTGCCTAACGAATTCAAATGGTTTATTTGTATAGTCACAAAGTGCGGCATTATTTTTATCTATAAACC
>CAIOIX010000177.1 GCA_903858445.1 uncultured beta proteobacterium
CCTCATCACGGTTGTTTTAAGTTTATGTAATGGAGTTCGCATGGCGACCGGAATTGTTAAGTGGTTCAATGATGCAAAAGGTTTTGGCTTTATCAAACCTGATGATAGTGAAGAAGAGTTGTTCGCGCATTTCAGCGCAATTAATATGGGCGGTTTCAAAACCCTTCAGGAAAACCAAAAGGTAACGTTTGATATTACCCAAGGACCTAAAGGCAAACAAGCTACCAATATTCAAGCTGGTTAATCGTCTCTAGATCACCCTAAAAATCCCCAAGCTAGTCTTGGGGATTTTTTTTGGTTAAATGAATTAGAGTTACCCAAAGCGAGAACGCTAGTCTCGCTGTTTAAAGTAAAAACTCTCCCAGCACTCTTAGTATTTCCTAAATCAATCATCGGTGTTTACTGATTCTGATTTTTGAGAAGCTGAGCATTTACCAGCATAACGACCTCATCGATTTCAGGCAGGCTCTTTCCCTTCTGCTTGGCAATAAATTGAACCAACTTATCGACCCGTTCAATATTTTTTGCGCCACCAAATAAAGCTCTTGCAGCTGAAGATGGACTTCCCAATCCATTTGCTGCTGCGGCATACTTTTCAAATGGAACGAGATCCCTAGGGTTGGCGCCAAGAGAGATGCACAAATCCCTAACCCACTCATAGGTCGCTTGAGATTGTTTGATATCAGCATGAACTGCTTCTTTGATTGGGCGCATTCCAGCAGCAGTGATGCACCGATAGTTACCGGCAACTAGCATGCTCCACTTAGCCAAGGGCACAAATACAGAATCAAATACCTTCAACTTCACTGGTAATTCTATCTTTTCACCATCCACTTCAAATCGCACAGCTTCAATATCAGCAGCTATTTGACGCAGCATATTGGTATGATCTTCGGACTCGAAGCGAGCCGCTTTAAAGTTTGTCGGCAAACGCACCTGTAATACATTTACACCTTCTTCTGGGGGTCTAAAGGCTTGGGCATCAGGACTGCATAAGGTCATGAATTTTGGATCAAACTTATCCCAGACTTCGGGGGCTGTATAGCAAGCGCGATAGTCGTTTGCATTCAAGCCTGGAATACGGGCCAGATAAGGCAATGGTGGCATATTCATAATCGACATAGTTGGAATACATTCGATTGCCACTGTTTCCAGCAGGGCACGAACAGTAGGGGCGCCATACTGAGGTTCTTGCATTGCTAGCACCACCAAATCAAAGTTGGCAGGATTCACACTTTCTGGTGTAGCAGCATTAATCTTGCCTGGTAATGTGCGAGAGTCAATTTCAACTAAAGCTTCGCGACCTTTTATTGGCAAGCGAACACGAGTGCCCGCTGAATTAATCAATTCAACTTCGGCGGGTAAACACACTAAGGTGGCGTTATGACCTGCTAAGGCTAATTTACTGGCCAGCAAGGAGCCATAAGAAGCACCAAAAATCAGAATATTGAAGGGTTTTTTTGAATGGGTTTGCATTTGAATCTTTCTCAAGCTGATGCCTAAGTTGAATAATGCTAAAAGTGCATCAGAGCAATCTAGGCTACCGCTCCCCCTGTCCTTGCTACCTGAGAGATTCACGCCTAATTTATATTAAGCGCTTGCTCCTTCGGTGCACCATTAGATTCAATGATGACTCTCCAGTCGGCGATTCAAATTAAGCAGTACATCTCCATTGGATACCTGAGCGTTCATGGGAGTTTGCGCCTTCGGTGGAGGTTTAACCCTCTCTCTCCTGCTAGAAGTCAGTATATCTTTAAACCTAGCGGCCGTTTATAGCGTTAATTGACGTAAACCATTAAAAAAACCCATCAAAGAATTTCAGGGTACTTAGATCTCTAAGTTATCAATGAGGCGAGTTTTACCTAATTTAGCTGCAGTCAGAATCACCAAAGGTTCACCTGCTTGTAAATTTTCATTGTTGGATGGCGCTAGATTGCCTTGTTGACGAATGGCAATGTAATCAGGCTGCCAGCCACGGCTAGCTAATTGAGCAACCGCTTGTTTTTCAATCGTGTTAAGCGCTTCAATATTGCGCTCTTTTAAGTCCAAAACTTGCATCCGCACTACATTAAGTAGGCGCTGTAATTCGGGAGCTTCTGCGCGTTCTGCGCTAGACAAGTAGCCATTGCGTGAGGAGAGAGCGAGACCATCTTCTGCGCGAATTGTTTCTGCGGAAATAATTTCAACCGGTAGAGAAAACTGTTTTGCCATCTGACGAATGATCATCAGCTGCTGGTAATCTTTCTTACCAAATATCGCAACCTTCGGCTGAACGCAAGAAAAGAGTTTGAGTACAACGGTGCAAACACCTTTAAAGAATCCTGGACGAAATTCGCCCTCAAGAATATCTCCAAGTTGTTGCGGTGGGTCTACACGGTACTCTTGAGGTTGTGGATACAAATCCCGCTCTGTAGGTGCAAACAGAATATAAACACCTTCTTTTTCGAGCTTATCGATATCAGCCTGCATTGTGCGGGGGTAGCTATCAAAATCTTCATTAGGTCCAAACTGCAAGCGGTTGACAAAGATGCTCGCTACTACAGGGTCGCCATGTTGCCTAGCAAGACGCATCAGAGAAAGATGTCCCTCGTGGAGATTCCCCATGGTTGGTACAAATGAGGCGCGGTTCTGACCTCTCAAGTGGTCGCGTAATTCTTGAATATCGCTAATGATTTTCATGCAACTGGCGTGTAAGCAAGGCGCACATAAATTGGCGCATAGGGCTCAGCTTGAGTAATTTCGACTAAGGCTTCGCGTGAAAGTTCAAGCATGGCAATAAAATTGACGATGACAATGGCAACTCCGCCACCAGTCTTAATCGCGTCTTCGAATAATTCTCCAAACTCAACAAAGCGAGTGCTCTGCAGGCGACGCAAAATACGCGTCATAAAGTCTCGGACTGATAAGGCTTCGCGCGTAATGGTGTGGTGCTGGTTCAATTTTGCGCGATGCAGAACATCACGCCAAGCCATTTGCAAGTCATCAACATCCACTTCCGGCCAAGTAACAGCAACAGTAGTGTCGACATAGCCATGGGCGATCTGAAAGTCACGACCATGCTGTGGTATTTGATCAATCTCTAGAGCGGCAAGCTTCATACGCTCGTATTCAAGTAGGCGACGCACTAATTCTGCGCGTGGATCATCAACTTCTTCATCGCTATCTGCTTTTTTCATTGGCAGTAGCATGCGTGATTTAATTTCAATCAACATCGCTGCCATCAAAAGGTATTCAGCAGCAAGCTCTAGATTGGTATGGCGAATTTGGTCAATGTAGCTAAGGTACTGTTGAGTCACCTGAGCCATTGGAATATCGAGTACGTTGAAGTTTTGCTTGCGGATCATGTACAGCAATAGATCGAGTGGGCCTTCGAATGCTTCTAGGAAAATCTCCAGCGCATCTGGTGGAATATATAGGTCAGTCGGCAGCTTAAATAAGGGTTCACCGTAAAGCTTTGCGAAAGCAGCTGACATCCCATCCGTTACGGAGGGGGTGCTATCGAGTAAATCGGATATTGGCTGCGTGCTTGGTTCAGTCATTCGAATAAACGTATGCACGTTGCTTCAATTTCGCTTCTTTTGCGCGACGTTGATCTTCGGTGCTTAAAGGCTCCTTATCCCAGAGGAGTGCGCGACCAGCTTGCTGATCTGCCTCGAGATGGGGTTTCTCGGACTTCAGTTCATTTAAGAACTGAGTGAATTCGGATTGATATCGCGCCATCATATTTCCTAAAATTCTTAATTAATTCAATAACTTATAAAAGTTACCCGATGACTACAGGGGTGCCTAGATCTCACATTATTAACGATTTTTCATCTAAGTCAGTCGACTTTTGCTCTAGCCGACTGAAATAGGTCATTTTTAGAGGTTTGCAGCCAGCAAAGCCTCAATCTGAGGCGCCTCTACACGGGTCATAAGATGTTTATAGGCGTTGATAGGATTCTTGCTTGAGAGAGGCGTCTGAACGTCACTCCAGTCCATTGGTGGCAATGAAAAGAATGCTTCAACTCCAGCGACAACCTGTGGCAATACTGGCTTGAGATATAGGCTAAGCATTCTGAATGCTTCTAATGTGATGCTGCAGACGCGTTGCAAATCTGCTTCTCGCGCTGGATCCTTGGCAATTTCCCAAGGCTTATTGTCATCAACAAACGCATTGACCTTGTCGGCGAGCTCCATGATGGAGCGCAAAGCTTTCGCGAATTCACGCCCTTCATAGAGCGCTGCAATCTTTTCACTTGCGGCACCAATCTCAGTAAGTAAGAGGTTATTCATTGCCTCATCAGAAACAATTCCGTCAAAACGCTTGACTAAAAATCCAGCGCTACGGCTAGCAATATTGATGTACTTGCCGAGCAAGTCACTATTTACTCGAGCAACAAAGTCTTGCAGATTTAAATCTAAATCTTCCATGCTGTCATTGAGTTTAGTTGCGAAGTAGTAGCGGAACCACTCAGGATTAAAGCCGCACTCAATCACACTGTGCGCTGAGATGAGAGTGCCGCGTGACTTACTCATTTTTTCGCCATCCACAGTGAGGAAGCCGTGAGCAAAAATATTGGTGGGGGTGCGATAACCAGCAAACTGCAAAGTGGCAGGCCAGAAGAGTGTGTGAAAGTACAAAATATCTTTACCGATGAAGTGATATTGCTCGGTAGTGGTATCTGGCTTGACCCATTCATCAAAGTTCAAGCCTTTGGCCTGACAGTAGTTGAGGAAACTGGCGTAATAGCCAATGGGGGCGTCAAGCCATACATAGAAGTACTTGCCCGGCGCATCAGGGATTTCAAAGCCGAAGTAGGGGGCATCGCGCGAGATATCCCAATCACCCAGCTTGCTCTCACCTGGTTGACCCACCCACTCTTTCATCTTATTGCGAGCTTCGGGTTGTAATGGGGTTTTCACTTGAGTCCAGTCGCGTAAGAAAGTCTCGCAGCGAGGATCAGAAAGTTTGAAAAAATAATGATCAGAAACTTTGGTAATTGGCGTTGCACCACTGACAACCGAGAAGGGGTTCTTGAGGTCGGTAGGGGAATAAGTGGCACCACATTTTTCGCAAGAGTCACCATATTGATCTTTGGCCCCACACTTAGGACATTCTCCTTTGATAAAGCGATCCGGTAAAAACATTTCTTTTACGGGATCGTAGGCTTGTTCGATAGCACGCTTTTCAATCAAGCCTGCATCGCGTAGCTTGAGGTAGATGCTCTGCGCTAGTTTTTCGTTCTCAGGACTATCGGTGGTGTAGTAGTTGTCAAACGAAATTAAAAAGTCATCGAAGTCGCGCTTATGTTCTTTCCAAACATTGGCGATCAGTTCTTTTGGGGTGATGCCTTCTTTTTCAGCGCGCAGCATGATTGGGGTGCCGTGAGTATCATCGGCGCCAACGTAATGCACTTCATGACCGCGCATTCTTTGGAAGCGAACCCAAATATCAGTTTGTACATATTCCACCAAATGCCCGATATGAATTTGACCGTTGGCATACGGCAAGGCGGAGGTAACAAGAAGGCGACGTTTTGGGGTGCTCATGCAAAGCTAACTTAAAAATAAATACGATCAAAATGAAATCTATAAACCGAGTACGAAATGAGGGTGCTTGGCTTACTTGAGCAGTAATTTTAGTCTGCGGTTAAAGTTAATACCGATTTGAATCTAATTTAAGAGAAGTTTTATGGCCTTGCCCCACAAAATCCAGATGTCCAATGCCTCTGTCCCGCTAGTGCATGAGGTTGAGATCATGGATGAGGCGGGGCGGCTAAAAACCACCTATATCCCTGGGGAGCGCCCTTTAACGATCTATTTGGATAAGCGTGAAGTCGTGACCTTGATGACCCTAGGCAGTGCTCCTGAGGCTTTGGTTCTGGGTTATTTGCGGAATCAGCGTCTGGTGGAGGCTCCCGAAGACATTGAGAGCATCCAAGTCGACTGGGAGACGGATTCAGCAGCGGTAAAAACCCGGCGCAGTACGGTTGATATCGACGCGCTTACCAGCAAGCGAGTGGTTACTACTGGCTGTGGCCAGGGAACTATGTTTGGTGGTCTTATTGAAGAGATGTCGCAGATTCGTCTGCTGGACGGCCCTAATCTCACTCAAGAGGCTGTTGTGGCCTTGGTAGATGCCATTCGTGCCCATGACACGATTTACAAGAAGTCTGGCTCTGTTCATGCCTGCGCGGTCTTTGAGCGCCTAGGGGATGCGGAAGTCCGCTTGCTGCATTTTATTGAGGATGTGGGGCGTCATAACGCGGTGGACTCGATTTCGGGCTTGATGTGGCTTGATAACAAGCCAGGCCGAGACTTGATCTTTTTTACAACGGGGCGCTTAACCTCGGAGATGGTGATTAAAGGCGCTCAGATGGAGATCCCTTTCCTGTTAACTCGATCTGGGGTAACTCTGATGGGGCTTGAGCTAGCCCGCAAGACCAATCTCACCTTGCTCTCCCGCTGCTCCGGTAAGCACTTTGAGATCTACAACGCGCCTGAGCGCATTATTTTTAGTAAGGCTGGCTAACTCAGTCCTGACAAATTGGTGGGCATTGAGGGGCTAAGGTTTTACAATTCGGTCATGACTATTAAATCTGACCACTGGATCCGCCGCATGGGCGAGCAAGGCATGATCAGCCCATTTGAACCAGGGCAAGTTCGTGTTGATGACGCAGGTAACAAAATCGTGAGTTATGGCACATCAAGCTATGGCTATGACATTCGTTGTGCAGACGAATTCAAGATTTTTACCAACATTAATAGCACTATTGTTGATCCGAAGAATTTCGATGACAAATCCTTCGTCGACTTTAAGGGTCCGGTGTGCATTATTCCGCCCAACTCATTTGCCTTGGCAAGAACGGTGGAGTATTTCAAGATCCCCCGCAGTGTTCTAACTGTTTGCGTTGGTAAGAGCACTTATGCACGTTGCGGCATTATTGTGAACGTCACCCCGTTTGAACCAGAGTGGGAAGGTTATGTCACTTTAGAGTTTTCAAATACCACGCCATTGCCAGCGAAGATTTATGCCGGTGAAGGTTGCGCTCAAGTCCTGTTTTTTGAAAGTGACGAAATTTGTGGCACATCCTATAAAGATCGTGGTGGCAAGTATCAAGGTCAGCGGGGCGTGACCCTGCCGAAGACTTAAGCTATCTATAGCAGTGGGCGATTTTCATTTTGGGCGCCGCCCGACGCGGATTAACCTTGAAGATTATCGTGCCACATTAACGCGCTCCTCTTTAGCGCGTCCTGAAAATGATTTCTATCACTGGCTCTTGGGGACTAGCTGGACTAAGTTTCTACTCTTGGTCATTTGTGTTTATTTAGGCACCAATTTTTTATTTGCACTAGCTTATCTCGCTTGCGGCCCTGGTGCGATCACCAATACTGAGCCAGGCGCGCTCATAGATGTTTTTTACTTTAGCGTGCAGACAATGGCCACCATTGGCTATGGTCAAATGACGCCAGTGGGGCATTGGCCTAATTCAATAGTGACCTTTGAGGCCTTTTTTGGGATTGTGTATTCGGCCTTAACCACTGGTTTAGCTTTTGCGCGTTTTACTCGCCCAACCGCTGGGGTGCACTTCTCAAAAGTAGCTGTGGTGGGAAGCCACGATGGCATCAAGACCCTGAAGTTTAGAGTTGCCAATGGCCGGAGCTCTCATATTGTTGAGGCTCAGCTGCGACTTTGGTTGATTGCAGAAAGCATGACGGCTGAGGGTGAACGTTACCGCAGATCGGTTGAGTTACCCCTGCATCGCTCAGAAAGTCCGGTCTTTTCCTTGACGTGGACCGCAATGTATAGCCTAGATGAGGATAGTCTGCTGACCAAGTGTTTGGCTCAAGAAGCTTCGAATCAACAGTGGCATCTTTTGGTCACATTTACTGGCTACCATGAGAGTCTGGCCAATCAGGTCTATGCGCGCCATGTCTATTTGCCTAAAGATGTTAAGCAAAATGCGACATTTGTCGATATAGTCACGGTTTTGCCGGATGGTGGTCGGGTTATAGACCTGGCCAATTTTGAGAAGTGGGTTCCGAATACTTCGGACAAGTTAGCAGGGGAGTTTTTATGAAATTTCGTTTCCCAATCATCATTATTGATGAGGACTTTCGTTCCGAAAATATTTCGGGGTCGGGTATTCGCGACTTAGCGGAAGCTATTGAAAACGAAGGCATGGAAGTTATTGGCCTGACAAGTTACGGCGACCTCACTTCCTTTGCACAACAAGCTTCGCGTGCCTCTTGTTTTATCGTCTCCATTGATGATGAAGAGTTCATTTCTGATTCAGAGGATCACGATCTTCCCGCTTTGAATAATTTACGCGCCTTTCTGGTTGAAGTGCGTAAGCGCAATGAAGATATTCCGATCTTCTTGTACGGCGAGACCCGTACTTCGCGTCACATGCCTAACGACATCTTGCGAGAGTTGCATGGCTTCATTCATATGAACGAAGATACCCCAGAATTCGTCGCGCGTCACATCATTCGTGAGGCGAAGGTTTACCTAGATTCATTAGCACCGCCATTCTTCCGCGCGCTCACCAATTACGCTTCTGAAGGTTCTTATTCTTGGCACTGCCCCGGACACTCTGGCGGCGTGGCTTTCTTAAAGAGTCCAGTGGGCCGGATGTTCCACCAGTTCTTTGGTGAGAACATGCTTCGCGCAGACGTATGCAATGCCGTGGAAGAATTGGGTCAACTCTTAGACCATACTGGTCCTGTACTGCAGAGTGAGCGTAATGCCGCTCGCATTTTTAATGCTGACCATTTGTTCTTTGTAACCAATGGCACATCGACATCGAACAAAATTGTTTGGCATTCTACGGTTGCCCCTGGTGACATCGTACTGGTTGATCGCAATTGCCATAAGTCAGTGATTCATTCGATCACGATGATGGGCGCGATCCCTATTTTCTTAATGCCAACCCGTAATCACCTAGGTATTATTGGCCCCATTCCCAAAGAAGAGTTCGAATGGAAAAATATCAAGAAGAAAATTGATGCCAACCCCTTTATCAAAGATAAGAATGTTGTGCCACGCGTGATGACGCTGACCCAAAGTACTTATGACGGCATTATCTACAACGTGGAGATGATCAAAGAGATGCTTGATGGTAAGGTCGATTCCTTGCATTTCGATGAAGCATGGTTGCCGCATGCTGCATTCCATCCTTTCTACAAAGATATGCATGCCATTGGCTCTGATCGCAAGCGTACTAAGAAGAGTTTGATGTTTGCAACTCAGTCAACGCATAAGTTGTTGGC
>CAIOIX010000178.1 GCA_903858445.1 uncultured beta proteobacterium
ATCACAATAGGCGCCATACCCATGGGAAATGAATCCCAATACAGTAGCTTCATGACAGTGTAAAAAACAGCAACCAGAAAACTCAAAAATCCAATCACTAAGCCGCAAATACTAGCCAAACGAATCGGTACTAGTGAGTGACTGACAATACCTAGCATGGCAATATCAAACAAGGTATAAAAATTGTTCTTCGATATCCCGCGCTCGCGCCTAGGCTGAGTAAAGGGAATAGTCTTAATAGGGAAACCCAACTCACAGATCAGGCCTCTTAAAAACGGATAGGGGTCTGCAATTTTTCTGACTTGATCTAGTACGATTCGATCGTAGAGGCCAAATCCAGTCGCATCTCTAACTAAATCAATATCGGCGATTCCATCGAGAATTTGATAATAGAGGCGCCGCATTTTATGCACGAGAAAATTGGTCTTACTGCTGGGTTTAACTGCAAGAACTACTTTCCAGCCCTTCTCCCATTCCGCAATAAATTGCGGTATAAATTCTGGGGGATCCTGTAAATCAGATGCAAGGTAAATTGTGGCATTGCCTGTGGTCTGCAAAATACCCCAGTATGGTGAGCGAATATGTCCAAAATTTCGTGTATTCACTATCACCTTAACCCTGTGATCCTGATCTGCGATTGCTCTTAACTTTTCAACAGTGTCATCGCTTGACGCATTATCAATGAATACATATTCAAAATCATATTGCGGATACTCACCCCATAAAACAGAAACACACTGGTATAACTCTTGAACATTAGCGGCCTCATTAAAGCAGGGGGAAATAAAGCTAATCTTTTTTTTATCTGACATTAAATTTATACAGCCTTAGTTAGGGACCTTAAAAGTAAAAGTCTTATGGCCCAAATAGGATATCACCACAGTTAATACCATTGTTAGGGCCTGCGCAGTCCAAATGTTCATTTGGCCAAAATCTATAAAAACCCATAGTAAAAAAATACTCAAAACTGCCATGAAACCATAAACGAGGTAACTACGAGCATATTCATATAGCCAGTTTCCGTGCGTCTGGAATACAAATAGCTTGTAAATAGTAAAAGACATGGTGATCGATATCAAGTTGCAAATGACTCCGATTAGGATGACATGAAGATGCTCTGCTAGTAAAAGATAAAGGGCAATTCCTATACTGTAGCCAAAGGCAGTATTCCATGCACCCGCCATTAAATATCGAGCCGATCTAGAGTGTTGTAATTTTTTATACACACTCAATCCGATTGCGAGTTTCTCGTATTGCTTCGATTAAATTAAACTCTAATTTAAGCCCTAAAACAGAGCTAGCAAGTGTTATCGAAGGCACGTACCTATCAGCCTTGGAAGATATGAGCGGAGAGCAAACCGTGCCAACCTTGTAAATGCTGGCAATCATCGCCGCCAGATCGCGCACTTCAATTGGCTCATCTGAGCCCACATTATAGGTAGGACAAGAATAATTGCTAGATGCAATAATGGTCATCAACCAGGAAACCAAATCATCCGCGTACATATAACTTCGAAATACAGGTGTAGTTGCCTTAACCTCAATATCACATCTACGTAAACCATTTTCAAGAAAATTTCCGATAGCAAAATGAGTGTGGCGTGGTAAATATTTACCAATAAATGCAAAACATCTAGCGATACTTACATCAAGCCCGTCCCTGCCTAATAAATAGATTAGCTGCTCGCTGTCTCGTTTTGCTGCAGCATAATCGCGCTTTCCTATAGACAATTCCTCGACTGGGCCAGGATCATAATCCTCGGTAATGAAATCTAACCCTTCTGGTTGCTGACCGTAAGCCGCACCAGAACTAACATAAAGAATTTTGCTATTGCGAAGCTCCAATCGAGCCAAATTGCAGAAATTTCTAGTGCCAGCTAAGATGTTCTCTCTTTCACTTAAGGGTTTAGAGAGATATGCCGCGGCATCAGCCGAGGCAGCGGCATGAATAACATAATCCGCCTGCGGCAAGGTTTTACAGGTAGCTATATCCTCATTGACAAGCGTTACCAATGTATTGGCCAATAACTCTGGATTAGTTACTTTTAAAGCTTCGGCATTTCTTGCCAAAAGAATAAGCGAATCAATACCCCAAGACTTTAATTTCTCTCGCCCATATGCATCCAGAATTGATTTTCCAAAAAATCCTGACCCACCAATGATGAGCAGACTGGCCATAACCCTTAAAGACCGCGATTTCTAAATGATTTTAATAAGGTTTCGTCGCCAGAATATGGGGTATCAAGAATATCAACTGTGATGGGTGCATCTTTTGCGCAGCCAGATAACAGCTTATGACCATATTTTCCCAACATTAACTCTCTACTGGAGACTTGGCCTTTTTGCAATGGAATTGCCAGATAGCAATCATCTTCCGTTAATGTCTGACCAGGCTCTAAATCACGCTTTGCATAGACTCCTCGAACATATGAATCGAGATAGGCAGTCTCTCTTGGCAAAAAATTTCGTCTCTGTGCGGACGAAGTTCCGCACATCTCAACAGCTTTATGCCATGCCTTAAACCAAATATCAATTTGATGAGGCAGAGAAGAGTAGGTTGCAACCTCAAAACCATCATCATTAATATCAATATGTCGCTCAAATGTTCTAACACCTTTCGCATAGGCCATCTGAATAGATGCAGTCCAATCATGATACTCATGGCAAGAGTATCCAATGACTAGGCCAGGGTATCGATGTTTCAAGTAGTCAATTTGATTGAGTTCGCACTCAGCATCCTCATGAGGATAAGCCGCTACACAGTGATTTAACGCTAATGGGATAGAGCGATGCTCAAAAAAAGTAACCAAGTCATCCATATCTTTTTGCGTCATCCCACCAGTGGATACGATTACTGGACGCCTGGTCTTGGCTATTTTTTCCAATAAAGTCCAGTCATTGTTATCTGCGCTAGCAACTTTAATAATTGGCATATCAAATTCAACGCACCAATCGACTGATTTTTCATCAAAAGGGGTTGCCATCGGAATGCATCCACTTTTACGTATCGCATCCACCAAGATCGAAAAATCTTCTTTTGACATTTTGGTATCGGATACGCGTTTTACATATCGGATATCCTCTCGGCCAATGAAGTCTTTGTGAATAAAATTATCAATATCACGAAATTGCAATTTTATTGCAGTGCGCACATTATTAAAACGAACTATTTTTGAGAATCGATCAATAATTGCCAATCCACGATCTACGCTCCCCTGATGATTGCTCGCCATCTCTAAAACAAAGAGATCTTCAAATATTTTGTTGTCCATAAATTGCTTTCAGTATTCTCGCTAAAATTCAGGTTTATGCTGCAGTAAATTCAGTTTATAAAAATTTCAAATATTGTAGTTTTTCTTCTTCACTTACTTCCGGAGACATGGCATGTAAGGGGTTAGACTCCATTGCCCCTGACTCTGTTACGCGACTCATAATCTTCGGAAAATAAGTCTGTTCTGGGTCAATGGGGACAATATAAGCCTCCACGCCCCGAGAATTAAAACTTTGAAGAAATCCCTCATCCGCCTCAAATCCAGCCTTTAGTCGCTTAACCGGCACATTCCAGGCGGAAAATAATGCCTCCCAATTTGGCATACCCAAACCGGTTTTAATATCACATCCAACATATCGTCCACCAAAATAATTTTTCTGGGTCATGCGAATGGAGGCGTACCCAGAGTCATCAAAAATAAAGATTTTCAGATTGAGCTCATTAATTTTCGCAGTACCAATTTCCTGCATGTTTTGCGCAAAGCCCCCATCCCCCTCTACCAAAATAATCCGACTATCAGGGTTAGAAAATGCCGCTCCAATAGCCCCAGATAAACCATACCCCATAGATGCGAGACCTTTGTTGGTCACAATAGTCTGACCATCTTTTTGA
Organism: uncultured beta proteobacterium; assembly: GCA_903858445.1. Taxonomy (GTDB): domain Bacteria; phylum Pseudomonadota; class Gammaproteobacteria; order Burkholderiales; family Burkholderiaceae; genus Polynucleobacter. The sequence goes on from CAIOIX010000178.1 coordinate 3,884, forward strand.
CAGAAGGTCTGCATCATGGTTGTGAAGGCGCCACCACTACTACAGGGAATAATGACATCGCTTGAACTGCATACAGCTGATAGTTGTTCGACAAAAGAAAAAGGCGATAGATAAGTTGCGCGAGTTTGATTTGCTTTCTCAATTAATGGGAAGTGCTGACGAATCGATCTACAATATTTGAGCCATTCGGCATGATCTTGCAAGTCTTTATTAATTAAAGAAATCAAAAACTGATTCGCATCGCCATGAATGGGATATTTTACAAAGGGATGCCCCTTATTGAGCTCACTAGGATCTATATCAACTTGAGCAATTTCTCCTTTGGGGATAAATTGCTGCCAATTAAAACCTGTCTGCTGCAACCCCAGTCGTGTACCGATCGCTATCAACAAATCTGCTTGCTGAAGGATCATATTGGATGATCTTTGACCCCAGGTATTGGGCCTGCCAAAGTAGTTATCCTCGCCCTCAGCAATCCGATCAGCCGCATTCCAAGTAGTCACAATAGGAATCTTCAGATTGGAAAGTTGACTCTTGATGTCTTTGACCGTCTTACGTGCAATGCCCCCACCCAATAACAAAACTGGCCGTTTGGCCTCATTTAATTTATCAGCAATTTGAATGATTAAATGCTCCGATACTGGGCTAGATAATTGAACGCGTTGGGCAAATGAAGCGATACTTGTTTTTTCCACTTGTCGTGCTTGAACATCTAATGGAAACTCCAAAAATACAGGCCCTTTTCGACCTTCAATCCCGCTATTAATATAACGAAAGAATTCCTCCGCATCGATCACGTCGTCGATTAGTTTTGAGCAAACCGTAATGGGCTTAGCAATAGAAACGCCATCAATCTCTTGAATGCCTCTTTGCCTTAGCATGCCTCGCGCCAAATCAGCCGTCTTTGCCTGACCACCAATCACGAGCAGTTCCCTACTCTCCAAAAAAGCGCCCGCCATTGCAGTCACAATATTGGTTAGCCCTGGACCAGCCGTTACTAGCGCAAATGCTTTACCCTCTTTAGAGGATTCGTTAAAGTATTCAGCGGCAATGCCTGCCGCTACCTCATGCATTACGGGTACACAAGTCATCTTATTGCTGATGCTTTCAATTAGATGCATGATATTTCCACCGCCCACTAAAAAACAATGGGTATATCCAAGTTCTACTAACCAATCGGCAATTTGATCACTATATTTCAAAATAATAAGCCTTTTTTAATGTTACTAAATACAATCTCAATTTGAAGCTCTAGCTCAGGATTAATTACCAACCCCTGACGCTCCAAGCGTCCTTGGGAGTTCACTAAAATCAGATAATATTTATCAGTGCTGTGTTTTTTATCCGAACGAAATGAAGCCAAGGCATCACCCACAGATAAGGTCCTAAGCTGATTCTTAAGGTTAGGTAAATTTTTAAGCAGGCTGTAAAGATAGGATTTAAGTTTTTCGACCCTAGCACACTTACCTAGATCAATGCCCCGCAGAATTGACAACTCAATTTCAGCCAACATCCCAACCCCCACTGCAACCCCATGAGTCACAGAAAAATGCGTTGCCGCCTCTATTGCATGGCCAAAGGTATGCCCAAAGTTCAGTAATAAACGTATTCCTTGATCAAACTCATCTTCTTCAATAAACATCTTTTTAGAAGCAAGACTAAGGCGCACAATATCGAACAACTGCTTCTCCGACAAGGCTTCTATATCCCCATCAAATATATTAATACAATCTTCTAAAGCAAAAGATGGAGAAGCAAAGCAAATTTTTATGGCCTCACACAAGCCGTCAATCTTCTCTTGCATGGTCAGTGTCTGACAAAAAGCAATATCGATCAAAATCTTTTTGGGTGGATAGAAGTTGCCTGCAATATTTTTGTATATTCCGACATTAAGTGACGACTTCCCGCCAATGCAGGAGTCAACCATGCCCAAAAGAGTAGTAGGGCAATAAGTCCAAGGTATGCCCCTCATGTAAGAAGATGCGACAAAAGTAGCCAGATCTTGCACAATGCCGCCACCGAATGCATATAGGTATGAGCTTCGATTTGCACCCAGCCCGCGTAGTGCCTCAATCAAATGGGCTACTTGTTCTAAAGTTTTGTTTTGCTCTACTGCGAGCACCTTTAATCCAGTTCCTTGGCAAACCAGCGGCCAAAGCCGATCGACATTATCATCAATCAACTTAAGGCACTTGTGAGCTTCACTTTTAAGACCATCTACAAGCATATGGGAGCCAATGCTCACTTCATAGCCGCCTGATTCCGATTGAATATTAAAAGTTTCTAACATCTGAAAATCCTAGATCTACTTTCATAAATTGCCCCGTGATACCAGTATTTTCCTTTGAGCAAAGAAAATAGACGGCATTCGTGACATCCCCCAATTGAGGTAATTTCTTAAAGTATGTACTCTCTGCAATTTTTTTGATTTGTTCAGGTGATAAATTTTGGCGCGTCATAGGTGTATCAATAGCTCCCGGTAACACCGCATTTACAAGATGTCCATCTACGGCCATATCATTTGCCAATGCTAATACGAGCCCATGTAAAGCGGACTTTGAAACGCTATAACTCAATTTGCACTGGCGAGAGACATCTTGCCAAATGGAGCTCAAAACACATAAGTGGGCTGGTTTTGTTAACAACCCTCCATCCAGTAAAGTATGGAGAGACTCAAGAATGAAGGTCACATTTGCTGCGTAGATCTTTTCGTGATCCAGCCTATTAAATGAATAAATACTGTCATTCAAGTTATCCCCTTGAGCCCAAACAACAGCATCGAACGGGCCAGCATGGCTAAGCTCACTAGGAGGTTGATCGGCATTTAATACATCCCAAACAATTAATGTCTTCTCATGTGGAGGGGATGGTTTTCGGGTGACTACATAAACTAACCAGCCGTTGATCTTGAATTTTTCTGTGATTGCCTGCCCAATGGCACCGCTACCTCCAAATATCAATAGCTTTTGTTGGTCTTTTTTCATCAGAAATTTACGCCTAAATAGGTTTCAATCTGCGTCACTGCATACTCCAGCATCTCTTTTGTGAGCGCAGGCTGCACCCCAATCCAGAAGGTATTGTTCATTACAACATCGGTATTAGTAAGCTCACCGCTAATGCGGTATTTAGCGTTGGCCATATAAGGCTGTCTCGTTAGGTTGCCAGCAAAGAGCAGGCGGGTGCCAATCTTATGTTGATCTAAATAAGTTGTCAGATCAACACGCGAGACTGGGCAATCTTTTTTTAGGGTGATCGGAAAACCAAACCAAGATGGATCGGATCCTTCGGTTGCCTCAGGCAACTGCAAAAATTCTTCACAGCTTTTCAAGTGCTCTTTTAAGAAGGCAAAGTTATCTTTGCGCGCCTGAATAAATGCCGGGGCTTTTTCTAGCTGAGCTAAAGCACAAGCCGCCTGCATATCAGTAATTTTGAGGTTGTATCCCAAATGGCTATAGGTGTACTTGTGATCGTAACCAAATGGTAAATCACCTAACTGCCACCCAAAACGTTTTGAGCAGGTATTGTCTTTCCCAGGAGGGCAATAGCAATCCCTACCCCAATCTCGAAAACTCTCGGCAATTTGTTTGAGCTCATGGTTATTGGTAAAGACAGCCCCGCCCTCACCCATGGTGATGTGATGGGCTGGATAAAAACTTAAAGTGCCAATATCACCAAAGGTGCCCACCATCTGGCCTTTATAAGTGGTGCCCAAGGCATCACAGCAATCTTCTACCAGCCAAAGATTGTGCTTCTTGCAAAGCGCCGTAACAACATCCAAATTAAATGGATTGCCTAAAGAGTGCGCCAACATAATGGCTTTGGTTTTGGGGCTAAGCGCCGCTTCTATTTTGGAAGCGTCAATATTGTGGGTGATGGGATCGACATCGACAAACACGGGTACTGCACCAAATTGAATAATGGGATTGACTGTAGTTGGAAAGCCCGCTGCCACACCAATGACTTCATCGCCTTGCTTGATCGCTCTCTCACCTAATTTAGATGAAGTCAATGCAGAAAATGCGACTAAATTAGCTGATGAACCAGAATTCACGGTAATGGCATATTTCACACCAATAAACTGCGCTAATTTTTTCTCAAATAAATCATTAAAACGACCTGTAGTTAGCCAGCCATCTAAGGAGGCCTCCACCATGTTTTGCAACTCTGTAGTGCCAATCAGTTTGCCAGAGGGAGGTACTACCGTTTGACCCGGCACAAAGGTTTTAGGAGTGAACTCTAAGTCAGAATATTCTTTCACCAACTCTAAAATTTGTTTGCGAATTTTGTCTTTAGCAAACTGATTAGCTGGAATAGTCGTTTCGGTCATAAATACAATTCTTTAAAAAATGTTGTCGCTAATATTGAAATCAATAGAAAAAATCAAGGTTAATCAATCAGACTTATGGGAATGTTCATAAGCTTGAATTTGCTCTCGCATGACGCTAGATACATCACCACTACTCTGAAATACACCCTGCCACTGCACAATCGCTTCAATGGCTTTTTCTAAAGACCAGCGCGCATTCCAAGCCAATTCCTGCCTCGCTTTTGAGCAATCGAGCTTTAAAAAATGGGCTTCATGTGGCGCCGGTTGGCCATCTTGCTGCCACGATGCAGCACTACCCCACTGATTGATGAGTAACTCAATGACTTCTTGGACAGAGCGCGCATCAGCATCATTTGGACCAAAGTTCCAAGCGCCATTAAAAGCAATGCCTTGTTCATATAAGGCTTGAGCCAATACCAAGTATCCCGATAAGGGTTCTAAAACATGCTGCCAAGGACGCGTGGCCAAAGGATTGCGAATCATTAATGGCAATCCAGATTCAAATGCGGCAATCGCATCTGGTATCAGGCGATCTGCTGACCAATCTCCGCCACCAATCACATTACCCGCACGGGCTGATGCAATCGCAACACCATGCTTGGCATACTCTTTTTCAGAAAAAAAAGATTGGCGATAACTAGCAGTAACCAACTCAGCACAGCCCTTACTGTTGCTATACGGATCATAGCCACCCATGGGTTCGCTCTCGCGATAGCCCCAGACCCACTCTTTGTTCTCGTAACATTTATCGGTAGTTACCATCACTGCAGCCTTCACACAGCTACAAGAGCGAATGGCTTCTAATACATGCACTGTTCCCATGACATTGGTTGCATAAGTCTCCACGGGATTGGCGTACGAATAACGCACCAAAGGTTGGGCCGCCATATGAATCACAATATCAGGGCTAGCCAATTGCATGGCATTGCGCAAATCATCCAAATTGCGAATATCACCAATATGCGATTGCTTACATAAAGCAGCCACACCAGCCGCTTCAAAAAGATTGGGGGTGGTATTGGGCGCCAGAGAAAAACCCGTGACCTTTGCGCCCATAGAAGAGAGCCAGACTGTGAGCCAGCCGCCCTTAAAACCTGTGTGGCCAGTGAGAAAAACTTTCTTACCCGACCAGAACTGCGGATGAACTTGTCCACGCATGTTCAAACTCATTGCCAACTTTTCCAAGGGGCTTTGCCGCTGGCCCATAACTCTTCAAGATAGGTTTTGTCTCGCAA
>CAIOIX010000179.1 GCA_903858445.1 uncultured beta proteobacterium
GTTAACGGGTTAATGCTTCTATCTCTTGGCTGATGATTTTGGTGGCGACTCTGGTCTTACCACCCTCCTCTTCAACTCGAACTATTTCGCCTTCACACACTAATTTCAACTTTCCTCCTGGGGTATCTAACTCCACCCAGAAAGAAATGACTGAACCTTGCTTTTGCTTTGTATCGACTTCAAAATAAATACCAGTAGCACTAATATCCTTTGTGACCCCGATTGCCCCATCTGCAACCGTAAGCGGGAGGCTGGCTTTCAAGCGGGGGGATCGATCTCTTAATGTGTTTTTTCGCGCTAAGCCAGTTCTAGTCATAGCAGTAAGAATATTGAGGTTTGATATAGATCAAATGACTCTTTACTACCGATTTAATTAGTAGTAGATATGTCACTTTTTTAGTACATGATTAGTTTGTTTCTACTAGCTCTATTAGTAGAAATATTGGCACAACCTAACTGATGTTTTTCTAATGAAAAAAGCTCAGATCCTGTTTTGACCTGAGCTCTTATTGGATGTCTTCACTTTAGAAAATAAAGGCTATGAACTATTTAGAGTTTACCTAGCGCCCACTTGTAGCTTGGCCCGCCCCTTTAAGGCATCTTGATAATCTGGCTTTATAGCGATGGCTTGATCGTAATTAATCAGAGCCTCTTTATTGCGCTTTAAACCAATCAGCGCTACCGCCCTATTATTAAAGGCCTCCGCATACTGGGGATTGATTTTGATTGCCCTATCTAACTTGGGTAGAGCAGTCTTAAACCGCCCCATAGAGCACAAGATCGCACCCAAGTTATTGCACAGGGCTGCACTATTAGGGTTGGCTGCCAACCCCAAGTCATAGGCATGTAAGGCCTGATCCAGCTTACCCATAGAAATCAGTACATTGGCGGTATAGATATGGGCTCGCCAATACCCCGGTTGTAGCTCAAGTACCTTAGCAAAATCTGCCAGCGCCTCTTTATATCGCTTCAACTCTGCCCGAACAATCCCTCTATTTTTTATGGCATCTATATAACCAGGGTCTAGAGCTAAGGCTTTGTCATAGTTTTTTATGGCTAAGGCATTCTTGCCCTCGCTAGCCAGTGCATTAGCTAGATTGCTATAGGCTCTTGGATTGGTTTTATCGACTGCAATGGCGTTATTAAAGAGATCAATGGCCATGGAATAGCTTTTCATCTGCGCGGCGATGAGTCCCATGCCATGTATTGCCGCATAGTGAGCAGGTTCTTGGCGAAGGATGTCTTGATAAAGAACCCAGGCCTCTTGCAGCTGACCTTTGAGGTGCAGCTTTTCTGCATTAATCAGTGTTGCCTGTAGCTCTGATGGGGAATGAGAGCTATCGATGTTTATGGGCATATTGGGTTTAGATACCTTTTTAGGTGATGCATTGCCCTTAGCCCTCTTGGTAGATATTACCTTTGTGGCTGCTGATTTCTTGAGGGGGCTAGCTTTTACACCAGCTCCCTCGCCCTTTAACTTCTTACCCAAACTCTTTGCCATGATTAATCAATGCCACAAAATCTTATCGACATTTGAAATCTCATGGGCTGTACCATCAGCAGTCGTAATGATCGCCTCATTACCAGCATGATCACTGGTGAAGTTAATCTGCTTATTAGCCGCATCCACAGTAGCTGTACCTGACTTGATTTGTACGGTCCAATCGCCTGCTTCATTGCTATAGCTATTGGTGAGAGCTCCACCGGCCGCTGATATGGATGCAGGGCCACCATGATCGCTGGAAACATCCACAACATCAGTCCAGCTAGCACCATGTAAGGCATCACTTAATGATGATCCGCCAGCATGAGCACCCAGCGCATCTGGCACGCCAATCTCTTTACCGTAGAGAGTCGCTACTTCATAGTCCACGCCACCAATATTGACAGTGATGGTTGAATGAGAATCAGCTAAGCCATGTTGATCCATAGAAATAGTGGAATGAACACTATCAGCAGGATGCAGAATAGAGGATAAATCAACACGATCGCCATCATTGATACTGAAGTTATCAATCACCACTGCAGCGTCAGCCACAGAAGCAATGTGATAAACGTCCTGTACACCATTGCCATCTGCTGGAGTAACAGCACTCACAGCAAAGGCAACGTCTTCTGCAATACCCGTACTACCATCAGTCATGGTGTAAGTGGTTTGACCAAAGATAGTGACATCACCGCCTGCTGCAGTATGAATAACTCCGTCCGATGTCAAAGACAAGCTGACTATTCCTCTATCTGCAAGTGTTCTAAATTCACCCTCTTGCACAATACCGTCGCTATTGGCATCTTGCCAAACACCAAAGTTATTAAATCCAGCGTCCTTTGCATCAAAGACATTGTCATGATTGGTGTCATAGACTTTAGCGAGGCCTTGGAGGTCGGTTTCGCCGGCTTGGGTTGAGAATGCAATCTTGATTGAGCCATCAGGATTGTGTGAAGCCAAAAGACCATCTTGGGCACCTACCCAAGAGGTTGCTAGGACTGAATGATCTCCAACATAGTCATGCGTGATGCCACTAGATAAATCAGAATATTGAATTACACCATCATGATTAAGATCAATTGCAATTGGAGCAGTGAAAGAGCTACCTTTTTTGAGGTTGCCAGCAGCATCTGCGACGTATAAATATACAGTCGTCGATGCTGGGATTGTAGCCACTATAAATGATTTTGTAATCGTTGTTGTGCTAGATGTACTCGTTATAGACTTCGAAACATAGCTTCCACTAGAGGTAATGTCACTAACATTAGTTGCATTAGAAAGTGTAGACACATAAGCAGTTCCTAATTCGTTGGACTTGAAGGTTAACCCTGTGGTTGAATAATTAGCCACACTGTATGAGGAGATAGTTGGTGCAACAGTGTCAACCTTATAACCAGAGTTAGCGGCAACTGCAGTGTTTGCAAGCGTAGCGCTATTACCAGCTAAATCGGTAATAGCTCCACCATTCAGAGTTAAAGCGCTAGCATTGATCGCGATACCATCCGTATCAGACTGGCCTGACAAGATTATGTAGTTAAACTTCAGCACAGTACTAGTACTATTCACGGCGTCATAAGTAGCGCTTACCGCAGTACTTCCAATCGTTAATCCCAGCAATGGAGATCCCGTTACCGTGACCTCCTCACTCATAGTCACCGTAGCAGTCAAAACATCACCAGTATTTAGAGTGCTATTTTGAATACCAGTAGCAGAGGCAATAACAAAAGTTCCGTCTGTTGGATTGGTCGTATCGACGCTAATGTCTTTCGTAATGGTAGTTGGATTGCCCGCAGCATCAGTCGCGACGATGGTAATGGTTTCAGCACCTTCACCAAAGGCCGTGATGGCGGCAGTGTTAGCAGTGTAAGACCAGGTAGTACCAGAGACGGTTGCCGCATTGCCATTGACGGTCACCGTA
>CAIOIX010000180.1 GCA_903858445.1 uncultured beta proteobacterium
TCTTTTGGTGGTGAGATTAGCATGACGCGTGATGGATCGCCTAAACCTTTGATCTTACGGGAATTGTTGGACTTGCCGGAACCATGCTCGCCGGTCTGACTTATAATCACATGGGGGATGTTCGGAATGAAGAAAGACGCTATCGCGACCATGAAAAGGCAGTGATCGTCCGGGCCCACATTACAAAAGGGCAGGATCTCTTTCGGATCTCCGTCCTTAACCGGAATAACCTGCTGTGCCTGATGCTGATAACGCCTGAATATTGGCGGCAAGAAGACGATAGGTTATGGACTCATCTTGCTTTTTAAGAGAAATCAAGGCATCCAACAACATGCGTTCGCCTGTTAGCTCAAGTTCATAGCGTTCCATACGCGGTGCAGCATCAACGTCTGGATCGTAACGGTAAATTTCAAATATACGAATATCACTCATTTTTAATTTCTCTTCGCTTAAAAAGTGCGTTCTTTAGGAGGGAAGGACTCAACTGTCAATGGCTTCAATTGCACTGGCTTGTAATCCAAACGATTGGCTTCGCTATACCAAAGCGTATGCTTCATCCAGTTGTCATCGTCACGATGTTGGTGGTCATCATGTGAATGAGCGCCACGGCTTTCTTTGCGGGCAGCAGCAGAAATCATTGTTGCGTTTGCAGTCTCAACCAAGTTAGCGACTTCCAAAGCCTCGATCCGTGCAGTATTGAAGATCTGAGATTTATCTTTGAGCCACAAATGCTTTGCGCGCTCAGTGAGCTTGGCCATTTGACGAACGCCCTCATCCATCAATTCTTGATTACGGAATACGCCAGCATACTTCTGCATAGTTTTGCGAATATCGTTGGCAACGTCTTGCGCATATTCGCCAGAAGTTGAATTATCCAATTGAGCAACGCGTTCAAGAGTCTGCTCACCAGCATTTGCAGGTAATGGTTTAAATTCACGATCCTTCAAATTCATGGCGACGATGTGATTACCAGCTGCGCGACCAAACACTAAAAGGTCGAGCAGTGAGTTTGTGCCTAAACGGTTAGCACCGTGAACGGATACACACGAGCACTCACCAATTGCATACAAGCCATTGATGACTTCATTATGAATACCGTTACTAGGCACAACAACCTGACCATTAATGTTGGTGGGAATGCCGCCCATTTGATAGTGAATAGTTGGCACAACCGGAATTGGCTCCTTGGTAACATCAACGTTTGCAAAATTAATGCCAATCTCGTAAACAGATGGCAAACGCTTCATGATGGTTTCAGCGCCGATGTGAGTTAGATCGAGGACTACATAATCGCCGTTAGGTCCACAACCGCGACCTTCTTTAATTTCCTGGTCCATACAACGAGACACAAAATCGCGCGGGGCCAGGTCCTTATAGGTAGGCGCATAGCGCTCCATAAAACGCTCGCCATCCTTGTTACGCAAAATACCACCCTCACCACGACAGCCTTCTGTCAGCAATACGCCCGCACCAGCTACGCCAGTTGGGTGAAATTGCCAGAACTCCATATCCTCCAAAGGAATACCTGCGCGCGCCGCTAGACCCATACCGTCACCAGTATTGATAAAGGCATTAGTTGAAGCATCCCAAATACGGCCTGCACCACCAGTTGCCAACATCACAACCTTAGATTCCAAAATATAGATTTGGCCAGTTTCCATTTCCAGCGCAGTTACGCCAACAACGTCGCCTGATTCATCACGAATGATGTCGAGTGCTAACCACTCAACGAAAAAATTGGTTTTAGCGCGCACGTTACGTTGATAAAGAGTGTGCAACATAGCATGACCGGTGCGGTCAGCGGCAGCACAAGCACGTTGCACTGGCTTCTCACCATAGTTTGCTGTATGACCACCAAATGGTCGTTGATAAATCGTGCCATCTGGATTGCGGTCAAACGGCATACCGAAATGTTCAAGCTCATACACAACTTTTGGAGCTTCACGACACATGAACTCGATCACGTCTTGGTCACCCAACCAGTCAGATCCTTTGATAGTGTCATAAAAGTGATAGTGCCAATTGTCTTCACTCATGTTGCCTAATGACGCACCAATACCACCCTGTGCAGCAACAGTATGGGAACGTGTTGGGAATACCTTGGTTAACACGGCAACATTCAAGCCAGCTTCAGCTAACTGCAATGAAGCGCGCATACCTGAACCACCCGCACCAATAATTACCGCATCAAAACGGCGGCGTGGCAATGATTTTTGAATCGCAGTCATCGAATTACACTTTCCACAAAATTTGTACGGCATAGGCCGCACAGGCTACGAGATACAAAACGGTTAACACTTGCAGTGTTAAACGAATGCTTACTGGTTTGATGTAATCCATCCAGATGTCACGCACGCCAATCCAAGCGTGGTAGAACAAACTAAAAAAGGCCAAGAGAGTAAGCAACTTCATGAACTGATTGCTAAACAAGCCAGACCAGCCCTCATATGTAGCGCTGCCGGTGACGCAATAGTCAACCAACAAAACAACTGTAAATACCACCATCACGATCGCTGTTACGCGCTGAATGATCCACTCTTTAAGACCGTAATGAGCACCTACAACTAAGCGCTTTGGTCCGATTTGATAAATAGGCATGATATTTCCTTAAGTGATGTGCGCTTAGTACAAGCCAAATAATTTGAGGCCAACAACCGCAGTCAGAGCGATACCAACAATCAACACAATAATTGCTGAACGATTGGACTCAGACTTCTCTACGCCGATTTCTAAATCGAGCAAGAGGTAACGGATACCAGCACAGAAGTGGTGCAAGAAAGACCAGATCAAACCAAGGCAAATAATTTTTACCAAAATGTTGCCAGTGAAAGCTTGGAAATTTTGATAGCTCAACTCAGAAGCAAGGCTCTGATCAAAGAGATACAAAATAAACGGTAACAAGAGGAACAGCACCGCTCCACTAATGCGGTGAAGAATGGAAACTTTACCGGCCCAAGGAAGGCGATATTTGATTAACTGGGCAAGACCAATATTGCGGTAAACCGGTCTATCTTTTTTAACGTTTTGCTGTGCTTCAACCATGGGTAATCTCTATCTTTAGGTGGAGGTTCAGTGCTACTTTGTTGTGTTGCAACATATTCTATTGGAAACCTTGGGACTGGTGTGGGTTTTTAAGGGTTTATAGGGGTTTAAAAAGGGTTTTACGGATAAGTTCAGTTCAATTTATTTTCGTAATGCTGTTCAGAAGTGTCGTATCTTGCGTGACGAATTTCTACCGGTTTATTCCCGTAGGTAAAAGCCACCCGCTCTACTGAAAGCAATGGCGCGCCAACCGCTAATTGAAGATGCTTGGCGAGTACCTCATCAGCTGCTACGGCCTTGATTTTTTCCTCAGCGCGAACCATGTGTGTGGCGTACTGGCTTTCATAGAGCGCATAAACCGGTCCATGCCAGTCGTTAAGAGTCTCTAGATCAAGATCCTTAAAGCGCGCTCCAGGAAGCCAAATCTCTTCAAAAACAACGGGTTGGCCAGCAAAGCTCTGAACGCGATCAATATAAATGACAGGATCACCTGCCTTTAATTTCAGCAAGTTAGCAACATAGGCACTCGCCTTGGTCTTTTGACAAACCAAGAACCGGTTCGTTAAATGAAACTTCTCACCTGAATCTGGGGCCAAGCGTAAGAATCGATACTGCCAGTCATCTTCTTGATGGGTAGCAACAAAAGTGCCCTTGCCTTGGCGTCTTACTAGAAGATTTTGGGCGGCTAGCTCATCAATAGCCTTGCGGACAGTGCCTTGACTGACTGCATATCGAGCTGCTAGCTCCATTTCACTGGGAATAGCCTCCCCTGGAAGCCATTCAGAGGCTTGCAGGCTTGTCAAAATCATCGCCTTAATCTGCTCGTACAGAGGGCTAAATGAAGCAATGGGCAAATTTACTTCTGACAAATTAACTCCAGCGGAAAGCAATTGGATAAAATTCAGGGTAACTCTAGTCTTATATAAGACGTCATTGACAGTGTAAA
>CAIOIX010000181.1 GCA_903858445.1 uncultured beta proteobacterium
ACTAGGCCACAAGAACGGCATTAAAATGCGTCCTAAGGACGCATTTTAATGCCGTTCTATTGAATACTCAAGCTCTCCTATTGGTTCCGAAGAAGCATTGGCGCGTATAGCCACCACAGACGCATCTTCTCTTCAGGAAATGGAGTATGCATGCAACCCCCTCCGCGTGCTCTCATTTGAGTATTCCAAGATTAAGATAGTCAACAAAGAGGGGCTTTGCAATGGCATTTCTGGCCACAATTCGCTTATTTATTTAAAGTCAGTTATCGGCATCCTGTTTGGTCTATTAAGTTCTCCTACAGCCGCTTTTGCAACCAAACCCATCCATCTTGAGAAGAAGCTTTCTTGATCTTCGCCATCAATGGGTAATGGGCCATATGCTACATTGACGCTATGCATGATATTTCCGCATGCAAGATCAATGTCAACTTTATAGCCTTCAAGTCCATAGGGCTCATCACCCCCTCGTTGTGACAATGTCCAAAAGGCAATTTCATACCAGCGAAAGCCATTCCCATCTTTTAGGTCGGCAAATAGTAGCGAGGATGACCAAGTGTAGGAAGTCCTGTTGCAGGTTAGGCTGATTGTTGACCAGCCAAGAACATTCCATCCAGTATGTTTGTATGGTTTACCGCCCCTCGCGTTCCTGGCCAAAACAAATTCCTCAAGAATTTCTGGGTCATGAGTGAAATTAAGATCGGCGTCCCCAAATCTGAGTCGACTCCTATTATCAATCTTTACGCTTTCCGAAGATTCCTTGAGTCTAGAAAGTAATTTATTTCTAATGGAGATTAAATCAGTCTGAGCATCGGAAAATAATTCAGTGCGCTCTCGGCGTAAAGTTGCGGCAGCATGATTTCTTGCTTCATCTTCAGATTCTCTTTGCGCAACTCGCTTGGCTGCTTCATCAATCGCTGGATGATTGACATTGCTATTTTTGGTTTTAAGTTCAAGTTCCGATAAAACTCTTATGCAGCGATCAAGTGTAGGTCGTGAGTTGGGCGATTTTCTCAGCATATGAGCAACAAATCCGGAAAAGCGAGGGGCTAATTCATCCAATGGTGCTGGTGCGGTATTTAAATGATTCTCCCGTACATCATCAATCGAGCCATTGAATGGCGGGCTTCCCGTAAATAGGGTGTGAATAATGCAACCAAGCGAGTAAATGTCGGTGGCTACTGTGGGGCGCTCACCTTTCCATTGCTCTGGGGCTGCATAGGTGGGGGTGAGGCAATTACGCAGCGTTTCCATTGAGGTTGAATCTTCAATGAATTTGGCGATGCCAAAGTCAGCAATTTTCCATGCATTTTCATGGTAAAGAATATTTGCTGGTTTAAGGTCCCTATGTGTAATATCGGCGGCCTCTAGGAGTCCGGAGAGAATTCCGTTTACGGCGGCTTTCGATATTTCAAGCGAGATTGATCCTTTTGTCTGATCAATTTTTTCCTGCAAACTAAATTCACAAATTGGCATAACTAGAAAATAACGATCAGATTCAGAGTCCTGCCCAGCATCAAGTATAGGGACGATATGGGAAAATGAACCGCGCATCAGGCGCTGGCCAATTTCTAACTCTCTGTGAGCGGCTTCTTTGGCGTTTATTTTTAGCCGCTTTATTGCAACGGGCCCGCACTCACCGCTACCTATGAATACCTCACCAAATCCACCGGCTTGACCAAGATGTTTTGAGTCGTCGTATTGCCATTCGCTATTTAGAAGTCTGATGGTATGTAAAGCCATTTTTTATCCATTCCACTCATTTTCCAAATAGATCAGAATGCGTGCCGGTACGCTCAAAGCGAACCTCATTTGTTGACGGTGTATAAATTAAGAGCCAGTCTGGCTCAATGTGGAGGTCGCGATTAGGCTTCCAGTCACCCTTAAGGGGATGATCATTTAAGTCTCGCGGTAACGGTTGATTATTTAGTAAAAGTTCAATGACGACCTTAAGCTTGCTCATGTCTTTGCCACGTTTTTGAGCTAACTTCACATCTCGTTTAAATTGACCTGTGTAACTAGCTACCCGCATTAAATGCCCAATTGCTCAAATAGTTGGGACGCACTTGTTGCTGTAAATACGTCTTCACCTTTGCGGCTTTGGGTAATGGTTTTGGCAGTTAATGCGTTAGGCACTTCACTTTCAGCGATATATAGGCGCATCAGATCCCGGATAATTTGAGCAGCAGGCCGATGGCGTTCAGTAGCTATTGCCATGAATTCATCGCGTAACTGACTTTCCATCTTGATCGACATTTGGACTTCTTTAGTCATATTGGCCACCTTTTTATCTTGATGTTGGTATTTTATTAGGTATCTAATAAATACTCAATAGGTATCTGATAGATATCTATTAGATACCTATTGAGTATTGGGAGCGTAGAGGTTATGTAATCTAATATAGTCAAATATAGCTATATTTGTATAAAATACATTACATGCCTAGCAAACCCCAACCAATTTTTCCTTCTGAGCAAAAGATCTTGGTCAATCTGGGTGAACGCATTAGGCTTGCCCGTCTGCGCAGGGGATTATCGGCAGAAACTGTGGCCGAACGATCCTCGATTTCTAGGATGACATTGCACCGCGCTGAAAAAAGGCTTCCTGCAGTGGCGCTGGGAACCTATTTCAGAATCATGGTGGCATTACAGTTGCAAGACGACTTCAATCTACTGGCAAAAGACGATGTGCTGGGACGTCGCCTCCAGGATATTGCATTGTCTAAAACAAGAAGGCATGAGGGTCAATCCAACTAGTGAAATTATTCTCCGCATATATTGCGGAGAAACGGCAGTTAATCACCGCATTGCTAAGCGCTGATGAGGCACTGTTGGTGGTGAGTGCATTATAAAAAACGGATAACATCATTTTCTCGGCATTAACATTGGCGATGTTAACGTGCAAATTCAATGTTAAAAAGTTTCCATGCCGAGCATTTAATAATGCGTGTCCACACCACTTTCGGTTGAGCGCGCAAAGATTCTTCAAAAGTAAAAAAAGCGTGTCCACACACTCTTTAAAAATTGACGTGATCTCGATTCGCTTCTGAATTCGGAAAATGCATTCAAAACTTTTCGATTTTTTTAAAACGCAAAAATGATTTTTGAGGTCCATTTTTTGTTCTGAAATCGCAAGATTGACCCAAATCTTTTTTCGATCTTGGGCGCTCTAAAGCAAATTCTCGAAAATATCACTTTGCCATAGGTATATATGGTATATGGCTTAGAAGGCGATGGGTACGCTAATGCCATATATCGGACCTCAAATTTGATGTAATGAGTACCTTGACATTGTAATTAACTACATTACAATATTAAAAAAGGATAGGCATGATTGGTTCATTTAACCACAAGGGGTTAGAAGGCTTTTTTGTAC
>CAIOIX010000182.1 GCA_903858445.1 uncultured beta proteobacterium
ATTCTCAAAATACCTGAATAGATCGATGTGGTGTGCTCTACCTCAAATGCCCTTGCAATAGATCTTTTATTCTTAATCCAAATAACATCGATTAGTCCGATGGTGCTTTGGGTAGCCTTATCGTAAGAAAGCGGCAATGTAGTTAATAGAGTGCGGGGATCTTTTGGTTGCCATACTTTAGCAACCCGTGCACGATCAGGATTGGGCAGCCAAATATCAAATCCCATTTGCTCGCCAATTTTCGCCAGCAATCCTTGAATTTTGATTGACTCCCTTACTTCGCTTTCATTAAGTTGCTCATCCGCATCATCCGATGCCACAGTAACAATAAATTCTTTAGCTTGATCATTGCTAGTCACTTCCTGTGGAGCAGAGAACTCCCCACGCCACAGCTCTTTAACAGGTGGGTAATAGCAATACTCTGAGATCTTGCGAGCATCTCCTGAAATACCACTAGCTCTTATGGCTTCAGCAAGCAGGGCATTTGAACGGGTGATTTTGGATCCAATAGCCTCTGCATCAAACTCCTTTATATAAGGAGAATTCAACTCTTCAAGTAAAAGTTTTCGATCTTTAAGTGAAATGATAGATAGATTATTGAAGGGATCAAATGCTGCCAAAAATACAGAAATGGTATTTCCACTTTTGCCAGTGAGATAAATCTTTTGTGCCTCTTCCATTCCATAAAGCTCATCTATATATTTGGCTTTTGACTTTGGGTCCTGCTCTGTAAGAATCTTATTAACTACGCTGCCCAATTTTTTATTCTTATGCAATTCATTAAAGAGCCTGCGCCAAGCTCCTTGCGACACCATTGCTCGTGCAATAGCTTCCGTATTCTTATTATTTCCTTTGCCGTTCCTATCAAGGATCTTAATTACCTTGTCACAATCCTCATCGGATATTAGGTCAGAATCATTACCCATAACCCTGCTAGACCAGAAGTCACGGAACTGGGCACTTAACTCTGTCCAAGCTTTTTGCTTTTTTTCAGAGTCATAGAGTGCATCAAACTCAGGTAGGAATGAGGGGAAATTCACTTCAGGCATCTTTATCCTTTTTAGAACTTTTTAGCTCACTTCCTTAACTCTACTGCTAAAGCGGAGTGATCGGAGAACTTCATCTCTCTTGGCGTGTGCATATATTCAATATTTGAGACTTTTTGATCTAGCAATAACGAGCAGAAGGCATGATCAATCCTAAAGCCGTTTCCCTGACTGCTAAACCAGCTAAATTCCTTAGCGGCTGGATGTCTAGTTCTCCACGAATCTACTAAGCCGACATCCTTAAGTGACTCAAAACTATCAGCGCAAGCGAATGTCTTGCCCGCCTCGTCGATGTAGTGAAGTCCAGTATTAAAGTCCCCAAGCACAAGGACTGAAGAGTTAGCCTCTTGCACTTCACTCTTTAGCTTCTTATAGACGGGATACTTCTCGTCGCCTTGAGGGAAATAGACTCCAAATAAAACTAACTCTTTAAGCCTGACCGAAACAATTCGTTGAGATGCGTTTAGAACCTCAAATTGCTCTTTGGAGACAATCAATACTGAGTTTTCTTTAGGTAGAGAGCTTCCAGCAACCTGATGTTGGTATCCAAGTTCTACCAACTGCTTGCCTAGATTCTTGTCATCTAAGTGATATTCAGTGAGGACTATGAGATCCGCATTTAGTTGATTAAGGAATTCAATGATTGGGGCTATACGCCTGCCCCCGCCATGTTGAATATTAAGAGTGACTATCTTCATTGATATTCATAATAGCAATAAGCGTCCCACAACTAGATGCCGAATTTATTGCCCTGAAATCGATAGATTGTCTAAATCAGCCAAACCTGAGAAGATAGACTAGGCAATATAAAAGGGGGCGAAATGTTAGGTTGGCAAATTTACATTAACCGAAGTCCCACTAGACCACTAGGCTCTGCTTTTGAAGACTCGCTTAAGGATCAATCCTTATTGGCTAGCTGGCTCACTGGCGTGAATGGCTGTGACTGGATTGGCAAGCTAGTAGAGCAAGGTAAAGCAAAATACTTAGGCACTTATGGCGGCTACCCCCGCAGTTATTCAGCTAAGGCTGAGCATGTAATTCCATTAATTCTTTCGCTTCAATCAAAAATTGAAGGACCGACGGTTATTGGTGATGACTACGCTTACATTGGTGGCTTTAATTCAGATATTGAGCTGTTTCTTGATCGGATTAAAGTTTGCCCGATAGACGAGGAGTTATCTATTGAAGCGTGGGATCAAAGCTAACCCATGAATCGGTAATGATTTAAAAATGAGTAAACATGAAACCCGCCTTACAAGACGATATTGGGAAACTATTGGTGGAACCTTAATAGAAGAGTTTCCTGCGGTTTCTCGCACCAAAGAAAATGCCCAAAGGTTATTGGATGGGGTTGTTATTTTGGGTGAAAAAACTGAAATCCTAAAAGCACATGAAGTGGAAATTCAAGGTAAAGATATTGTCGTTATACAAACCAAAGCTAATAGGCTCGGTATGAATTTACTTGGTCAAGCCGTCTTCTCGGCAGAGCTCATGAAGGCACACAAACCAAAATCCATAAAATCCGTAGCTATTTGCGCTGTTGGTGATTCAATCCTTGAACCATTGGCGCACAAGTTTGGAATTGAGGTTGTTATCTATGAAGGCGAGTCTAAATAATTAAATCGATTATTAAAGCGGCTTACTATTTTGTCGTTTTAAACGACAACTCATGAACAGGGAGTAGTTTTTTAACGCAGTGGCACCACTGTAGAACAGCTTGAGAAATTATTTGTTGCTGTAGAAATTCTTGGCGCCGTGTCGCACTATGTGTCGCACCGAAAAAAGGCCGTAGCTCTCAGAGCCATATAATATAAGGGTTTGCCGTCGCACAGGATTTTTTCAATCCTCTGCTCTACCGACTGAGCTACCAGGCCAAGACTTAGAATTATAAATGAAACTGCATTCCAGGCTGAAAAATGGTCTAACAGACCATAGCTGCCATTCTGGCTCGAGCCGCATGCAATTTTCTATAGCTGTCGATCATGCG
>CAIOIX010000183.1 GCA_903858445.1 uncultured beta proteobacterium
ACTCTCTCAAACAGCGTAACAGACGTACAAGCAAAAATCTCTGACGTACAAAACCAACTCGCTTCTGGCAAAAAGAATTTAAACTCTGCCGAACAAGGTGAAGTTACTCGCTTGTCAGCTCAAGTAACTGGCTACACACAAGCTGGAAAGAATATTACTCAAGCTCAAAACACCATCAACGTTGGTTTAACAGCTTTAACTTCAATCACTAGCTTGTTGACACAAATGAAGCAAATCGCTACCCAAGCAAACAATGCTGGTTTGGCATCTTCTGATTTAACTGCCTTGCAAGCAACCTTCAGTCAGCTGGCAACACAAGTTACCAACCTACAAGCCGGTGCAACACTAAACGGTACCGACCCTTTTGCCGGATTTACCGTGCAGACCGGCCTCACCTCAACAGATACAACATCGGTTGGCGCCTCTACCTTAACTACATTAACCATTACAGATGACGTTTCTGCAGCTGGTGGCGCTGCAACTGCTATCGCTAGCGTTACTGCCGCCTTAGATGCTGTTTCAGTTGCTCAATCTGGTTTGAACGCTTCTGCAGCTGGCTTGTCAGCTCAAGCAACTTCTGCTGCAAGTTTGGCTTCTAACTTGCAAAGCACTGTTGATTCGATCCAAGACATCGACCAAACAGCAATGCAAGCACAATTGCAACAATTGAATAACCAACAATCTATTGACTACTACTTGGTTAGCCAAATGAATACTGAAGCTTCTGCTGTACAGACAATCTTCCGTTAATAATCCGTCATTTTGCTGAATTAGAAAAGCTGGGTATATCCCAGCTTTTTTTATGAATTGAAAGCACTTAGTTGCCCATAGTATGAGTCTATTAAAGATGTAAGTTATTTTTACACCTTCCCAATATTAAAGGAATCACCATGTTCGGAACCCAAAACGCCCTCAAATCCTATGTCAGCATTGACGATAATTTATCTGGTGCAAGCTTTGAGCAACGCTGGTTTGAGTCTGTTGTAATGATTTTAAAGCGCGTTCAAGGTGGTGAGTTTGATCCGGTAATTACACATAAGAAATTACTAGAAGTTTGCGATGGTTTGCAATGGGTTCAAGAGAACCTCAATGAGAAACTGAACTCTCAGCACCGCACCATGCTTAAAAATATTTACAGCACAAACATTCAGATTTTGAATGGTGCCATTCAAACAAAAAATATGGACTTTCTATCCATTGTGATTGCTTCGCTGGAAACTATTACAAAGCCGTATTATAAAAAGCCTGAGGCTTGATAAATGAAATTAAGTCCTAAAGGTCAAAAATTAGTCGCCTTATATGAAACTATGGCGATAGATGGTTATGACCGGACAGACGGCACAAGGGTCGTAGATGCATTCAAAGATTTTGAATCGAGGCGCCTTAGAAATCACTTAAAAATTGGAATTACAGAGTATCAAGTAAAGTCTGTTCTTGATTATGGATCTGGTGGATCAGACTGGCATGCAATTGGATTTGATGAGATTGGACAAAGCGCTAAGGACTTTTATGGTCTAGATGTATGCTTAAGATATGAGCCTGCAAGGGGCATAGATGAAAGAAAAAAAGTGGATTGCGTTCTCTGCTTTGATGTTTTAGAGCATATTTTTATTGCTGATCTAGAAGCGATAGTTGTGGATATATTCAGCCATGCCACTAAGTTAGTGATAATAAATGTTGCATGTTACCCGGCGGCCGCAGTACTGCCCAATGGGGAAAATGCACATGTAACTGTTAGGCCACCCCATTATTGGAAGGCCTTAATAGATCAGATTGCCCTTCGGTTCCCGAATGTTTCAGTTTGGCTTTTTACAGCAGAGAGCTATAACCAGCCAGCTGAATTCCCAATTTATAAGGCTAATGACTGGATAAACTCAGAAAGTTTTGTCACTACAACCTAAATTTATAGCGACAGCTTATATGTTGCGTGATTTTGTGAAACAATTTTTATTGCAGGTGTTTTAAAAAATCTCTGCAGACGCTCATCTAAACCAATCCCGCAACCTCTAGGCAATCCTGCCCAATAGCATCCAAAACACAGCTCCAATCACCAAGCCTGTCTTGGCGATATAGTTTGGCACTCGAATACCAAGGGCTATCACAAACCTCCATCATCCAGCGCCAATTAGGAATTGCGGGCAGGCAGATCCACACGAGCTTACCTAATGCCCCCGCCATATGTACTGTGGTGTTATCGGCCGAAATAACTAGGTCGCAAGCCTCAATTAATGAGGCAAGACCATCCAGATCACTCATGTTATCAACCGTAGCGCATTGTAAAACATCAACCCCAAGCTCTGACTTAACCTGGGCAATTTCAGCGCTCACATCGCCATACTGCAAGTTCACAAGCTTAACCCCGGGAATATTTAACGCAGCAGAAAATGAACTTAAATCAAGACTGCGCTTTTGCCCTACTAAAGCATTCTTACTTTTCCAAGATATTCCAATTAATGTCTCTCCCTCAATGCAAAGCTCTCGCCTGATTGCGGCCGCCCTTTCCTTGTCAGCCACGAGATAGCTATCACTCTTGCCTAAGAAGTCGTCAATAGAGTTTCGGAAGTACCGCGGTAACTCTCCAATAAATATCTGAAAATCATATAAATCCTCTGGAATTATGAGTCCCTCAGGAATGAAATGAATGTCTGGCATTGAGCGCTGAAATAAAGGGATCAATCGGTAATCAACACGCGCCACCACGTCCTGGGCAATCACTTTCAACTCCGAAAGTAGTCTCCCAAAAAAAATATGGTCCCCCACCCCTTGCTCACTTAACACCAATATTCTTGAATTAAACCCTGTAGGCTCTAAATATGGCTTAGAACTTGGATAGGAGATAAGGTCTGGCCTATCTTTTTCAAGCCGCCAGCTATATTCGCTCCAGCCAGACCGAAAGTCGCCCATCGCCAATAGCGCGACGGCATTATTCATATGCGCATCAGCAAAATCTGGTCGAAATTGAATGGCTCTATTATGGCTTTTTAATGCCTCGTCATGTATTCCCAGCGCCATTAAAGCATTGCCACGATTGGTATGCGCATCAGCAAAATCTGACTTCAGTTTGATGGCTTTATCGTAGTCTTGTAAAGCCTCGCTAAATCGATATTGGGCTTCATATGCGGCACCCCTTCCCAAATATATACCCGCGACATTAGGTGCAAGCGATAAAGCTTTGTCATAAACCTCAAGCGCCTCCTCACCTCTATTGAGCCTTGACAGACAAAAGCCTAAGCAGTGTAGAGCCTGCCAAGAATCCGACTTGATAGCTGTAGCCTGATAACAGCAGCTCATTGCAACCTCATATTGACCCAATTGAATCAACGCATTAGCAGCATTAACAAAGCATTCAGATAAAGTGGGGTTAATTTCAATTGCGCTACTGATGAGATCTACCGCCTTTTGCGGATTTGATTTAGTCAAAATGACTCCCAGCAGATGCAAAGAATCAAAATGCTTTGGATTATTTATCAGAATTTCTTCATATATTTTTTGAGCGTCATCAAAATGGCCGCCTTGATGGAGTCCATAGGCCTCTTTGAATTTATTAACATCCTTCATATCTCCACCTATGGACGCTAATTTTGGCTTAAGGGTATTTTTAAATTTTTTTGACATCAAGAGCTTTCGGATGCCCCTCGCCGTCAACCCTTGACAAGCAAGTGGAAATATTAAATATTTGCAATAACAACATCAAATACTAATGCTGAGACCATCCCTTAATTCTCTAAAATAGGGCCTATTTCATTACCCACTTTATGCAATCAAAGTGCCTATTTAATTGAAATCGCTAGAATTTCCTGCGTTCAAGAAGGATTTCATGGAAATTACCCCCCCCTCTCAAGCCAAGGGGTGGCACCTGATTTTTAGGGCTTGTAGATCTGCTATGCCACCAAATCCAACCTAGTGTGCGTAGCTGCCACTGACGAGTCATAGTATTTCAGGGTTAGATTGGCAATATTGACATCAATCTCCTGATGGGTTTGATTGTTTGTGAAAGCCTGATAGTTGGCGCCATTAATTTGGGTTGCGGTACTGCTCCAATTGGCTGCAGAACCGGATAGTTCAAGAATGTTATTGCCTGAAGCGTCGTTTATTATTTCGTTATTGCTTCCAGCAAAATACGTATCGTTCCCAGATCCACCGACCACATTCCTAATTGCACTGCCATAGGCTAAGGCAACGTTATTCAAGCCAAAATAGGTTTGCGCTATCTTAGAGCCGGGATAAAAACTGCTGTTGGTGTTGCTGGGCAAAATATTAATTGAGCTGAAATTACCCGCCCTCAAGTCAATGATATTTGAGTTTGATACTGAGCTTAGATTAAGCGTTGATGAGCGTGCCGTATCAATAGTTTCAAAACCCTGCCAACTTGAATTAAAGGTTGTTGTTTGAAAATTATCGACAGTTGGTGCTGAACTTTGGGAATCCCATGAATTTTTACTAACGCCGCTATTGTTAGCGCCATAAAGAAACTGAAGCGCAGCT
>CAIOIX010000184.1 GCA_903858445.1 uncultured beta proteobacterium
GGAATCGCCAAGCTGGTTAAGGCACTGGATTTTGATTCCAGCATGCGAAGGTTCGAATCCTTCTTCCCCTGCCATCCACTGAAGATACGACCAAAAAACACCCATCCGACCCACATCCATTCTCAAATAGCCCATGTCCGCCCCTATGAACGCTGATTTACTGACTCTATTTACAGGCAATGCAAATCCCGTTTTGGCTCAGGCTGTTGCCAAAGAACTCAACCTTCCCATTGGAAAAGCCTTTGTAGGGCGGTTTTCAGACGGTGAGATTCAGGTTGAAATTCAAGAAAATGTGCGCGGTAAAAACGTCGTTGTCATTCAGTCGACCTGTGCGCCGACCAACGATAACTTGATGGAACTAATGATCATGATTGATGCTTTGAAACGAGCATCAGCAAGCCATATAACTGCAGTGATCCCTTACTTCGGATATGCTAGACAAGATCGTCGTCCACGCTCAGCGCGCGTAGCAATCTCTGCCAGAATCGTTGCTAACATGCTGCAATCGGTTGCAGGAATTGAGCGAGTGTTGACAATGGATCTTCACGCAGACCAAATTCAAGGATTCTTTGATATTCCAGTCGATAACATCTATGCCTCCCCAGTGTTGCTGGCCGACCTCGAGGCGCAGAAGGCCAAGAAGGATTTAATTATTGTTTCCCCAGATATCGGGGGTGTAGTTCGCGCCCGCGCTATGGCAAAGCAATTGGGTACTGATTTGGCGATTATTGATAAACGCCGTCCTAAAGCAAACGTTTCTGAAGTGATGCACCTCATCGGTGAAGTAGAAGGCCGTCACTGTGTGATCATGGACGACATCATTGATACTGGTGGAACGCTTTGTAAGGCCGCTGAGGCTCTTAAAGAACGTGGCGCTAAGGGAGTTACTGCTTACTGTACTCACGCAGTGCTATCAGGCGGTGCCGTAGCTCGCATTGCCGCATCTGAACTCGATGAACTAGTGGTTACCGACACCATCCCCCTAACTGAAGAAGCCATGAAAGTGGGTAAAATTCGCCAACTGAGCGTGGCCCCGATCTTGGCAGAAACCCTTTCTCGTATTAGTAAGGGTGATTCCGTAATGTCAATGTTCGCTGAATAAGCCAAAAATAGCGGTTTTATCCCCATTTTTGGTAATTTCTAGCCTTTATTAGGCAAAAATATACATTCACACGATATAATTGAAGGCTTTTCTGTTTGGTCGCGAACGGAAATTAACCTTAATTTGGGAATTCAATATGAAAGTAGTAGCCTTTGAAAGAAGCGTACAGGGAACGGGTGCGAGCCGCCGTCTGCGCAACTCCGGTAAAACTCCGGGCATCATTTACGGTAGCAAAGATCCAGCGGTAGCAATTGAGCTGGACCATAACGCGCTGTTCCATGCTCTCCGCAAGGAAGCATTTCACTCATCAATCCTGGATCTCGAAATCGACGGCAAAGCACAAAAAGTGTTGTTGCGCGATTATCAGATGCATCCATTTAGGCCTTTGGTTTTGCACATTGACTTCCAGCGCGTATCCGCGACTGAAAAAGTTCACATGCGCGTTCCATTGCACTTTGTTAACGCTGAAAATTCAGCTGCAGTGAAGTTGCAAGGTGCGGTTGTAAGTCACATCACCACTGAACTCGAAGTTTCATGCTTACCAGCAGACTTGCCAGAGTTCATTGAAGTGGACTTGAACGCTATTGAAGTAGGTCATGGTATTCATGCCAAAGACGTTACATTACCAAAAGGTGTTTCTTTGGTATTGCACGTTGAGCAAGAAAACCCAGTATTGGCTAATGCTCGTATCCCGACAGTTAAATCTGCCGATACGGAAGCTGCTCCATCAGCAGCTCCAGCAGCTGATGCTGCAAAAGATAAAGCTTAATGATTTAAGCTACAGTCTTTGCATACGAGAAGACCCGCTTAATCGCGGGTTTTCTTTTTTGTAGAAAAGCTTTTATTCTTAACCCATATCATGACTAAATTAATTGTTGGCCTGGGCAACCCAGGCGAAGAACACATAGAAGATCGACATAATGCCGGCTTCTGGTTTATTGACATCCTCGCAAAGCAATTGGGTGCTCGGCTTGAATCTGAAAAACGTTTTCATGGAAAAGTGGCTAAAGCAAAGTGGGAAGGAGAAGATCTCTTTCTACTGAAGCCAACTACTTACATGAATCTAAGCGGACAGGCTGTAGGTGCCCTCTGTCGTTTTCATAAAATACTGCCCAACGATATCTTGGTCGTGCAAGATGAGCTTGATCTTAAGCCTGGCACAGCGCGTATTAAGCTTGGCGGCGGGACTGGCGGACACAATGGGTTAAAGGATATTCAGGCGCACCTAGGCACCCCAGAGTACTGGCGCTTACGCCTTGGTATTGGCCACCCACGGGATTTATCTGGTGATGGGCGACCGATGGATGTAGCCGATTATGTTTTAAGAAGACCTCAGCTAGCAGAGCAAAAACTCATAGATAACAGTATTGAGAATGGCTTAAAAATTCTGCCCCTGTTTTTTAAGGGAGATACTCAAACTGCCATGCTGGAATTGCACTCTAAAGGCTAGAGGCTTAAGCTATTTTTGCCTTCGTAGCTGCAGTTAGTAGTCTGTACTTAGCCATCAACTGGTCTGGTGATTCTGTGTAGCTTGGATTAAATGGAATGCAATCAACTGGGCATACTTGACGGCATTGGGGAGCATCGTAGTGCCCCACACATTCAGTGCACTGATCGGGATTGATCTCATAGATTTCAAGCCCCATGTAAATTGCATCATTTGGGCATTCTGGCTCGCATACATCACAATTAATGCATTCGTCCGTAATCATTAAAGCCATAGTCTTAGCTACTAGCCTTGATCTTTGTTTTGGTTGCCTGCGGCAATCTTCTTGACCAACCATTTCTCAACCGATGGGAAAACAAACTTACTGACATCGCCGCCCATGGAAGCAATCTCACGTACAAAGGTCCCTGAAATAAATTGATACTGATCGGATGGCGTCAAGAATAAAGTTTCAACGTCAGGCAAAAGGTATCGATTCATGCCTGCCATTTGGAATTCATACTCAAAGTCAGACACAGCACGCAGACCGCGCACGATGACGCGCGCATTATGCTCACGCGCAAAATCCTTTAATAAGCCAGTAAAGCCAACGATCTTGACATTGGAGTAATGGCCCAACACCTCTTTGGCGATTTCAATGCGCTCATCTAAATTAAAGAATGGACGCTTGCTGCGACTGTCGGCAACACCCACAATCAATTCTGTAAAAATACTGGACGCGCGGCGAACCAAGTCCTCGTGACCACGAGTAAATGGATCAAATGTTCCTGGGTATACGGCGACAGTCATAACTCTCCTAAGGCTTTATCAGCTACAGGCAAGAGTTTAGTCCCTTCTACTGCGGAATAGACAAGCTTTTACCTGCCCAGCCTCTAAGTGTTTTCCACAATACCAGCCCGGCAAGAGGGCCTCTATTTCCCCCAAATCCCGACTAGAAGGAAATTCAATGTAAATACCGCCCCCTGAACTGTCATCACAAATACGACCAGCCTGAATGACTGCCTTATCAAGCAGGGTAACCTCTTGAAAAGGTGGGTCAATAAAAATTAAGTGGCTTGAGCGGTTTGGCTGATGAGTTAAGAATTCGATGCTATCTTGATGCAATATCTGAACAATACCGAGCACAGGAGATGATTGGAGGAGTTTGAAGTTCGCCAACAAATTTGCATAGGCTTTTTTATCCCGCTCGATTAATACAACCGCCTCCGCATGCCTTGAGGCCGCCTCAAAACCTAATACACCAGTACCAGCGAATAAATCCAAACAACGCAAACCACTTAAATCTTGACCCAGCCAATTGAATAAGGTCTCTCGAATACGATCTGTAGTGGGGCGCAGTCCAGGCAAATCAATGACCGATAACAAGCGGCTACGCCAAGCTCCACCAATAATGCGGATCTTCTTGGGGGGCTCTCTTTGCCCCAAAGTGCCGACTTGATTGATGAGTGTCTTTATTTCGATGCTCCCAACACGACAATCTTCATACGATCCATCGCTAGGTATTTCTGAAATGCAGCAGTCACTTGCTCTAAAGTTACAGCATTCACTTTTGCAGTCCAAGTCTCGAGAGTATCTAGAGGTAGCTCATTCCAGGCGATAGAAGAAACGTTATCGAGTAATTTACGATTGTTATCAATCCGTAATGGGAAGCCGTTGATTAAATTATCTTTTGCGGCTTGTAGCTCAGATGGAGTGGCGCCATTAGTAATGAAGCTTTCCATGGTTGAGCTCATCACCTCTAGCGCAAGTACCGCTTGATCACCCTTAGTTTGTAAGCCCGCCTGAAAAATCCCAGAGTCTTTACCAGGTGCAAAGTAACTAAAAACACTATAAGCAAGCCCACGCTTCTCACGCACTTCTGACATCAGTCGCGACACAAACCCACCACCACCCAAGATGTAGTTTCCAACAATGAGCGGAAAGTAATCGGGATCACTGCGTGTCATTGCCGTCATCCCCATGGCAATATGCGCTTGTTGAGAATCAAAAGGGATCTGCACTTCACGCTCAGACAAAGGCTCGATAGGAGAGCGCTGCAACCGAGGCAGAGCGGCAATAGCAGCGCCCGATTGCGGAATATTCTTGAGCAAGATGCCAACTATTTCACTAGCCTCGACTGGGCTGACATCGCCCACAATGCTAACAATCATGCGATCACCACGATAAAACTGTTGATGAAATCTTACTAAATCAGAAGTGCTTACCGAGCCAACTGATTTGGTAGAAGGAGATTCGCCCAGTGGATAGTTACCGTAAACCAATTTTCGAAAACGGCGCTCTAGTACGGACTCAGGCTTAGTTTCTGCCTCAAGTAATCCCGTAATCGTGCGCTGTTTTTCGCGCTCTAGAATTTTGGTATCGTAACTTGGCGAACTTAACATTGCTGCTGCCAATTGCACGGCACGATCGCGTAGATCTTTTCTGCTCAAGCTCCGTATCCGCATTACAGCGCGCTCACCCCCAACAGAGATTCCAAAGTTGGCACCCAGATCAGCGATTTCGTCTGCGATCTGAGCTTCCGTTAAAACGCCCTTTGCTGTTTTGGCTCCATAGTTCATTAAATCTGCCGTCATGGAAGCAAGTCCGCTCTTGCCAACTGGATCGTAACGATCGCCCGCATCTACGCTAATTTCAATATCTACCATAGGCAGCGTCTTAGTCTGCACTAAATAAGCCTTTGCGCCTTTAAATGAATCAAGCTTCTCGATAGGCAAAATGGCATTTGCGGATTGCAACAATACCAGCGTACAGATGACTGCATAGAGCGATTGTTTGATGATCCACATTATTTATTACCCCTCTTGCTTGCAGACT
Organism: uncultured beta proteobacterium; assembly: GCA_903858445.1. Taxonomy (GTDB): domain Bacteria; phylum Pseudomonadota; class Gammaproteobacteria; order Burkholderiales; family Burkholderiaceae; genus Polynucleobacter. The sequence goes on from CAIOIX010000184.1 coordinate 5,364, forward strand.
GACGGACTTGGGGATTAAGCACGGCAATCGTCAGAGCGTCATCAAGAAGATATTTTTTTGCCACTGACTGAACCTGCTCGGGAGTAATGGTTTGCATTCTTTCTAAGATCAGATCAATATCACGCCAAGAAAAGCCCGACATTTCAGTGCTGCCAATTTCCATTGCTTGGCCAAAAATAGAGTCGCGCTTATAGATTTGGCTTGATAGCAATCGCACCTTAATGCGCTTTAATTCAGAATCTAGAACACCTTTTTGCACTATCTCATTCAAGACCCTGCGGATGCTCGCTTCAGCTTGCCCAACTGTTTTCCCTTTTGCCAAGCTAGCGCTAATTTGAAATAACTCAGGACCACGAGAGATCATGTCATATGAAACACCCACATCATTGACTACGCGCTCTTGTTTAACCATTACGCGATTTAAGCGTGCATTATCGTAACCGTCTAAGACAGCAGATAGTAATTCAAGCGCATAGGGCTCAGCATCATCTAGTGCGCTTACTTCTAAACGTGGTACTTTCCAGGCCATTGCTAACTGAGCGCTATCTGCAGGCGCCTTTACTTCAACATGCTTAATACCCTTTTGTACTGGCTCTAGCTGAGGCTTGCGCAGTGGTAGTTCATGTGCAGCAATTACCCCATAGTATTTTTGAACCGCCTGTCTGGTCTGCTCTGGATCGACATCCCCACTAATGACAACTGTCGCATTATTAGGAGCATACCAACTACGATACCAATCACGTGCATCAGTAGCCTTCATGTTTTCTAAATCATTCATCCAGCCCACTACTGGGTGACGATAAGGCGAACTCATAAAAGCAGTCGCCATCAGCGATTCATTTAATAGGCTACTAGGGTTGTCTTCCGTTCGTAAACGACGCTCCTCCATCACGACCTGAATCTCTTTTAAGAACTCAGCATCGTCAAAATTGAGATTTGACATACGGTCTGCCTCAAGCCTCATCACCTCATTGAGCTTTGATTTTTCTACCTGCTGAAAATACGCCGTGTAATCACGCGATGTAAAAGCATTCTCACGACCACCCAGCGCAGCAACTAAACGAGAAAATTCCCCAGTCTTTACTTTCTCGGTGCCCTTAAACATCATGTGCTCAAGTACGTGCGCTACACCAGTGCGACCATTCATTTCATCCATGGAGCCAGTGCGGTACCAAACCATATGGGCAACAGTAGGCGCGCGATGATCTTCTCGCACAATCAACTTAAGCCCATTTGCAAACTGATATTCATGGGTGTCTGCTGAATTCCCAGAGGTGGCTGCCCAGACACACTCTGAGCAAGTGATGATTAGGAGGAAAAATTGCAACAAAATAGAGCGCATCTGTAAGTTCACCATATTCTTAGATTAAATTGATAAGATGCATGTTTTAAATTGTATCGACTATGTTCGGCCTACGTAAAACCCTCGGATCCCTTTTTAAATCCAGCCATACTGATGAGGTCTGGTTTGAAACCTTAGAAGAATCCCTCATTCAGAGTGATGTGGGTCTGCCGACGACTGAGCAATTAATCACCAAGCTCCGCAAGGCCGCGAAAGTAGAGAAGGCATCGAGCCCAGAAGCTCTGCAATCCCTATTAATTGCAGAAGTCGCCACCCTACTGGGTGCACTAGAGCCCTCACCAAATCCACTGTATACGCATCACCCATTTACTATTCCTGAGGTGTGGCTTGTCGTTGGCGTTAATGGGGCCGGTAAAACCACAACCATCGGCAAGCTCTGCCGCCTTTTTCAGTCTCAAGGAAAATCTGTACTGCTGGCGGCTGGCGACACCTTTCGCGCTGCCGCCCGCAACCAGCTCCAAGAATGGGCTGGCCGCAATCAAGTGGATGTCATTACCCAAGAGAGTGGTGACGCTGCCGCTGTAGCCCATGATGCAATCCATGCGGCCATCTCTCGCAAGACTGACATTTTAATTATTGATACCGCTGGACGATTGGCCACCCAAGATCACTTAATGGAAGAGCTTAAGAAAGTGAAACGCGTCATTGGCAAGGCCCTTCCTGGGGCTCCTCACCAGACTTTACTGGTACTTGATGGCAATACGGGTCAAAATGGTTTAAGTCAGGTCAAGGCCTTTCACGCCGCCCTAGGCCTTACTGGCATTATTGTCACCAAATTAGATGGCACCGCTAAGGGTGGGGTGATCTGTGCCCTTGCTCACACCCTTCAAACTGGGCCAAAACCTGCCGTGTTAGCCCTTGGTAAAGGGGAGGGTATTGATGACTTAGTGGCCTTCAAGGCCGGTCAATATTCATCTGAATTATTCAATTAAATCATATACTTATGGAGTAAAAAAACCATTAGCACTCTCTTCACAAGAGTGCTAAAATAAAAGCCATTCAGACCTCTTATCCATCTAAAGAAAATGGTTCAAAAGAAAGCAATTAAACCGACTATGCAAGTAAGGCAAACACTGCCAGCAGTGCACACTGCTGCGGCAACGTCTGCCTTTCCGGTGTTGCCATCTCTTGGAGTTGGCACTCTCGATTCCTATATCTCCTACGTAAATCGCGTGCCGATGCTCAGCGCTGCGGAAGAGTTACATCTTGCGCAAGAATTTCGTCGCACCGAAAATGTCGATGCCGCAAGAACTTTGGTGCTCTCTCATCTTCGTCTGGTTGTATCTGTGGCCCGTCAATACCTAGGCTACGGTATCCCGCACGCAGATCTCATTCAAGAAGGCAATATTGGTTTGATGAAAGCGGTGAAACGCTACGACCCAAACCAAGGTGCACGCTTAGTTTCTTACGCAATCCATTGGATTAAAGCGGAGATTCATGAATACATTCTTAAAAATTGGCGCCTGGTTAAAGTTGCTACCACCAAGGCACAGCGTAAATTGTTTTTCAACTTACGTAGCAATAAACCTACTTTGAGCGCATTAACACCCAGTGAAATCGAAGCTTTAGCAAAGGCTCTTGATGTTAAAGGTTCTGATGTTAAAGAAATGGAAATGCGTCTTGCGGGTGGGGATATTGCCTTAGAAGGCGACGATAATGATGATGAAGCTGCCTATGCGCCGATTCAGTGGCTTGCCGATAACAGTCAAGAGCCAACAGAAATGATGGCTTCTGCTGATACCGACGCATTGCAGGGTCCTAAGTTAGATCAAGCCCTCATGGCTTTGGATGAGCGCAGTCGCAATATTGTTCAGTCGCGTTGGCTGGCAATGGATGCGGACGGAAATGGCACAAAAACATTACATGATCTTGCTAGTGAATACGGCATCTCAGCAGAACGTGTCCGTCAAATCGAGACGTCAGCCCTGAAGAAAATGCGTGGCATGCTGCAGGCAGCATAGACACCCCGCTACACTCCACCGTTTTACTTCAGCAACTCTTTCAAGTCGTGAGACAAGGTCTCCGGACCTTGCGCATGCTTGATATACAAGCGTAAATGACCTTCTGGATCGAACGCATAACTACCAGCCGTGTGATCAATCGTATATGAACCAGGGCTTGATCCAGGAACCTTCTTGTAATAAATCTTGAAGTCTTTTGTGACCTGCATTAGAGCCGCCTCATCAACCGGACGTAAACCCAAGAAGCGCACATCAAAGGCAGGGACATACTGTTTCAAAATAGCCGGTGTATCACGCTCAGGATCAACAGTCACGAAGAGCACTTGCACCTTATCTGCTTGTGGACCCATGATAGCCATGACCTGCTGCATCTCAGTTAAGGTTGTTGGGCAGACATCAGGGCATTGAGTGTAGCCAAAGAACATCACCACAACCTTGCCCTTAAAATCGGCAAGCGTTCTTGTCTTACCCTCAGGATCAACCAAACTAAAGTCTTTGCCGAAGGCAGTGCTACCTGTAATGTCGACATTCTTAAACTCTGGCTTTGGACTGCAGGCAGCCAAAAAAATCAATAGCGTCACAATCAATACCGCTTTAATGAAGTTCATGGCGTAGGCTACGCTTTCACTGTAACGTTTTCCGGATCGGCATCAGGTGGAAACGCGACCGTCATTCTGAACTCCGGCGCCAGTCTCGATATTTCCAA
>CAIOIX010000185.1 GCA_903858445.1 uncultured beta proteobacterium
GGCGCCCCAGATATCGATGACATTATCGAGTTTTCTAGTTTTGAGGTCGGGCAGACAATTCTAGCCAAATATAACGTAATAGTAGCCTGAGGAAGATGAGCGGAAACCTTATGTCTGATACTCTTGATATTAGGGCGATTATTAAGCATCAGCGAAATCGATACCCTGTACTGCTTATCGATAAAATAATAGCCTTAGTGCCGGGTGAGCGCGCGACTGGGATAAAGTGCTTTACTTATAACGAGTGGTTTTTCCCGGGCCATTTTGATGATGATCCAAATGTCCCGGGGTTTGTGCAAATCGAGAGTTTAGTTCAAACATTCATACTCACATTTTTATGTAAACCTGAGTTTACTGGCATGAAAACAAATTTTGTTTCAATAAATAATATTAGATTTAAACGAAAGATTATTCCGGGTGACGTTCTCCGCATAGATGCTACTTTGAAATCATTTAAACGCGGTATAGCTATCGGCTTTGCCGAAAGTTCTGTTGAGGGTGAGCTTGCCTGTAGTGCCGAATTTATTGTTTCTGTTCCAGCCATTTTGGATCAGTTCAAACCTAAGTCACAGGGAGATCTTAAGTGATTCGAGTCGCGGACTATATTATGCAGCGACTATCTGGCGAAGGGATTACGAGTGTATTTCAAGTAACTGGGCGTGGTTCATTGTTTTTGAATGATGCGTTAGCTAAGCACCCTGAATTGAAAGCTGTATCACTTCATCATGAACAATCCTGTGCTTTTGCTGCGATAGGCTTTGCAGAGCAGAGCGGTGGGCTTGGTGCATGCTTGGTATCCACTGGGTGCGCAGCGACAAATACTATGACAGGTGTCTTATCGGCATGGCAGGATGGTATCCCCTGCGTTTTCATTTCTGGTCAGAATATTCTTCGTGAAACGAGTCGTTACACTGGGATTCCTTTGCGAACCTTTGGTCAACAGGAGGCCGATATTATTACCCTCGTATCACCTATTACTAAGTTTGCCCAAATGATCACGACGCCTGAGCAGATTGTGGAGGCAATGGATCAGGCTCTGCATTTATCGCAGTTTGGACGCAAAGGCCCGGTTTGGTTAGATATCCCCCTGGATCTTCAAAGCGCGCTTATTGACCCTGAGGTGATATCGAGTTCATACAAATCATTTGATATTTCACCACCTGATCCAGCTCAAAATAGCGTGGAACTAATTTTTAAGTCTCTGCAACAGGCAAAACGACCGGTAGTTTTAATTGGTAGCGGAGTTCGAGCGGCACACGCAGAGGCCCAGCTTAAGAAGTTTGTTGAGAGCTGGAATATCCCATTGATTTATACAGCCTCAGCCCCTGAAGTTTATTGTGTTTCTCATTCATTATCCATCGGATCGGTGGGTTCTATGGGGTGTTCGCGGGCAGGAAACTTTGCCGTTCAAAATGCCGATTTTGTTTTAGTTTTGGGGTCTCGACTTACCTCTCTTACAACAGGGCCTGACTTTTGTAAATTTGCACGAGCAGCTTCAATTGCTGTGGTGGATATTGACCCTGTTGAGCATAGTAAAAGCACCATTCAAATTGATCACTTTGTTTATGGGGACGTTGGATGCTTCTTGGATGCTATTAATGAAATGGATGCCAAAATTACCGATACTTTCTGGGTTGAAAAATGTCAGCATTGGAAGCAACTTTTTCGAGAGGTTGAGCCTGAATTTGCATCAAAAGATTTAATAGATTTATATCAACTTGCAGACCGACTGAGTGATATCTTGCCATCCCCCTCAACTCTAGTAACGGATTCTGGATTGGCTGAAGTGATATTACCTACAAATATAAGATTCTCCGAGGGGATAAATTGTATTCATCCTGCATCTCAGGGTGCAATGGGATTTGCTCTCCCTGCAGCAATTGGGGCGCAGCATGCAAAATCTCAGCCAGTCATTGTTGTCGTAGGTGATGGATCTATTATGATGAATCTCCAGGAGCTTGAGAGCATTCGATATCAGCAGTTACCGATCAAGATTATTGTTATTAATAATAATGTCTATTCTATTATTCGACGCCGTCAAAGAGATCTATTTCGCAAGCGTACTATTGGTACTGATCCGGGCAATGGAGTAAGTTGCCCTAGTTTTGCTCGTGTAGCTGAATGCTTTGACCTTCATTATATGAATGTAGATAAGGTTTCCAATCTGGATGATGCCCTCAAAAAGATGTTGGAGTATGAGGGACCAGTATTGTGCGAGTTGATGGGGCGTCCTGATCAAAACTACATTGAAATTGGACAGATACGAAGCACAATTGATCGTCGCTTCATGCGACGTCCTTTGGAGGATCAGGAACCCTTTCTCTCTCGTGAGATTTTTCTTGGTGAAATGCTCATTGAGCCCATAGATCAATAGGAAAGCATAATGTCTATTATTACTTTAAGAAATAAAAGGCGCATCGGGGATTATTTAGATCCTTATATCGTTGCAGAGCTAAATACCAGTCATTTTGGTGATATGGATGTGGCCAAGTCAATGATCGATAAGGCTAATGAGGCAGGCTGCGATTGTGTTAAGTTTCAGTCTTGGAGCGCTGAAACTCTTTATAGTGAGACTTTCTATAAAACAAATTCTATTGCCAGGCGAATAATTAAGAAATTCGCTTTTGATGATTTGCAAATTAAAGAATTATCCAGCTATGCACTATCAAAAAAAATTGATTTTGCTTCTACCCCATACTCTATGGAGGAGGCAAAATTTTTGGTGGAAGAGTGCGGTGTTCCTTTTGTAAAAATTGCATCCATGGAGCTCAATAACCTACCCTACCTTGATCAACTTGGTAGGTTGGGTGTTCCCCTTGTATTGTCGACCGGCATGGGTACACTTGAGGAAATTATTAAAGCCGTAAACGTTATTCAGGCGACAGGTAATGATCAGTTGATCATCCTGCATTGCACTTCTATTTATCCAGCTGCCCCTGAAATTATCCGGTTACAAAATATTGCTGGCCTGAGAAGTGAGTTCCCACAATATCCTATTGGTTACTCGGATCATAGTATTGGTATCGAGGTACCTATTGCCTCGGTAGCACTTGGTGCCTGCTTAATAGAGAAGCATTTTACGCTGGATAGCTCCCGGATTGGCATGGACAACCAAATGGCCATGGAGCCAGGTGACATGCGGGCGATGATTCTTGCTTGCCGTCGTGTGCATAAAGCCATGGGGGGTGCCAGTCGCATTCTCGGGGAAGAAGAAAGGGATCAAACTGCAAAAATGCGACGTAGCATTGTTACTAAACATTCTTTACATGCCGGGCATATTCTCACGGAGTCCGATCTCATTGCAAAAAGACCGGGTACCGGACTGGCCCCCAATCAAATTGAAAGTGTAGTGGGAAAGAGAATTAATCAAAATCTTGATGCTGAAACACTTCTTAGTTGGGAAGTATTGGAAATTAAATAATTTTTCAAGTTAAGTGATGCTAAATTCTATACAAATTCAGTTAGATGAAGTAATTGCTGGTGCGCGTCAAGTAATTATCGACATAAAAGATGATAACGGCGTTATTGTTGGTGTATTGCAGCCGCTAACCATGGAGCATCTTGGCAGTGAATATATTATTAAGATGCTTACTGATTGGCGAAATCAGAATATGGAGAATTTCCTTACTCAATTCATTGCTACACCTGAACGAACACGTCAATGGATGCAAGACGTGTTATTCCAAGCAAGAGGTCAGATGCTTTTTTTGGTATACGCTCAAAATAATTTGATTGGTCATTTTGGATTCAAAAATTTAACATCACAATCGGTCCTTTTGGATAATGTAATTCGAGGGGAGCGTATTGGGCACCCCAAAGTTTTTGTCTTTGCCGGGAAAGCCTTGGTTAGATGGCTGCAGGTTACTGCCTTGGTAAAGACTATTTATGGGGAGGTAATGACCAATAATATTACTTCCATCATGATGAATAAACAGATTGGTTTTAGCGGTTGGAAACGCCATCCATTGGTTAAGGTAGTAAGCGGGATTGAAACTTGCTGGGAGCTTGGGGTTGAAGGAGATTTAAGTCCCGATGGAAAGTATTGTTTTAAATTGTTAATTGAATAATTGGCGCTAATCGAGCCACTCTAATGGGAATAATAATATGGAAATGAATAAAAAATTTGCACTTGAAGTGCAGGATAATATTAAGAGCCTTGCTGAGGATTTCGACCTTCAAGCACTTTCAAGGCTTTGGACGCGCGATATAGCTCGTCATAAGTGGGTTTACAATTTCTCGTGGCTTGGACGTCCAGCAATACAGTTTCCTAATGATGCCTGGGCAATGCAGGAATTGGTGTGGCAAATTAAGCCAGATCTTATTATTGAAACAGGTATAGCACATGGAGGCTCACTTGTTTTTTATGCCTCACTCCTTGCTATGCTGGATATGTGTGATGCTGTAGAGGCAGGCGAAACTTATGACCCCAAGCAAACTAAACGCAAAGTAGTAGGCTTAGATATTGACATTAGATCGCATAATCGTCAAGCCATAGAGAAGCATCCGATGAATAATTGGATACACATGATTGAGGGTTCAAGTATAGATCCTGTAATAGTAGACCAGGTGACTAACATTGCAAAAAGCTATAAGCGCATACTGGTTACTTTAGACTCAAATCATACTCACGAGCATGTTTTGGCTGAGATGGAGGCGTATGCGCCACTTGTGACCCCCCAAAGCTATTGCGTTGTATTTGATACGGTTGTTGAGGATATGCCTGCCGAACTTTGTGCTGATCGTCCATGGGGGCCAGGCAATAATCCGAAGACTGCAGTCTGGGAGTATCTCAAATCTCATCCAGAGTTTGAAATTGATTCGAACATCCATAATAAGTTATTGATTACTGTGGCCCCAGATGGATATTTGAAGCGAATTTCTTGATTTAAATTGCCAACTTCCAGCATTATGATTTTTATATGGCAATCCATGCTGGAATTTCAAAATTATGTTGAGAAAAAAATCTAAAGATTATTTGGAGGTTGGTGCTCAAATAATTGAGGCTAAAAGTTATGCTTAATATAAAAAAAATTCGCCAGAAGATTTTGATATTTTCCCTAAATCAGTGAGCGCCTTAAATGCTTAGGCGAAACTTAATTGCCAATTCAATTAGTCAAGTTTTTATTATTGTTTTGGGAATCATCTTCATTCCTTTGTATATAAAGTACTTAGGGGTTGAAGCATATGGATTGGTGGGATTCTATAGCATGCTTCAAGCGTGGCTGAGCATCTTTGACATGGGGGTGACTCCCATGCTTGGGCGCGAAATGGCAAGATTTACAGCAGGCATTCATACACCTCAATCAATAAGAAATTTAGTGCGTAGTGTGGAGATAATTGTAATAAGCATTGCATTTATCTTGGCTATAGCCTTATGGCTTTCTTCAGTATGGATTTCAACTGAATGGCTGCAAATACAAAGTTTTACAGTGGCAGAGGTGGCCAATATCATTGCCATAATGGGGGTAATTATTGGATTGAAATTTTGCGAAGGAGTTTATCGCAGCGCCATAATAGGGTTGCAGGAGCAGGTTTGGATTAGCCTAATAAATGCCGGGCTGCAAATTTTAAGATACGTTGGGGCAATAGTCATGCTTGCCCAAGTTTCTCCCACGGTGGAATGTTTTTTTATTTGGCAGCTATTTGTCTCGTTTTTAACCTTAATTGTTTTTCAGGTTAAGCTGAATACGTCTTTGCCAGCCGCTGCAAAAAAAGCAACATTTTCTAAGCAAAGCTTAGTCAGCGTCTGGCGTTTTGCGGGCGGAATGGTTGGGATTACATTTTTATCACTACTCCTCACGCAGGTAGATAAACTACTGCTTTCACATGTGCTGGGATTAGAGCAATATTCGTACTATATGATCGCTACCACCCTGTCAGGAGCTATACCTTTGATGATCGGGCCAATAACACAGGCCATATATCCCCGCTTAGTTCACTTGCATGCAAATAATGACACTCAGGAGCTGGTGATAGCCTTTCATAAAGGGGCTCAGCTGGTAACGATAATTACAGCTCCAGCAGTTTTGATTTTAAGTTTATTTCCAGAAAATGTAATTTATATTTGGAGTGGAGACGCAGGGTTAGCAAAGGTAGTTGCGCCAATACTTAGGATTTTGGTAATAGGTTCATTTCTGAATGGTTTGATGTGGATACCATATCAAACACAGTTGGCTTATGGGTGGACAAATTTAACCATTAGGGTCAATACATTAGCTGTAGTGGTGCTAGTTCCAGCAGTGCTGTTATTGGTGCCAATTTATGGAGTAAATGGAGCGGCCTGGATTTGGCTGAGCCTCAATATTTTCTATGTATCAATAGCGGCGCATCTAATGTTTAGAAAGATATTAAACGAAGAAAAATGGAAATGGTATCTCAATGATATTTTAAAACCAGTAATAGTCGGTTTAATTGTAATTTACATGCTAGAAAATATTGTTACATTAGAATATTTCAATGGTAGCAGGATAAATATGCTGATTATTCTATCAATATATGTTGTGTGTTTATACCTATTTATGTATTTATCTTGCAATCAAGCAAGGATAAGAAGATTGTTCACTATGGCGCAGGATAAATATTTTGATTAAAATTTCAATAATAATTCCAACAAGAGAAAGAGCAGATTATCTTGGGGATTCAATTAGGTCCTGTATTTCAAATATAAATGATGAATTTGAAATAGTGGTATTAGATAATGCTAGTCAGGATAATACATACGATGTTGTTAATCAGATAAAAGATAAAAGAATAAAATATCATAGAAATGAACTAAGACTTAGCATGAGGGATAATTTTGAAAAAGGTTACTCACTATCATGCGGTGAAATTATTTGTTTTATAGGTGACGA
>CAIOIX010000186.1 GCA_903858445.1 uncultured beta proteobacterium
TACAGCCATTGGGCTTGATTAACATTAAACCACATTGCATCACGTTTTTATTGGCTTGGGTTGACACTTTGTTGACGGATTTTCAATGAGGAGCATTTAGAGCGCATTCGCCCTACACAGTTAGTATGCCTTACTTCTAAACCCTTAGATTCCTCAAATTAAACGCTCAATTTGATTTCTGAGATTTAACAATTCTCTGGGTGCCTGCGCTATCAACCGCAATCTTATCGGCAACTGCCGATGGAAACACCTTGATTTCATCAAAGCTATATTGCGGTAAATGACTGTTAATCAAGTCAACCACGATACGGGCCTGACTGGCATCACGGATGCGTTTACCTGGCTCTCGATCGGATTGATCAGCCATCCATAACTTAAACAAAGCAAAAGCACGTGGATCAACAGTATCCATACGAGCCATCTTGCCGTTAACGCCGACCACAACCTCACTAAATTTGGGTGCACTGAGCAACCAATCGGCATTACGCGCTTTTACTACCCAAAAATCATCGGCCAGCGCGCTAAAGCGACCAGGCTCGGCATCACTACCCTGACCCATGCGGCGCAAAATATCTACCTCATAGCCATCTTTATTCACAGCGGTATAAAGTTGATCGTCACGAAGCGTGAAGGATGGGTCAATACCCTGAAGAAAGCCAAGCATCCCACCAGCAAGCGTATTTTCTTGGGTGAATAGGCTGAGTTTTTTACGGTTATCCCAGAGCAAGTCCACATCCCGAGTTGCCAGATGAGCTTCATTTAAGCGGACTCCGGCAGCGGTCTCATAGGCATACAGTGCGTTAGTGCCAATAATAGTGAACTTGTCAGATAGGCCAGCCTCACTCAACCCAAGCAGGATATCAATAATGATGTTGGGTGTTCTGCCCACCCTGAGCGCGCGGTTTAGTCGCTGATGCTTAATGGCAGCCTGCTTTAAGCCAGAGGAAAGCTCTGCTGCGCGTGCCTTACCAGTAGTAAATTTTTCGTAGATGGCGTCTGTTCCAGCGTCTTTGGCGCCAAGGCCCGTTTGGCCACCTCTTGTAGTAGTGCGTACCAAGTACTCTTTGCCTTTAACGGTTTTCCAAACCATTCCACCGCGAAACTCTGCTGCGCGCAATTTGGCCTGCTCTAAAGCGGTAAATGCGCTTTTGGCATCAATGTATTGCCGGATTGAATCTTCGGGAAGGTCTACTATTTCCAAGTTATTTTGCATTTTAGTAAATTACTTGGAAATTTTGCCATTGTCAATCAAAACCACTATATAACCCCATGTATTACATAAAAGATTGAGCTCTTACAGGCATGGGGCAGCCACAAATTAATTTTAATAACTTGAAATACAGGTGTAAATTGTTACTTAACATTAATAATAATTAAGTAACTTTTAAAAGGCTCGTATGTCAAACAGAAAAACACTGGTGCAAATTGCCTTAGAGATATTGAAATGCAATCAAACAGAATTGGCAGCCGAGATGGGTGTCTCTAAAGTCCAGATCAGCAAGTGGAAGAACGGGGAATCGATGTCTGCAGCTATGGAAAAGAAACTTCGCGAAATAACCCAGGCCGGTGATCTTGATCCCGATTTTGTTATCTCCTGCGGATCAGTGGACGACGCAAAAAAATGGGAAAAGTTGATCACTTACCAAATGTATAACAATGAGGCCGAACTAGATTACGGAATTGGAGATGAAGCAGTTTGTGCTGAACTAATGAGAATCCTAGCTGTAATTGGGGTCAGCATTCCAAAACCTTTTCCGCAAGAGTTCATTTTGCAATGGGAATATGAAGATATGTATGACCACTATGGCGAGGGTAATGACGAGGTTGATTCAGCGATAGATACATTTGAAGGGCGGCCCCTCCTTCATTTAATCAGATCAATTTTTGATAATTACGCCTGCATTGATCACTTCATTGGGATGTATATATCCAACCTGGGATTAAATCATCCAGACTTTCAAAATATCGAAGCCAAGCAAGAGATTTTGTATCGTCAGCTTGAGCTTGCGACAGCAAAGGTCAATGTCAATAAAGAAATTGCACCTCTATTTGGAAAGTTTAAATTCATCACAATGAGTGATTTCAGCAATTTAATTGGTGAAATTAAGGCGAAGGCTTATGAATTAGGTCTTCCGCTTGAAGCCGAATTGAATGATTTAATAACCGAGAATCCTGAAAA
>CAIOIX010000187.1 GCA_903858445.1 uncultured beta proteobacterium
ACTACACAATGCTCATGCTGTAGTTGACCTACTTCACAAAGCAATAACTCCGCCTTGCTGAAATTAAATTGGTTTGCAATGATGAGTCGATGGCAAAGTAACATCCAATCCACATCGAGCTTATGTTCTGCGTGATGATTTAAAGCTTGCTCTGCACACTCTGCAAGCTCATGCCATTCATTCTTTTTGGGGTTTGGACAGCTTTCTAAAATCTTGCTCAGGAGCTCTTTGGCCTCAGGCACACCTTGTTGGTTGGCTTGCCATACCCAATAAGATGCTTGCAGGCCTTGAACCTTTTCTTCTATTTTTTCACGCTTGCGCCAAAGGTTGGCCCCTTTACGCAATTGTGCCTGCGCGTGACCAAGATCAGCGGCGCGATCGAAGCAGCGATCGCTTTCATTAGCGTTATATCCAGAGAACTGTGGGCGACGATAAATTTCACCAAGCGCATACCAAGCATCGCGATCACCATCTTTAGCAGCAAGCTCTAACCAGTGAGCCGCTTTTTTAAGAGAGGCATTAGATTTTGTTCGTACCGCTTTATCGGGGTGTAGCTCAATATCTAGCTGTGCCAAACGCAATCCATAGGTGAGCTTTGCTATGGTGAGCCCAAGTTCAGCAGCTTGAATGAGCGCTTCTTCATTACGAGCTTTGCTCCAAGCCTGCCAAAGAGTTGAGAGGGCTTCATTCTTTGGTTGAAGTTTGATGAGCAAATCTTTTGCTTGTGTTGTGAATGCAGATTCAGATTCGGCAAGCTCATACAGGTATTCCTTGGCGATTTTTTGTAAACCAGCGAAATCAAGATCAGCTAATTGCGGTATTTGAGTAATAAAATTTCTTTTCTTTAACCACTCGACTAGCTGTGATTGGGTTTCCTGGTGAATTGGGTCAATCAATAAGTGGATGAGTTGCCATTTAGCTCGAGCTTGCGATTCTGAGCTTGCATCAGATGTAGCTAACTGCCAAAAAGAGTCCCAGCCGAAGCCAAAGGCGGGGGAATTAAAAGTTGAAGCCAGGGGAACGCTAGCAATTTTTGCTAAAGCCTGCAGAATTTGAGTGCTACTTGAGCTTTTGTCTTCAAGTACTTGATTTTGAATAGAAATATACGATTTCTCCAGCCAAATCAAGGCGTTGGCTGGTTGAATAGGTGTTTTAAAGTCCCCGGTTAAATATGCGGAAGCCAGTTTTTGTTGTGCAGAAACGTCACCTAACCGAGCTGAACTGAGGATTTTTAAGAATTCGCGACTAGCCATGTGACAATTTTGTCATCTGAGGGGCATAAAAGACAGAAATTAAGGGTCTTGTTGCCCTGATACAACGAAGAAAGCCAAAAAACTACCTTTTGACAAGCAAAAAGAGCTGATAAATACCCTTACCCCCAGTCTAGCAGGGCAAAAGAAGCAAAATTCATAGGTCCCAGTTTTATTAGGGCATTACTTTCAATTTATGGAGATTTAAAGAATGAAAAAATCGCTATTCGCAGTTGCAGCTTTGACAGCTCTTGCTGGCACAGCTCAAGCTCAATCCAGCGTATCCGTATACGGTATCTTGGATGCTGGTTATATTGGTGCAAATCAAAAAGGCACTAATACTTCCATTTCAACAAACTCACAGACATCAGCAATTGGTCAAAGTGCTGAATCTACAAGCCGCTTAGGTTTCAAGGGCAATGAAGATATCGGCGGCGGTTTAAGCGCATTCTTCACAGTTGAAGTAGGTTTGACACCAACTGGTGGCGCTGTAACTACAGCTTCAACATGGAATAACCGTCAATCTTTTGTTGGTTTGAAAAAGAATGGTATCGGTCAATTCGCAATTGGTACACAGTACACACCAGTATTTAATGCTGCAAGCGCAACTAGCCCAGGCCAATTAAACAACTTGGTTGGTGACGTAATTTATGCTACTAACGTTTTGACAGGACCAGCTAATACAGCAGCAGGTACTGGCCCATACGGCACAAATGCTGCACCTAATAACGGTACTGGCGCAAACAATGACTCATTCACATCACGTACAAACAGCACATTGTCTGTTAAAACTGATACGTTTGCAGGCTTTAGCGCATCAGCAGTAATGGTAATGAACAACAACAACACAACTCAAACTGCAAACACTGTTGGTGGTCAAACAAACAACAATGGTTGGGGTTTAAGTGCTGATTACACATGGCAAAAACTGTATGTAACAGCTGGTTATCAGGCATTGAAGAACTCAACACCTGGTACTGCTGCACTTCCAGCGCCTAACCTTTGGAACAGTGCTACTGGTGACGTAAACGTTCAAGATAACCAAGCAATTGCTGGTGCAACTTACGACTTTGGTATTTTGAAAGCGTATGCTCAGTGGGTAAGCCGCAAAGCTACTGATGTTAAAGATACCTCCTACTATGCTAAGCGTACAGCTCAGCAGATCGGTGTTCGTAGCTACATCACTCCAACTATCGAAGCATTTGGTAGCGTTGGTACAGGACGTGTTACAGGTTATGGTCAGTCAGTTCCAACAGCGAACTTCACAGGCTATCAACTTGGCTCAAACTACTACCTCAGCAAGCGTACAAACTTGTACGCAATCTTTGGTTCTTCACAAACTAGTAGCGTTTCAGCTGTCGCAGGTACTTCAGGTTCCGGCGCTAGTGTAAATAACTACGCAGTTGGTGTACGCCATACATTCTAATTTGATGCTGGCGTAAGTCAGTTGAATTAGAGGTTAGAAGTTAATAACCCCATCATCGCAAGATGATGGGGTTATTTTTTTGACCTTAATAAATTGATTGCAAGGAAATGTGATCAGGGCTTTGATGGCCTGCCGGGGGCCAATTCCAAACGCAGCTGGGACTGGGGATCCCAACAATCTAAGTAGTAATATTTCTGCATTCTTTCAAAAGAAACCTTTCCAGGTATCTGACTGGTGTTAAATCAGAAAATAAAACATGTTTATTTGCACTAATTTCTTGAGCGTATTGATTTACCAGGGCCGGGCTCGTAGCTAACTTTGCGATTAACTCAATATAGGATTCAGTGTCATGTGCAATCAGTTCAGTTAGACCAATTCTTTTGAGGATTCCAGCCGCCAGATTGCCTCGCATAAAGCGCCCTTCACGAGTAACGATGGGTAGATTGCACTCAATAGCTTGCATGGCAGTATTGAAGCCTGAAAACCCAATGGTATCGATAAATAAATCAGACTTTTCCATTAGCCCTTTAAACAAAGGCGGATCTAGTAAGGGGAGAAATTTAATGGAATGATTAAAATCCATTGCCTCAGAAGAGAACTTAGCCGTTAACCGGGCTTTAAAAATTTCGATGGAGCTGGATGGGAAGTTAAAAAATACAATCTGGACATTGGGTATGCGTCTGGCCAGACTGATGATCACATGGTCATTGTCTGGAGAGTATTTAAATGGAACACCCGGGGAGAGCAGTATTGGGCGCGTATGGTCAAGACCAAAGTCCTCCAAATTAATAGTTTTTGTAGGGTCATTACGGGGATTAAAGTAGCAACCTAAATTGGGGAGAGGCAATAAATTTTCCGTGTAATGAGCTGGGGAATTTTCATTTTCAAAAAGAGCTGCACTTAGGAAGCAGTCAATAGTTGGAATGCCAGTAGTTTCAGGGTGTCCCCACGCCACTATTTGGAGGGGGGCAAGTCTCAAATTAGCTAGTTGAAAGGTGATCTTATCCATCCCAATCTCGGGAAATAGTAAAACTTCAATCTTTTTATCCAGAATCCTTTTGATCCAACCTTCGATGGTTGGGACATTTTCAGAGAAGCTGTCTGAATATTGTTTGGCAATTTCCGTTTCTTTGTCTGCTTTACTGTCGATTGAAAAAGAATGAATTTCAAATTGAGACTTATTAATATTTTGTATGAAGCCTTTAGTGATGGCATTCCATACTGAATGGTTATGAAAATGATTGCTAACGATGCCGACCCTAATTTTTCCAGATTTAGAGAAGTGTTGATTTGGGCTTGCATCCACCATCGTCTGGAGGGGTTTCATGAGGTATTGGCAAATATCTCCATATTCAGTCAGGAGGGCTGCATTATTTCTTTCTTGGTAAGCCAGGAAAAAAGGTTGATGAATTCCAACGGCGTTATAGCCATCTTCTAAATTATGAGAGTAGACCCAATTCTTAAGTTTTTTAAGCCTTTCAGAAAGTTCATCTCTACTGGCTTGTATATCTTGCGCGCTTGCAAAGATTTTAGGTATTGAGGATAGGGCGCTTCCGAACCGCGCAGGAAGATGTTCCGGGTTTATGGCAATGGCCATTTCGTAAAATTCATAGGACTTTTGTTGTAAGCCCAAATCATTAAAAATGTCGCCTTTATTATTTAGGCATTCGGCAAAATTTGGCTCCAATGATAGGGTTTGGTCATAGCACTTGAGCGCATCTTCATAGCGCTTGAGGGACTGAAAAAGGACGCCTTTGTTGTACCAGGCATCTGCATAGTTCGGGCTGATGGCAAGGGCGCTGTCGTAGCTGCTTATAGCCTCTTCAAATTTGAGTAAGGCTTCCTGAGCGTTTCCTCTATTGTTGAATGCCTCAAAATATTTAGGGTCGATGGCAATGGCGCTGTTATAGCTGCTTATAGCCTCTTCAAATTTGAAGAGAGCTTGTTGGGCATTTCCTCTGTTGTTGAATGCTTCAAAATAGTTTGGGTTGAGGGCAATGGCGCTGTTGTAGCTGCTTATAGCCTCTTCACACTGACCAATCCCTGCATGGATCAATCCTAAATTGTTCAATGCCTCGGGGTTTTGTGGATTAAGGGAGATTGAATGGGAAATGAGTTTAATAGCCTCTATAGACTGATTTTTTTGGGCAGCTACGACTCCAAGCAAGTGCCAGGCCTCGAAGTTCTTCTCATCTACTTGAAGTGCTGCCTTATAACAAGCTTCAGCCTCAAG
Organism: uncultured beta proteobacterium; assembly: GCA_903858445.1. Lineage (GTDB taxonomy): Bacteria > Pseudomonadota > Gammaproteobacteria > Burkholderiales > Burkholderiaceae > Polynucleobacter. The sequence goes on from CAIOIX010000187.1 coordinate 4,910, forward strand.
TAGTTTCCCCGCCCTATGATGGGCAACCCCGGAGTTTAGGTGCGCCGACTTAGAGGGCTGATTTTTATTATTCATGTGCAGGAAAACTAAGCTCGTTGAGGTTTTTTATAAGAAAACTTTCTAGCGACCTAATTGGCTCTAAATCACAGAATAAGACCATTTTAGATTTATGGATATCTTCTTTAACGGACTTCAGTAGAGACTTATTCTGAATTAGCTCTACAACCAAATTGATATAGCTAGACCTAGTTTCACAAATCAGTCGGCTTAAGCCCAGTTTTCGCAAGAGGCCACTTGCAAGTCTACCCCTCATAAATTTTCCTTCAATGGTGATGATGGGAAGATCGCAATTAATTGCCTGCATCGCTGTATTGAATCCAGAAAAACCAATGGTATCCAAATAAAGAGCAGATTCTTGCATCAAGAAAGAGAACTCCTCTACCTTTAAAAATGGGATAAATCGGATAAAGTCATCGGGATTGAGTTTGGCATTCACAAAACTTTGGCGAAGGCGCTCTATCAATATTGCACTTAAGTTCTCATCGAAATTAAAAAAGACAAATTGACACTTTCCCAATTTCTTAGCGATTTCTGCCAAGACGTGGTCGTGGGTTGGTGTGTATTTGGATGGCGATCCAGCGCACAACAAGATAGGGAGATTTTTATCTATACCGAGATCGGATAAGCTAAACCCCTGTGCTTGAGCGGCTTGAGGTTCAAAATAAGTTCCTAAGTTCGGTAATTGAATTAATTTTTCACTGTAGTGGGAATTTGCCTCATTTGGCTCTAACAGTGCCGCCGATAAAAAGAAATCAATTGTGGGTAGGCCCGTGGTTTCAGGGTGACCCCAGCTTACTGCTTGCAGTGGGGCCAAGCGGAGACAAGCCAATCCCTTGCTTGTGGTGTCCATGCCAACTTCAGGAAAGAGTACGGCATCCAAATTTCGATCTATGATGATTTGGGCTGCAACTTCCAGAGAACTTCCACAATTGGTGTAACTCGAAGAGTTTGCTTTGGCGAATTCAGTTTCGCGATCTTCGATCCCGTTGGTGTTGAATATTTGGATCTCAAATAGATTGGAGTTCAGATGGTTTACCCATCCCTTGGTGATGGCATGCCATACGGGATGGTCGCAAAAATAATGACTAACGATCCCGATGCGGATTTTATCGCTAGACTTTGGCGCCTTTTGAGCCGAATTTAGTTTGGCTTGTATTGCTTTAGCTCTATGTGTACAAATTACACCGAATGAATTTAGCAAAGAGGTGTTGTTTTCTTCTTGGTATGCAATATAAAAAGGATGGTAAGAAAAGATCTTTGAATCATTTAGAAAATGTTTCTCTTCGCAACTCTTTATCTGCAGAAGTTCAACTTTTTTTTCAAAAGATCTTCTGGATTCAGGTATCTCATCTTCATCTTTAAATACCTTCGGGATTTGCGCTATCGCCAGAGCGAACTGTGCTTGCATATTATGCGGATTGACTGCTAAGGATTCCGCATAATAAGCTTTAGCTTCAATGCTGTTGCCCATTTCGTAGTATGCGTCAGCTATTAATTGAAAGGTATTGCAGTCATCGGAATTTATTTGAAGGGCTTGTTGATAGCAAGCAATTGCGGATTCATAGCGCTTAGTTTTTTTGAGGCAATTACCGAAATTAAGCAGGGCGTCTAAATAGCCTGGAACGAGTTGAAGAGCGCGTTCAAAACATCGAAAGGCATCTTCGTAATGCTTTAATTGGGTGAAGGTATTGCCTAGGTTGTTAAAGGCGGGCGCCAAGTTGGGGTTGGCATTTATAGCTCGCTCAAATAGAGCTCTTGCTTTTTCAAGTAAACCGTCTTCTAAAAGGATTACCCCTTGATTGTTCATAGCCTCAGCATAGTTTGGACGCAACGCAATTGCATTTCCATAGGCGTGGCTAGCCTCGGTATTTTTCTGTAAACCCTTTAACGCATTTCCAAGATTGTTATGAATCTCAGGAATGTTGGGGTTGCTCGCAATCGCTAAGTCGAAAAAATACAGTGCATCTTGAAATTGAAATATTGCGTTGTGAACGAGCCCAAGATTATTAAGGGTGTTGGCAGAATTGGGCGCAAGGTGATTTGCTTTATTGAGAAAGGCCAACGCATTTTTGTGATCTTGTTTTTGATATAAGCGAATCCCCAAAAAATTGAGCGCATCAATATTGTTTGGATTCATTTGATGCGCTTGCAGAAACAAGCGATCAGCCTCCTCGAGCTTATTTTGTTGCAGCAATTCCAGACCATTTTGGAAAACGAGTTGAGCTTGCTCTTGTGCTTCCTTGGTAATTCCTTTGAGGGACAAAATTTACAACCTGACTGACTTATTCATCGGGGTCTTGACTAGGGAATTCATTTTTTTAGACTGTCGCGGATCTCGCGTAACAAAATGACATCTTCAGGTGTTGGAGGTGCCGGTGGCGCGTCCATGACACGAATTCTATTGACAACTTTGACCATTTGGAAAATTACAAAAGCCAGCAAAATAAAGTTGATGGAGATGGTGATGAAGTTGCCATAAGCAAAGATGGGAACCCCTGCTTTCTTGAGGGCATCAAAAGTTCTAGGGACGCCTTCTGGGATGCTCCCAAGCACAAGAAAGAGATTGGTAAAGTCGATATGGCCGCCCAAAAGTGTGGAAATGACAGGCATCACAATGTCATTTACTAAGGAATCAACGATTTTCCCGAATGCCCCACCAATAATGACGCCAACCGCCAAATCAATCACATTGCCCTTGACGGCAAAGTCGCGAAATTCTTTCAAAACGCTCATAAATCCATCCTTTCTAGTCTGAATACGGATTATCCCGAGATTAACCCCATAACTTTCTTGCTTACCCCACTTTTTACTTTAAAATCCTACCTTTAAGCAATTTCCACCCATAAATACCCTTTCTAGGAATTTAGTAAATGAGTGACAA
>CAIOIX010000188.1 GCA_903858445.1 uncultured beta proteobacterium
AGGCCCCATCACCGGGATTGCGCTTCTTCTTTCGGAAAAGAAGAACAATTTTATCCGGTTTCATGCAATGCAGTCGACCGTAGTCTTTGGTGCAATCATCCTTTTTAATCTGGTTTTGGGAATTATTCCGGTGCTGGGATGGATTGTGGCCCTAATTTTATCGCCGCTTATTGACGTGTTGAGTTTCATTTTATGGCTTTTACTGATGTGCAGGCAGTTTGCGCTGGGTTTACTTACGCATTGGCTATTGCAGATGCTTTTATCCGTTGCGGTACCTACAAAAAGGTCTTGGTGCTTGGGGCTGAAACTTTTTCAAGAATTCTGAATTTCCAAGATCGCGGCACTTGCGTGTTGTTTGGTGATGGTGCTGGCGCAGTTGTTTTAGAGGCTTCAAGCGAGCCTGGAATTTTATCAACTGCACTTCACGCAGATGGCAGTCAGCGTGATATTTTATGTGTGCCTGGGCGCGCTGGTAATGGTGAAGTTCATGGTTCTCCGTTTATGACCATGGATGGTCCGGCAGTCTTTAAGTTGGCTGTGAAGGTTTTAGAACAAGTAGCTCATGAGGCTTTAGAAAAAGCCAATCTCAAGCCAGAGCAAATCGATTGGCTAGTGCCACACCAAGCTAATATTCGGATCATGGAGGGCACCGCTCGCAAAATGGGTATGTCCATGGATAAGGTGATTGTTACTGTTGATGAGCACGGCAATACTTCTGCTGCATCGATTCCTTTGGCCTTAGACACAGGTATTCGCACTGGTCAAATTCAGCGCGGTCAGCACCTCCTGCTAGAGGGTGTGGGTGGTGGTTTTGCTTGGGGTGCCGTTGCTCTAAAGTATTAAGAAATGAATTAACCATCAAATAACTATCAAATAAACTTATTCTCATGACATTTGCATTCGTATTTCCAGGTCAAGGCTCTCAATCTGTTGGTATGTTGAACTCCATTGCGGAGCGTCCAGAAGTACGCGCAACTCTGCAGGAAGCTTCCGAAGCCTTAGATGAGGATGTTGCCAAGTTGATTGCTGAAGGTCCCGCAGAAGCGCTATCTCTTACTACCAATACCCAGCCAGTGATGTTGACGGCAGGCGTTGCTTTCTACCGTGCTTGGTTGGCTGCCGGAGGTTTGGCGCCCAAAGTGATGGCTGGTCATAGCTTGGGTGAGTACTCTGCTTTGGTTGCTGCTGGCGTGATCTCATTTAAGGATGCCGTTCCTTTGGTACGTTTTCGTGCGGAAGCAATGCAAAGTGCCGTACCAGTAGGAACGGGCGGCATGGCTGCCATTCTAGGGTTGGATGATGCAACCGTCATCCAGATATGCGCTGAAGCGGCAGTTGCCTCTCGTGGTGTTGTTGAGGCTGTGAACTTTAATGCTCCAGGACAGGTTGTGATTGCTGGTGCAAGTGATGCGGTTACTAAAGCCTGCGAGCTACTGAAGGCTGCTGGTGCAAAGCGCGCTTTGCCTTTGCCTGTATCTGCACCTTTTCACTCCTCTTTATTGCAGCCGGCATCCGAAAAGCTCAAGGGCTATTTAGCCAATATTGAATTTAAGGCGCCAACCATTTCTGTAATCAATAACGTTGATGTAGCAATGCTGAGTGATCCAGTTGCCATTAAAGATGCTTTGGTGCGTCAGGCTGCTAGGCCAGTTCGCTGGCATGAAACCATTCAGGCTATGGCCGCACAAGGCGTTACTCAGGTGGTCGAGTGTGGCCCGGGTAAAGTGCTAGCGGGATTAACCAAGCGGATCAATGATCAAGTCACTGGCGTTCCAGTCTTTGATGAGACAAGCTTGCATGAAGTATTGGCAAGCTTTCAATAAAGAACACAGAAGAAATAAGTAACCAGTAGATCTAGCGGAAGACAAATATGAATCTCGACTTAAGTGGACAAATTGCATTGGTTACGGGCGCCTCACGCGGTATTGGTCAGGCGATTGCGGATGAGTTGATGAAGTGTGGCGCCAAAGTGATTGGCACTGCAACTTCTGCTGATGGTGCGAAGGCTATTGAGGAGCGCCTCAAGAGTTCTGGCGGCAGTGGTTTAGTTTTGGATGTGACTGCACCAAACGCTTGCGAAGAAATCATTGATCGCATTGTGAAAGAGTATGGCGGCATCAATATTTTAGTTAACAATGCCGGAATTACGCGTGATCAGCTAGCGATGCGCATGAAGGTGGACGAATGGACGGATGTGATTGACACGAATTTGAGTGCCGTTTTCCGCCTATCTCAAGCAGTCATGCGCCCTATGATGAAAGCGCGAGCTGGCCGCATCATTAATATTACTTCGATTGTTGGTCATATGGGCAACCCCGGTCAGGCAAACTATGCTGCTGCTAAGGCTGGCGTTTCCGGCATGACCCGCGCCTTAGCCCGTGAAATTGGTAGCCGCAATATCACGGTTAATTGTGTGGCCCCCGGCTTTATTGACACCGATATGACCCGCGCTTTGAGTGAAGAGCAGCAAAATGCCCTAAAAGTGAACATTCCCCTAGCTAGACTTGGCAGTCCTGAGGATGTTGCCCAGGCGGTGGCTTTTTTGGCCTCTCCAGCGGCTGGATACATTACAGGTAATACCTTACACGTCAATGGCGGCCTTTATTTGGCCTAATGACAGACAAGGATTTGATCATTTTTTGACGGATTTGCTGTTTTGCTCCGCCAAGCTGATAAAATCCTTCCATCGTTTTTTTACAACCCTTGGGGGAATTAATGGATAACATCGAACAACGCGTTAAGAAGATCGTCGCTGAGCAATTGGGCGTCGCAGAGGCAGATATCAAGAATGAATCTTCTTTTGTGAATGACTTGGGCGCTGACTCTCTTGACACTGTTGAACTTGTCATGGCTTTAGAAGATGAATTTGGAATTGAAATTCCAGATGAAGAAGCTGAAAAGATCACTACAGTTCAGCTCGCGATCGACTTCGCTACATCTAAAGCTCAGGGTTAAGTCCCTAGCCTAGCCGTTACCGTGTCAGTATCAAATGGCCAGCGCCGGGTAGTTATTACCGGCCTAGGCCTTATCTCACCTGTTGGAAACTCGGTTGATGTAGCTTGGTCTAATTTGCTTGCGGGCAAATCTGGCATCGCTACGATTACGAAGTTCGACCATACTCTGCTCAGCGTTCATTTCGCTGGTGAGGTGAAAGATTTCAACGTTGAAGAGTATGTTTCTGCTAAAGAAGCACGCCATATGGATACTTTTATCCATTACGGTATTGCTGCTGGTACGCAAGCGATTCGCGATAGTGGCATTGAGGTTACGGAAGAGAACGCAGAGCGTATTGGTGTCATGGTTGGCTCTGGTATTGGTGGTTTGCCAATGATCGAAGAGACGGGCGCTGAATTATTGGCGCGTGGCCCTCGTCGCATCTCCCCATTCTTTGTGCCTGGCTCAATCATTAATATGATTTCTGGACATCTTAGTATTTTATTTGGCCTGAAAGGTCCCAACGTTGCTGCGGTCACTGCTTGCACAACGGGTTTACATAGCATTGGATTGGCGGCTCGCTTAATTCAGTACGGTGACGCCGATGTAATGGTTGCTGGCGGTGCGGAATCCACTATTTCTTCATTGGGTGTTGGCGGCTTTGCTTCTGCACGCGCACTATCAACGCGAAATGACGATCCTGCAACAGCTTCACGCCCTTGGGATAGAGACCGCGACGGTTTTGTTCTGGGTGAAGGCGCTGGCGTGGTTGTGATCGAAGAGTATGAGCATGCTAAAGCCCGTGGTGCAAAAATTTACTGCGAGCTTTTGGGCTTTGGCATGAGTGGCGACGCATATCACATGACCGCACCCAATATGGATGGCCCACGACGTTGCATGCTCAATGCCATGCGTGATGCCGGCCTGAATGCCGATCAAATACAGTACATTAATGCGCACGGTACCTCTACACCTCTGGGTGATAAGAATGAGACCGGCGCCATTAAAGCCGCCTTAGGCGATCACGCCAAAAAGGTTCTCATTAACTCAACCAAGTCAATGACAGGTCACTTATTAGGTGGTGCTGGTGGCTTGGAGTCCGTTTTCACTATTCTGGCTTTACATCACCAGAAATCCCCTCCAACTATCAATATCTTCAATCAAGATCCAGAGTGTGATTTGGACTACTGCGCCAATACTGCTAGAGATGTGAAGATTGAACATGCAGTGAAAAACAACTTTGGTTTTGGGGGTACTAACGGTACCTTGATTTTTGGCAAACTAGCCTAAAATTCTTAGCAGTTAATTCGTTATTTCATTGATTGGTTTTTACCAAGTAGGTCTATAGCATTATGAAAAAGTATCTTATTTTGCTCTTGGCTATCTTTAGTCTAGGGCAGATCTCTTTTGTTTCAAGTGCAATGGCGCAAGCTCCGCGCGTGAACATTCCCGATTTTGCTGACTTGGTTGAGCGCGCCAGTCCTGCCGTAGTCAATATTAGGACTACTGAAAAGGTCTCAGTTCAGCAACCCCAAGGAAGCATCCCGGGGCTTCCTGAAGATCAAGCGGAGTTCTTCCGGCGTTTCTTTGGAGTGCCTATTCCCGGTATGCCTAATGCCCCGAAACAGGTTCAACCAGCACCTGGAAAGCCTCAAGAGTCTGATCGCGGTGTGGGTTCTGGTTTCATTATTGAATCCAATGGTTTAATTCTGACCAATGCCCATGTTGTCGAGGGTGCCACTACGATTTATGTCACCCTCACCGATAAGCGTGAGTTCAAGGCGAAGCTTTTGGGTATGGATAAGCGTACTGACGTAGCGGTTGTCAGAATTGATGCCCGTGATTTACCTAAATTACCTCTTGGGGATTCCTCTCGTGTGAGGGTAGGCGAGTGGGTTCTCGCAATAGGTTCACCCTTCGGCCTTGAGAACACTGTGACCGCAGGGATCGTTTCTGCAAAGAGTCGTGACACAGGCGATTACTTGCCATTCATTCAAACGGACGTTGCAGTTAATCCTGGAAACTCTGGCGGCCCTTTGTTAAATACAGCTGGTCAAGTAGTTGGGATTAATTCTCAGATTTTTAGCCGCTCTGGTGGCTACATGGGAATTTCATTTGCCATTCCAATTGATGAGGCAATGCGGGTTGCTGAGCAGTTACGCTCCAATGGAAAAATGGTTCGTGGCCGCATTGGGGTTGCTTTGGGTGAAATGACTAAGGAGGCTGCTGAAAGCCTAGGATTAGGTAAGCCCCGTGGCGCCTATGTTCGTAATGTTGAGCCGGGTGGTCCGGCAGCGGTTGGTGGGATTGAATCTGGCGATATTATTCTGAACTTCAATGGTCGCGAGATTGCCAAATCAACAGATTTGCCTAGGGTAGTGGGTGAAACCAAGCCGGGTAGTACGGCAGCGGTGCAGGTTTGGCGCAAAGGTGCCGCCAAGGATCTGGCGGTAGTGGTCACCGATGGCGAGGCCTCCGTGGTTGGGATCAAGAGGTCTGAGGCCCCAAGTACAAACGGCAACAGTAATATTTTAGGTGTTGCGGTAGCCGAGGTCTCTGATGCCAAGAAAAAGGAGCTCAATATCCGTGGTGGCGTTGAGGTTACTAGCCTCAATGAGGGCTCCTTGGCTCGCTCAGGGGTTCGTCCTGGGGATGTGATTATTCGTATTTCAGATACTGATATCACGGGGGTAAAGCAGTTTGAGAGCGTAGTAAAGGGTTTAGATGCTAACAAGGTACTACCAGTCTTTGTGCGTCGCGCTGACAGTACCTTAGTAATCCCAGTTAAGCTGAAATAAACCCTATTTAGGCTAAAAAAGAGGGTTCGGCGCTGAAATGGCGCCACCCATTACAATCCTTCTAAGACGACTTTTTGCAGCGCATCATTGTGGTGCGTTCTGACAAGGCGTTTTTTGAATGACCAAATAAGACGCTATGGATTTAATCCGCAATTTTTCTATCATCGCCCATATCGATCACGGCAAATCTACGCTTGCTGATCGCATTATCCAACTGTGCGGTGGACTCTCCGACCGTGAAATGGAAGCCCAAGTTCTCGATTCAATGGATATTGAACGTGAACGTGGCATCACCATCAAGGCTCAAAC
>CAIOIX010000189.1 GCA_903858445.1 uncultured beta proteobacterium
AACAATGGGGCAGATGGAGGGCAGGAGGTTTATCACTTGCATTTGCATGTGATGGGCGGTCCGCGTCCTTGGAAAAAATAATCCTAGGAGATTAAGCATGGGTTCATTCAGCATTTGGCATTGGTTAATTGTGTTGGTTATTGTGATGCTGGTATTTGGTACCAAGAAGTTACGTAATATTGGCCAAGACTTAGGCGGCGCCGTAAAAGGTTTTAAAGATGGCATGAAAACATCGGAAGAATCTAAGGAGCCAAGCAACGAGCAAATTCCGCAAAGTTCAGCAGCCGCAGAAAAAACGGTTGATGTGCACGCTAAAGACGTCAAGTAAGCAATCCATGCGAAGGTGTCTTGGTAATGATTAAGGTCGCATGATTGATCTCGGCGTTTCAAAACTTGCACTGATTGCAGTAGTCGCTCTGGTGGTAGTTGGCCCAGAGCGCTTGCCAAAAGTAGCGCGTATGGCTGGTAATTTATTCGGTCGAGCTCAGCGCTATATGGCTGACGTTAAGTCTGAAGTCAATCGCCAAATGGAGATTGAAGAATTCAAACAATTACGTGAAGAAAGTGCAGCCGTCTTAAAAGAGGTCGAGAGTAGTCTTCAGTCAACCGTCAAAGAGGCTGGCGCAAATCTGAGCGATCAAGCAGACATCTTTGAGAATAATTTCACAAAACCGTTTTTGGATGAAAAAGAAGTACTGCGTAAGTCTAAGCGGCAAGGCCGCAATAGCTGGGGTGTAAGACGTTCAGCCAGGCCGGTTTGGTTTAAGCGTTCCGCAGGTATTCGGACTCGTGTGCAATCTGGCGCAGCTAGGATGAAGCGCTTTCACCACAGCTCAAACAGCAACTAAGCAAAATAAAAGAGCTAAGACAGTTTTCTCATGACGACAAATAATTCAAATTCAGATTCAGGCATGTCAGAGACGAACGAGGGGCTACAGGAGTCCTTCCTCTCTCACTTATTTGAATTACGCGACCGTGTTATTAAGGCGGGATTGGCGATCATTGTTGTCTTTATAGCTTTGGTGTATTGGGCGCCAGATATTTTCCATTTATTTGCGCAACCTTTGTTGCAAGCTTTGCCAGTAGGCGGCAAGATGATCGTGACGGATGTCACCGGTTCATTCTTTGTACCTATGAAAGTCACCATGCTGGTTGCTTTTGTTATTGCATTGCCAGTGGTGATGTATCAATTGTGGGCTTTTATCGCCCCCGGCTTATATATGCATGAGCGCAAACTCATTTTGCCTTTGGTGGTGAGTAGTTATAGCCTGTTCATCATTGGTATGGCGTTTGCTTACTTCTTAGTGTTCCCGACTGTTTTCAAATTTATGGCAAGTTATAACGCCCCTTTGGGTGCTGAGATGTCGACCGACATTGATAACTACCTTAGCTTTGCTATGACAACCTTCCTCGCCTTTGGTATTACCTTCGAGGTACCGGTGGTTGTCGTAGTGTTGGTTCGGATGGGCATCGTGCCTTTAGCTAAACTAAAGGAAATTCGTCCTTACGTGATTGTGGGCGCTTTTGTTATTTCTGCGGTTGTGACTCCGCCAGATGTGTTGTCACAACTTTTGCTAGCAGTGCCAATGACATTGCTTTATGAGTTAGGGCTTTTAGTAGCG
>CAIOIX010000190.1 GCA_903858445.1 uncultured beta proteobacterium
GTTAATGCCTTGAATGAAAAGCTTTTTGTGGGTCAAGTGGGCGTAAACATCGTAGTAATGAATAAGTATTGCTAAGCTCTCTAGCTTAACAGCGCGAGAAGGCCTTAAGATGACTTTAGGAATTATTTTCGTGCAGTTGGTGTGCCTTAACAAAAAATGCAAGCTAAAACTTTAGTAGAAAACTCAACAATGACTTCCTTGGCAAAACCTCAGGCGCCTAGTCAGGCCAAGCATTATTTACAGTTTTCTGACCTGACGCGCGAAGAGTATGACTATTTACTGAAAAGGTCTGCCTGGCTGAAGGCTAAGTTCAAGAGTTACGAAACTTGGCACCCTCTGCATGATCGTACCTTGGCTATGATTTTTGAAAAGCACTCAACTAGAACCCGTCTTTCATTCGAAGCGGGCATTCATCAGCTAGGCGGTCATGCCGTATACCTGAATACGCGTGATACCCAATTGGGTCGTGGTGAGCCAGTGGAGGACGCTGCGCAGGTGATCTCGCGAATGACGGACATCATCATGATCCGTACTTTTGGCCAGGAAATCATTGAACGGTTTGCTGCGAATTCACGCGTTCCCGTGATTAATGGCTTAACCAATGAATTTCATCCTTGCCAAGTGCTCGCCGATGTCTTTACATTTGTAGAGGCTCGTGGTCCTATCCAAGGAAAAACAGTGGCTTGGGTTGGTGATGCCAATAATATGGCTTACACCTGGATTCAGGCGGCTGAGTGTTTAGATTTTCAAATTCGGTTCTCGGCCCCAGATGGTTATCAATTGGATAGCTCGCGCTTGAGCGGCCCTGCTCTGAATCATTTAACGGTCTGCGATGATCCTAAAGATGCTTGCAGAGATGCTGACTTAGTAACCACTGATGTATGGACCAGTATGGGTTATGAAGATGAAAATGCTTCACGCATGAAGGCATTCAAAAACTGGATGGTCTCTGAAGAATTGATGTCCTTGGCTAAGCCAGGCGCTTTGTTTATGCATTGCTTGCCAGCCCATCGTGGTGAAGAGGTTTCTGCTGAGGTGATTGATGGGCCACAAAGTATTGTGTGGGAGGAAGCAGAGAATCGTTTGCATGTTCAAAAGGCTTTGATGGAGTATTTGCTCTGCGGGCGCTTGGATTAAGTAGTTTTAGTTAATTTTTAAATTGAATAGAAATCATGTCTGATATCAAAAAAGCAGTACTGGCTTATTCCGGTGGTCTTGACACAAGCGTGATCTTGAAATGGCTTCAAGATACCTACCAATGCGAGATCGTGACCTTTACCGCTGACTTGGGCCAGGGTGAAGAGCTAGAGCCGGCACGCGCAAAGGCTTTGCAGTTTGGGATCAAGCCGGAAAATATTTTTATTGACGACTTGCGTGAAGAGTTTGTCCGTGACTTTGTATTTCCCATGTTCCGCGCCAATACGATTTACGAAGGCGAATATTTATTGGGTACTTCCATTGCCCGCCCGTTGATTGCAAAACGTCAGATTGAGATTGCTCGTCAGACTGGTGCGGATGCTGTATCACATGGTGCTACAGGCAAGGGCAATGACCAAGTTCGCTTTGAATTGGGTTACTACGCTCTTGAGCCAGGAATTAAAGTTATTGCGCCATGGCGAGAATGGGATTTGCTTTCTCGTGAAAAACTCATGGCCTATGCAGAAAAGCATGGCATTCCGGTCGAGATGAAGCACAAGCAAGGTGGTTCACCTTATTCGATGGATGCCAATCTTTTGCACATCAGCTACGAAGGCCGTCATTTGGAAAACCCAAATGCAGAAGCTGAAGAATCAATGTGGCGTTGGACGGTATCTCCCGAGAAGGCTCCTGATGCTCCCGAAGTTATTGAAATTGAATTTAGCGCTGGCGATCCAGTAGCGATTAATGGCAAGGTTTATAAGCCACATGAGTTATTGGCAGAATTAAACCGTATCGGCGGTATGCATGGTATTGGTCGTCTTGATTTGGTCGAAAATCGTTTTGTTGGAATGAAAAGCCGTGGTTGCTATGAAACTCCAGGCGGCACCATTCTATTGAAGGCTCATCGAGGCATCGAAAGTATTACCCTGGATCGTGAGGTAGCTCACTTAAAAGATGATTTGATGCCCCGTTATGCAAGTCTGATTTATAACGGATTGTGGTGGGCGCCAGAGCGCTTAGCTTTGCAAACCCTAATTGATCATACGCAGCAGATGGTGAACGGCGTTGTGCGCTTGAAGCTATACAAAGGGTCTGTGTCCGTGATTTCTCGCGACTCACTTAATACTTTGTTTGATCAAAACATTGCAACCTTTGATGATGATGGTGGAGCCTACAACCAAGCTGATGCTGGTGGTTTCATTAAGCTCAATGCCTTACGTATGCGGATTGCCGAAATAGCTAGACGTAAACGCGTCAAATAAGACATCAGGATAAAAGTAATTTAGTGAACCAGATAGGAAAGAATTTCAATGCAATTTGATCAAGTATCCGTAGGCAAGAAAGCTAATGTATTTTTCGATGGCAAGTGTGTGTCCCACACAGTAACTTTGCCTAATGGCATTCGCAAGTCCGTTGGCGTTGTATTGCCGAGCACCCTTCGTTTTGACTTAAGCACCAAAGAAATCATGGAAGTGGTTGATGGCAGTGCTTTTGTCAGTATCAATGGCGCTCCCGAGCAAGAATTTACATCGGGCCAAAGCTGGGAAGTGGAAAAAGGTGGTTATTTCATCATCCGCGCAGAGGCTCCAGTACATTACGTATGCCACTTTGAGTAATTTTTATCCCAAGACGAGAACATCAGCCACCTTCGGGTGGTTTTTTTATTTAGTTTTATGTATAAATTCATAAATGAAAATAATTCAACTAGTCGCCATCATGGGGATGCTGTTTTCCTGCACTGTGAACGCTCAAGTTTTTGATGTTCCTTATAAGGATGATGCTCCAACCAGAACATTATTGACCCCAACAAAGAACGTTAAAGCAGTAGTTTTACTTTTTCCTGGTGGCAGTGGCGTATTACGACTTCAAGACGACGGTTCAACGACAAACTTTCATACCTTTGTGCGTTCCCAAAATTTATGGGCACAGTATGGAGTTAATGCCGTCTTAGTGGATACCCCTTATGACCTTGGTGGCGGAATGAGAAATTCTCGATCCATCAGGGATCATCAGCAAAGAATTGAGAATGTAGTGATTTATTACAAGGAAAAACTGAATGTACCAGTATGGATTTTCGGCCACAGCATGGGTACGGTTAGTGTTACTGAGTTTGTGAATGGCGGCAAAGAAAAGGAAAGATTGATTGCTGGGGTTATTCTTGCGGGTACCTATAGGTCTGCTTCAGTCGATTCAGATGTGAGTGTTCCAGTATTGGCTATTCATCACGTGGACGATGGATGTTCATCCACCCCATTGGTTACTTCAGAGAGGATTATTTCCAGTCGCCCTAATAAAGCTATTTCTCAATTTATTCAGTTGGATGGTGGACTAAGTGAGGGCGATGTTTGTGGCTCTAAGGCCTATCACGGCTTCAATCAGCGAGAGCCTGAATTTATTAAAGTTGCCGCGCAATTCGTATTAAGGAACTGAGCTAGTAGACCTTACCTTTTTGGCAACCCGTGAATGACGGTGCCTGGCGTAATCACTCGTTCAGAGAACCACTGTTTATTCATCTCGAGGGCGTAACGTATTGCGGCGGTAGGGCAGTGGTTATTAGTTGTCTCGGCTTGCATCTCGTCAATATTGACGATCTTCCCATCGTCAGCAATGAAGGCAATCGATAAAGGAATCTTGGTGTTGTTCATCCAGAAGCAGTGACCTGCTTTCTGTTCAAATATAAATAGCATGCCGGAATTAGTTGGCATGCCGGTGCGATTCATGAGCCCCACCTCTCTGGCTTTGGGCGTGTCGGCTAATTCTGCTTGGATGCGATAGATACCAGTCTTGAGTTCAATGCTGGGTAATCCCGCATTCACCTGCGCAAATGAATGGCATGAACTAATGAGCAAAACCAGAGTAAATAAATGAGGTAAGAATTTTGATGATGTATGCATAATTACATTTTAAGTGAGGCAATTTTCCGATGAAAAAAAACCCAGGAACCAGTCCTGGGTTTTCCTAGTGATCTACAGACTATTAAGCGCCTTGAATATTGGTAGCTTGTTTGCCTTTAGGTCCTTGGGTAATATCAAACGTTACCTTTTGACCTTCTTTGAGGGTCTTGAAACCACCCATTGTGATCGCGCTGAAATGCGCGAACAACTCTTCTTCACCATCATCAGGTTTGATAAAGCCAAAACCTTTTGCATCATTGAACCACTTAACAATTCCGGTCGCCATGCGAACTCCATTACATAAACTTAAAACAAC
>CAIOIX010000191.1 GCA_903858445.1 uncultured beta proteobacterium
TAACCACCATTGAAACTCGCTTAATATCATTAAGACTTAAATCATGATAACTCGGCAAATTTATTGCACGATCTGGAGTCGTCCATGCAATTGAGTTTGTCTTTACAGGGGTAAACATTGGCAAACTAGAAAGTGGCCAAAAAAATACCCGCGCATCAGTATTTTCTGCGGCAAATGCGGCTTGAATTTCTTCGCGCCTAATGCCAGTCTCATCCGAAAAAACTATGGTCGGCATCCAGGCACCATTCACAACTCCTGCATAGTCCGGATTCATGCTGATCCCAGGTAAGTTACCGAGCTCTCTCCGATAGGCAGCCAAAATTTCATATTTCCTGCTAGTTAATTCATCAATGCGATCCATCTGCGCACAACCAATGGCCGCTTGAATATTTGACATTTTGTATTTGAATCCCACTACATCTGGCCAAAACTGCTTCGTTTGATTGCGAGCACGGCCATGATTGCTAAGCGTCAACACGCACTCGAAAAGATCGGCATCGTTGGTGACAAACATTCCACCCTCACCAGTAGTGACGGTTTTGGTTCCATGAAAGGAAAAGGTGCCGAACTTTCCTATCGAGCCTGCACGCTTTCCATGATAAATCGAACCAATGGCCTCAGCAGAATCCTCTATAACTGGAATACCGTACTTATTGCCAATAGCAATCAACTCACTCATTTCACAAAGATTGCCATACAAATGTACGGCAATGATGGCCTTAGTCCTGGGGGTGATGGCCTTCTCAACTAAGGCGGGATCAATACACCAAGTATTAGGCAAGATATCTACAAAAATTGGCTTCGCTCCCAAGTGCATAATTGGAGAGGCTGTTGCTATCCAATTCGTATCCGCCATTATTACCTCGTCGCCAGATCCGATTCCAAGCGCAGCCATTCCCATATGCAATGCACCGGTGCAACTTGACGTGGCAACTGCGTATTTAACTCCTAAATGTTTCTTAAACTGCTCTTCAAATCTATTGATGTATTCGTAACATCTATCACCCCAACCATTTGCTGCTGCATCAGTAGCATACTGTACCTCAAGGCTGGTAATAGATGGCTTGGTGTAATGAATTCTTGGCTTCATGAACACCTCAATTCAGGAACGGCTGTTACAAACAGTACTCCCGCATCTTTTAATTCTTGATTCTGCTTGACCACCTCATCAGAAATATTCCAAGGGAGGATAACTACATAATCTAGAGACCCGTCAAAAAGGTTGTTTGGCTCATATATTGGAATATGACTTCCGGGCATAAATTTACCCTGCTTAGCTATAGCAGCATCACAGACAAATGATAATAAATCTGGCTTAACGCCCGCGTAATTTAGCAGCGTATTTCCTTTGGCCGCAGCGCCATATGCGGCGACTTTTTTACCTAATTTCTTTTGCGTAATTAAAAATTCTAGAAAGTCATTTTTAATCGCATCAGCTTTTTCTTGAAAAGCCTCATAAACGGATAAATTCTGAAGTCCACGCTCTTTTTCATTTTGAAGAATGATCTCTACAGCAGGTAAGGCTTGACGACCATCATCTAAATGACAGCCGTAGACACGTAAACTTCCTCCATGTGTTGATAACTCCTCAACATTCCAAATGCGTAAACCTGCAGCACTAAATATTTTCTTAACTGTATACAGGGAAAGATAAGAAAAATGTTCGTGGTAAATCGTATCAAATTGATTAAATTCAATCAATCTCATCAAGTGTGGAAACTCTAGGGTAATTATTCCACCAGGTTTTAGAGCGGCCTTTAAGCCTCGAGTAAAGTCATTTATCTCTGGCACATGAGCATAAACATTATTGCCGGCAATTAAATCTGCTTGACGACCTTCTTGTGATAACTGCTCACCCAGCTTTTCTCCAAAAAACTCTTGTAAGACTGGAATACCCAATGCTTCTGCTGCCTTTGCTGTACTAGCAGTTGGCTCAATACCAAGACAAGGTATTTTCTTTTCAAGAAAATTCTTGAGCAAATATCCGTCATTTGATGCAACCTCAATTACAAGACTCTTCTCATTTAAGCTCAATTCTTTTGTCATCTTTTCAGCATACTCTTTGGCATGTTTAAGCCAACCTGTTGATGTACTAGAAAAATATGCATACTCAGAGTCAAACAACTCATCTGCCTGTGCATAATCTTCAGTTTGCACTAACCAACATTGATCGCATACCATGACCTTTAATGGGTAGTATTTTTCAGGCTTGGTTAAGTCATCCTTAGTTAGGTATGCATTGGAAGGTGGTGCAAAACCAAGGTCTAAAAAGGTATGAGTTAACTCAGAAGAGCAGTGCCGACACTTCATAATTCAATTCCCGTAAATTGGTCATTAAGTAAAGGATGCTCAGCATCCCTCGTCGAAATTTCAAAAAAATTAATCGGCCAGGAGATATCTAAATATCGATCATCTGGACGAATACCTACCTCATAGTCTCGCGCATAGGGCGCAGAGTGCAAATAAAGTAACTCACAATCATCTGTGAGCGTCTGAAAGCCGTGCGCAAAACCTTCCGGGATTAAAAGAGCTCGGCAATTTTCTGAAGAAAGTGTTTCAGCATGCCACTTTAAAAATGTAGGCGAATTTTTTCGTAAATCGACCGCTATATCCAAAATCTTCCCCTGTAAGCAGGAAACTAACTTCATTTCGGCATGAGGGGGGCGTTGAAAATGCATCCCCCTAACAGTTCCTCTTTTTTTAGTTACTGTTTGATTGATCTGAGCAATCGACTTTTCCCACCCAGCACTTTTTAATTGATCGGCACAAAAAATGCGGGCTAAGAAGCCTCGGTGATCGCCAATGGGCTTTCGCTCAATCACTTTTAAACCTGCGATTGGTGTTTCGAAAATTGAGAATTGACTCATGCTTAATCAAGCTTTCTGGCACTGGAAAACGCTGCAATATCAGCATCGCATAATAGATGGGCATTTACACCACTTCTTTGCTGTTGGTACCACCCCATTGTTAGCTTGATGGTCTCCGTTAGATTCCAGCGCGGAGTAATGCCTAATAGTTCTCGTGCTTTTAATATTTCCAGAGAAAGTAGGTTGGCCTCATGTGGACCCTCAGTTCCATCGCCCCATACAACACTTCCACAACCATATGCATTATTAGCCAACTCAATTACCGTTTTAACTGTCGCAGCTTCATTAGTTTTGGGCCCAAAGTTATATGCGCCTGAAAAAGATAAATCGGTATAGAGTTTTTCTGCTAAAACTAAGTAGCCATTTAGAGGCTCTAAAACGTGTTGCCAGGGACGAATCGCATTAGGTCTACGGATTTCAAGAGGCAAATCAGAATCCCAAGCAAGCACTGCATCAGGTATTAATCGATCCTCGGACCAGTCACCACCCCCAATAACATTTCCAGCTCGCGCTGAGGCAATTGCAACTCCTTGCTCAGCTAAATACGAATCCCTATAAGATGAAATAATGATTTCACTGGCCGCTTTACTCGCACTATAAGGGTCATAACCACCTAGCTGATCATCTTCCTTATAAGCCCTGCCTGTTTCTAGATTTTTATATACCTTGTCAGTTGTCACAGCCACCAAAGCCTTGACTGAATTAACTCCTCGCGTGGCATTGAGAACATTGGCCGTACCCATTACATTGGTGGCAAAAGTTCCCAGGGGGTCTCTATACCCAGGCCTAACTAACGCCTGGGCAGCAAGATGCAAAATAATTTCTGGCTGGGCTTTCTTAGCAATATTTGACACCGCATCTGCATCCCGAATATCTGCAAAATGACTATTGGTCATCTGCGCAATGTTGGCAAGAGTAAAAAGATTCGGTGTGCTGCTAGGAGCTAGACTAATTCCAGTCACCTTAGCCCCCATTTGAGAGAGCCAAAATGCTAGCCAAGCACCCTTAAATCCAGTGTGGCCCGTAAGCAAAACTTGCTTATCCTTCCAAAAAATGGGAGATGCAATTCTCACTCAGGCCTACCAGTTTTTCCAAGGGGCATCACCTGATGCCCATAATTCTTCGAGATGGGTTTTATCGCGCAATGTGTCCATCGCCTGCCAAAAACCATTGTGTTCATAGGACATAAGCTCACTCTTATTAGCAAGCTCAATCAAAGGATCTGCCTCCCAAGTTGAAGAATCGTCTTTAAGCAATTTTAAGCATTGTGGGGAGAGCACAAAAAATCCGCCATTGATGAATCCGCCTTCCCCGCGCGGCTTTTCAGTAAATCCTATTACTTGAGTTCCCACCCGATCTAAAGCTCCATAACGCCCCGGTGGTTGAACTGCCGTCACAGTTGCCAATTTTCCATGTTTGCGATGAAATGCAATCAAAGCACCAATATCAATATCGCTGACACCATCACCATAAGTAAAGCAAAACTCAGGTTCGTCTTTGATGTAATCTGACACTCGCTTTAGACGACCGCCCGTTAGTGTGTCATCACCAGTGTCAACGAGAGTGACCTTCCAGGGCTCAGCATTGCGTTGGTGTACTTCCATCTTGTTGTGTGCCATGTCAAAGGTCACATCGGACATATGCAGGAAGTAATTTGCAAAATACTCCTTGATCACGTAACCCTTATAGCCACAACAAATTACAAAGTCATTTACACCATAAGACGAGTACATCTTCATAATGTGCCAGAGAATGGGCTTACCGCCAATTTCAATCATGGGCTTAGGTTTTAAATGCGTTTCTTCTGAAATTCGCGTTCCCAAACCACCTGCCAAAATGACTGCCTTCATAGGTACTCTTTGAATTTATGTATTAATAAATAATGCATTTAATTGCTTACAGACACATGCCCGCTAATGCCCGATCCCGAGTATTCACTTCTACTCGGACTAACATCACAATACACCGCCCGCTTCGCTCTTGAGCTTAGCCATCATCTGACGACCCAAGGCAATTAGTAAACCTAAGAATAGCCCACCGATTAAGCCAGCCAATAGGCTGATCAACTTTTTAGGATAAACCGGCTTGTCTGCGACATAAATTGGTGACTGTAAATTAGCGGACTGCACATCCTTGGCATCAATACTTGCCGTGAGCTTTTCGCGCTCGTCCTCTAATGTGCGAATCTCGGTGAGGATTGAAAAGTACGTTGGAGATAAAACACCACGTGGCTGCTCCGCTTTGGAAAGTAGGGCTTTATCTTGAGCTAGACGATCCTGCACCTTAACAAGTCGATCA
>CAIOIX010000192.1 GCA_903858445.1 uncultured beta proteobacterium
GGCAAAGGACTCATCTTGAACAGCAATATGTTCCAAAAAATCGGTGTATGGCTCATTGTGGGTCTAGTGCTGTTTACTGTTTTTAAGCAATTTGATAAGCCAAAAGAGCAGACCCAGGTCACTTACTCGCAATTCATGGATGATGCCAAGGCTGGCAAGGTGAAGCGCGTGGATGTGCAGGGTCGCACCCTGCAGGTCACTCCGGCCGACGGTAATAAATATTCCATCATCTCCCCAGGCGATATTTGGATGGTTGGCGATTTGATGAAGTTCGGTGTACAGGTAACTGGTAAGGCTGACGATGAGCCCAATATGCTGGTTTCTGCTTTGTACTACCTTGGACCCACATTATTGATTATTGGCTTCTGGTTTTTCATGATGCGTCAGATGCAGGGTGGCGGAAAAGGTGGAGCGTTCTCTTTCGGCAAATCCAAAGCGCGCTTGATTGACGAGAATAGCAATACCGTAACCTTTGCTGATGTTGCTGGTTGCGATGAAGCGAAAGAAGAAGTCTTTGAGCTAGTCGAGTTCTTAAAAGATCCGCAGAAGTTCCAAAAGCTCGGTGGACGTATTCCGCACGGCGTATTGCTAGTAGGCCCTCCTGGTACTGGTAAAACGCTATTGGCGCGTGCCATTGCCGGCGAAGCAAAAGTTCCATTTTTCTCAATTTCGGGCTCTGATTTTGTTGAGATGTTTGTTGGTGTTGGCGCATCACGGGTGCGTGATATGTTCGAGAATGCCAAGAAGAATTCCCCATGCATCATCTTTATTGATGAGATCGATGCGGTTGGACGCCATCGTGGCGCTGGCATGGGCGGTGGTAATGATGAGCGCGAACAAACCCTGAATCAAATGCTGGTAGAGATGGATGGCTTTGAAAGCAATAGCGGGGTGATCGTGGTCGCTGCAACTAATCGTTCAGATGTTTTGGACAAAGCCCTGTTGCGCCCAGGCCGTTTCGATCGTCAAGTTCACGTAGGTTTGCCAGACATTCGTGGTCGCGAGCAAATTTTGCAAGTGCATATGCGTAAAGTTCCGATTGATCCGGATGTTGATGCTGCCGTACTGGCACGCGGTACACCAGGCTTCTCTGGTGCTGACTTAGCTAACCTCGTTAATGAGTCTGCCTTGTTTGCTGCACGTCGCAATAAACGCGCAGTAGATATGAAAGATTTCGAAGACGCCAAAGATAAGATCTACATGGGTCCTGAGCGTAAGTCTGCTGTGATGCGTGAAGAAGAGCGTCGGAATACGGCTTATCATGAATCTGGCCATGCAGTTGTTGCAAAAGTTTTACCTAAGGCCGACCCTGTTCATAAGGTCACCATCATGCCGCGCGGTATGGCGTTGGGTGTGACATGGCAGCTTCCAGAATTTGACCGCGTAAACCTTTACAAAGATCGCATGCTGGAAGAGTTGGCTATTTTGTTTGGTGGCCGTGCGGCTGAAGAGTTGTTCTTGCATTCCATGAGTACTGGTGCATCGAATGACTTTGAGCGCGCTACGAAGATGGCTCGCGATATGGTGACCCGTTACGGTATGAGTGATAGTCTGGGTACGATGGTCTATGTTGATACCGAATCAGAAAGTATCTTTGGGCGTAATAGCACTAAGACTGTCTCAGAGTTGACGCAGCAAAAAGTCGATGCAGAAATTCGGGCTTTGATTGATAGTCAGTACGCCTTAGCAAGATCTATTCTCGAGCAAAATCGCGATAAGGTTGAAGCAATGGTTGCCGCCTTACTGGAATGGGAAACCATCGATGCAGAGCAGATCACTGACATCATGGCAGGTCGTCCACCGCGCATACCACCACCACCAGCTGCAACGCAGTTTGGAAACTCTGCTGGTACTCCAGGTCCTGCGGCAGGTAGCGCGCCAGCAACTGCCTAAGATAAAGGTATGGTGAAATCACATCAGCCCGCAACATGGCGTTGCGGGCGTTTTCTTTTTGACTTTAGTAAACGTAAGCGTCCTTTAGTGATGGGTATCCTGAATGTCACACCAGATTCATTTTCTGATGGCGGTCAATTCAGAACTACAAAAGATGCTATCGTTCAAGCTGAACTAATGATCAAAGGCGGGGTCGATATCATCGATATCGGCGGTGAATCTACTAGGCCCGGAGCAGTGCCTGTTGCGCTGCAAGAAGAGCTGGATCGTGTGTTGCCAGTCATTGATGCCCTGAAGAATTTAGGGGTAGCCTTATCCATCGATACCTATAAAGCAGAGACAATGCGTCAAGCCTTAAAGGCTGGTGTTGATTGTGTAAATGATATTTGGGCATTGCGCCAAGAGGGCGCTGTTCATGTTGTCTTAGAGTGTGGCATTGATGAAGATAAAAAAGAGGGTTGTGGCATTGTGCTCATGCATATGCAGCGCGATCCTCTGACGATGCAATTTAATCCTGAATATAAAGATGTGATCACGGAAGTGATTGCCTTTTTACAGGAGCAAACTGATTGCCTGATGAATGCAGGTGTAGATAGAGCTCGTATCGCAATCGATCCCGGCTTTGGGTTTGGTAAAAGCCTGGAGCATAACCTGCAAATGTTGGCCCATTTTGATTTGTTCTCAAAGCTAGGCTATCCAGTACTGGCTGGGCTTTCTCGAAAGTCAATGCTGGGAAAATTGACTGGCAAGGAAGCCAACGAACGAGTGGCATCTAGTATTGCGGCAGCTGTTATGGCTGCTGATCGGGGCGCGAAGATTGTCAGAGTGCACGATGTGCCCGAGACGGTCGATGCCTTGAAGCTCTGGGAAGCCATTCAAATCTAAGGTTAAACCGAGTTAAGCAAGTCAAATACTAATAAGTTTTATAATTAAATACATGAAAAAAAAATACTTTGGCACTGATGGTATCCGCGGGGAAGTAGGACAATTTCCAATTGTTCCCGAGTTTATGACCCGTCTTGGCTTTGCGGCTGGAAAAGTATTAACACGTAATGCAAAACCTGGTGAGCGTTGCAAGATTCTGATTGGCAAAGACACGCGCATTTCCGGATACTTATTAGAGGCAGCGCTAGAGGCTGGCTTTGCTGCTGCTGGAGTAGATGTCATGCTATGTGGTCCTATTCCAACGCCAGGTGTTGCATACCTTACCAAAACCCTACGCTTATCTGCCGGCTTGGTGATTTCAGCATCACACAACCCCTACCAAGACAATGGGATCAAATTCTTCTCTGCCAATGGTGACAAGTTGTCTGATGAATTTGAGTTAGCCATTGAGGCAGAGTTAGAAAAACCCATGGGTTGCGTGAGCTCAAAAGAGTTAGGTAAAGCATTTCGCTTGGATGATGCAGCAGGACGTTATATCGAGTTTTGTAAATCAACCTTTCCTGGAGATCTTAATCTCAAAGGCTTGAAGCTAGTGGTTGATTGCGCTAATGGCGCTGCTTATCATACCGCTCCTCCAGTGTTTCACGAACTTGGCGCTGAGGTGACTCCGATTGGCGTTAGCCCAGATGGCCGCAATATTAATGATGGCTTCGGAGCCACTGCACCAGCAGCATTAATTGCTAAAGTGAAGGAGGTTGGCGCTGACCTTGGTATTGCATTGGATGGTGATGCTGATCGCCTACAAATGGTGGATGCCACCGGCAGGTTGTTTAATGGTGATGAACTTCTTTATGTCCTCGCCAAAGACCGCATTACTCGTGGTCAAGCATTGGGTGGAGTAGTGGGCACACTGATGACTAATTTAGCTGTTGAGAACGCTATTAAAGGCTTGGGCATCGGATTTGAGCGTGCCAATGTGGGCGACCGTTATGTTTTAGAGGTGCTCAAAGAAAAAGGCTGGATCGTTGGTGGCGAAGGATCTGGTCACTTGTTATGCCTAGATCAACACTCGACTGGAGATGGCACGATTGCGGCACTGCAGGTTTTAGCTGCCATGAGCAAAAACAAGCAGAGTCTCGCCCAGTTATTAGATTCAGTCAAAATCTTCCCACAAGTATTGCTAAATATTAAATTTAAGACTGGTTATGACTGGAAGTCTGATGAGGCCCTCAATAAACAAATTGCGAAAGTTGAAAGTGAGCTCAAAGATATTGGTCGAGTACTTATCCGCGCCTCTGGTACGGAGCCCGTCCTGCGGGTCATGGTCGAGACTAAAGAGGTAGATATTGCTATGAAAGCAGCAAAAAGCATCGCTGATTTAGTGCCCATTACTTAACCTAAAAAGATTCTAAGTTATTGAAATAATTAAATTATTTTATTTATGACCAGCTTGTCATAAAACGGTCATACACAAATCGTATCGTCCTAGTTATCGCGACATTGCGAAATTTCACTAGGAACAGATTAAATGAAATCATTCTTCAAAAAAGCGCTAGTTATCAGCGCCATTTCCATGGCACCAGTCGCATTTGCTGTTGATATGACTGGCGCGGGCGCAACCTTTCCGTACCCAATTTATGCCAAATGGGCAGAAGCTTTTAAAGCGAAGACTGGTTCAAATTTGAACTATCAATCCATTGGTTCCTCAGGCGGTATTAAGCAAATTAAAGCAAAGACTGTTGATTTTGGCGCAACCGACAATCCAGTGACATTCGTAGATTTAGAAAAAGATGGCATGGTTCAGTTCCCGGCGATTATCGGCGGCGTAGTTCCAGTAATTAACGTTGATGGCGTTAAGCCTGGCGAAATCAAATTAGATGGCCCAACCTTGGCTGACATTTTTCAAGGCGTTATCTCTGATTGGGGTGATAAGCGTATTGCGATCATGAACCCAGGCGTGAAGATTCCTTCTGGCCCAATTACTGTTGTGACTCGTGCTGACGGCTCTGGAACAACGGCAATCTTTACTGACTACTTAGCAAAAACTAGCACTCTCTTTAAGGATTCTGTTGGTTCTGGCGCTAACGTGAAATGGCCAGCGGCTTCCACTGTTGGCGGTAAGGGTAACGAAGGCGTTGCAGCAAACGTAACTCGTGTAAAGAACTCAGTAGGTTACGTAGAGTATGCGTACGCTAAGAAGAACAAAATGACCTTTATCTCTTTGAAGAATAAAGCTGGTAATTATGTTGCTCCTGACGATTTGACATTTGCAGCAGCAGCAGCTGGTACTGACTGGTCAAAGATTCCAGGTATGGGTACATTTATTACCGATGCTCCTGGTGCTAAATCATGGCCAATTACCGGTGCTTCTTTTATCCTTCTCTACAAAAATCCAGAGAACAAGGCTAATGCTGCTGAAGTGCTCAAATTCTTTGACTTTGCATTTAAGGAAGGCAAGAAAATGGCTGAAGATTTAGATTACGTACCGATGCCTGATGCAACCACTGAATTCATCCGTAAGAATGTCTTCACTAAGGTAGTAACTAAATAAGTTTTGAGATTGACCATTCTCATTCAAGACTAATAAACAGCCTCACTAAAGTGAGGCTGTTTCAATATTTAAATAAGCTCAATTTATGATGGACATCACCCAGTCAGCTTCAATGCCAACGCCCCAGGCGCTTAGGGTTGCAAAGTTACAGCGTGTGCAAGATCTTCTATTTCATGCAATTACCCAGTTCTTCGCGGTATCTGTTCTCATTGCTTTGCTAGGCATCATCATTTCTTTGTTCATAAATGCATGGCCCGCATTGCATGCCTTTGGCCCTAGCTTCTTCTTTACGCAAGAGTGGGATGTAGTGAATGGAGAGTTTGGTGGTCTGATTGCTATTTATGGCACCTTGGCAACTTCGATTATTGCTCTGCTGATTGCTGTCCCCTTGAGTTTTGGTATTGCCGTATTCTTGACTGAGCTTTGCCCTGGCTACCTTCGTAGGCCACTTGGAACAGCCGTTGAGCTGCTGGCTGCTGTGCCATCGATCATTTACGGTATGTTTGGATTATTTATTTTTGCGCCACTGTTTGCTGAATATATTCAGCCAGCATTGGCAGCTACACTTGGCCAAATTCCAGGCCTTGGAATTTTATTCTCCGGAGCCTTTAACGGCATCGGTATATTGTGCGCCGGTTTGATTTTAGCAATGATGATATTGCCATTTATCGCCTCAGTCATGCGGGATGTATTTGAAATCGTTCCGCCGGTTCTCAAAGAGTCTGCTTACGGTATTGGTTGCACCACTTGGGAGGTGGTTAAAAATGTAGTCCTTCCTTATACAAAAGCAGGCGTTATTGGTGGCGTGATGCTTGGTCTAGGTCGGGCCCTTGGCGAAACAATGGCTGTGACCTTCGTGATTGGTAATGCACATCGCCTATCCCCATCTTTATTTGCTCCAGGGACTTCGATTGCCTCAACTTTAGCTAATGAATTTGGTGAGGCAGAGGCGGGCAATCATTTATCTTCTTTATATTTGCTTGGATTGGCATTGTTCCTAATTACTTTTATTGTGTTGGCATGGGCTAAGTGGATGCTAAACAATATGGAGAAAAAGCAAGGACTAAAAACATGAACAACGTCTCTAATATTGATCCGGCAATTTTCTCCAAAAGAAAGCGTGCCAATAAGATTGGCTTAACGCTTTCAATTTTGGCAATGGTTTTGGGGATGATTTTCCTCTTTTGGATTTTGGGCGTATTGTTTTACAAAGGCTTCTCATCGCTTAATCTAACAATTTTTACCCATAGCACTCCAGCGCCCGGATCAGAAGGTGGCGGTCTTGCGAATGCCATTGTAGGTAGTTTAATGTTGGTGGGTAGCTGTACTTTACTCAGTACCCCAATTGGGGTTTTAGCAGGTTTATACCTTTCTGAGTATGGTGATCGTAGTCGTATTGCTTCAGTTACTCGTTTCGTAACAGACATCATGCTTTCTGCCCCCTCGATCGTGATCGGACTTTTCGTATACGCTTTGGTAGTGGCTCAGGTCCGCCATTTTTCTGGTTGGGCAGGAACTATTGCCTTGGCTTTGATTGCTGTCCCAGTAGTAGTGCGCACAACTGAAAATATGTTGCGCTTAGTTCCAGGCGGTCTGCGGGAGGCAGCTTATGCCTTAGGTACGCCTAAATGGAAAGTGGCTTTCATGATTACCTTGAGAGCGGCACAATCTGGAGTAATGACGGGTATTTTGTTGGCTTTAGCTCGTATTAGTGGTGAAACAGCGCCTTTGCTGTTTACGGCACTGAATAATCAATTCTTCTCTACAAATATGAACGCACCGATGGCGAACTTACCTGTGGTTATTTTCCAGTTCGCGATGAGTCCATACGAGAACTGGGTTGATCTTGCGTGGGGCGGCGCGCTATTAATTACGATTGCAGTGCTGGGCTTGAACATTCTAGCTCGAGTAGTGTTCCGAGAGAAAGTCCAGGGATGATGGCTAATATGAAAACAATGTTTGACTTAAATCAGATTGATAGTCAAGGGGGTAGCGTGAACGTAGCGAGCAATGATAAGCCAGTAGCGGCTAAGAATGCACTTGAGGTGCGTAACTTAAACTTTTTTTACGGAGCCTTTCAGGGCTTAAAAGATATTAACCTAGATATTGAAGAGGGTAAGGTTACCGCTTTCATCGGCCCATCAGGTTGCGGCAAATCCACTTTATTGCGTACTTTGAATCGTATGTATGATTTATATCCAGGTCAACGCGCTGAAGGCGAGATTAATTTCTACGGACAGAATATTCTGAACCCAGGTCAAGATTTGAATTTACTGCGCTCTAGAATTGGCATGGTCTTTCAGAAGCCAACACCATTTCCAATGTCGATCTACGAGAATATCGCCTTTGGTGTTCGTTTGTATGAAAGGCTTTCTCGCTCTGAAATGGATGAGCGGGTTGAGTGGGCTTTAAATAAGGCTGCGTTATGGAACGAGGCAAAAGATAAGCTCAGTCAAAGCGGCCTATCTCTTTCTGGCGGTCAGCAGCAGCGCCTTTGTATAGCACGTGGTGTAGCAGTCAAGCCTTCTGTTATTTTATTGGATGAGCCTACATCTGCTCTTGATCCTATCTCCACGGGAAAGATTGAAGAGTTGATTAATGAACTTAAACATGAATATACGATTGCAATCGTGACCCATAATATGCAGCAAGCTGCGCGCGTATCGGACTACACTGCTTATATGTACCTTGGAAGTTTGATTGAGTATGGCAAGACTGATGAGATTTTCATTAAGCCTAAGCGCAAAGAAACTGAAGACTACATTACCGGCCGCTTTGGTTAATTGGAGACACTAATGCCAGATAAACACCTTTCATCACAATTTGATGCCGATTTAAATTCTCTTTCTAGCCGCCTGCTAGAAATGGGAGGCTTAGTTGAATCTCAGATTTCTACTGCTATGCGTGCTTTCACGCAAATGGACTTAGATGCTTGTAATGTGGTCATTGAAAACGAAAAGTTGGTGAACGACCTTGAAATTCAAATTGACCTAGCCTGTACTGAGCTCATTGCTCGTCGACAGCCTACGGCTCGTGACTTGCGTCTGGTCATGGCTGTGTCTAAAGCCATCACGAATCTAGAGAGAGCTGGTGATGAGGCGGAGCGTGTCGCTAAAAGAACAAAGCGTTTGATTGAGTCTGGTGCTACGCACAATATCAACGTGGCAGAGATTCGCCTATCTGGCCAAATGGCAATTTCACTTTTACGTCGCAGTCTAGATGCCTTTGCTCGATTGGATACAATCGCTGCAGCATCCGTGGTTGAAGAAGATCGCCAAATTGACGAAGAGTTTCGTGCTTTTGTTCGTAAATTGATTTCTTACATGATGGAAGATCCGCACACCATTACTACCGGATTGGATATGTTGACCATTGCCAAAGCAATTGAGCGTATTGGGGATCATGCAAAAAACATTGCAGAGTTTGTCATCTATGTTGCTAAGGGTGCTGATGTACGACATATTCCCCATGAAGATTTATTGCGTGAGGCAAATAAGTGACGATTGGGATTTAAGATGACCCATCGTATCTTGGTAGTTGAGGACGAGCCTTCCATTGCTGAATTAATTGCCATCAACCTCACGCATGCTGGATTTGAGGTTGAAAAAGCAATGCAAACTGATGTTGCGCTCAATATGATGCGAGATTCACTCCCTAATTTATTGATTTTGGATTGGATGCTTCCAGGTAAATCTGGCGTGCAATTTGCCAAAGAGCTGCGTGCAAACGAGCGCACAAGATTTTTGCCCATTTTGATGCTGACTGCTAAAAGTGAAGAGTCTGATAAGGTTTTAGGGTTAGATTCCGGTGCCGATGACTACGTCACTAAGCCTTTTTCTCCAAAGGAGCTAGTTGCTAGGGTAAGGGCCTTGTTGCGCCGTCAAACGCCAGTAGAGGAGACGGGGCCACTTTCTATTGGTCCACTCCAATTAGATCCTGTTTCACATCGGGTATTGGCTATGTGGCCCAATATGGAGCCCAAACCAATTCCCCTGGGTCCCACGGAATATCGAATTTTGCAATTTTTTATGTCAAATCCCGAGCGTGTACATTCCCGGGCTAATCTCTTGGATAAGATCTGGGGTAATGAGGTCTATATCGAAGAGCGCACAGTGGATGTGCATATCAAAAGGTTGAGGGCGGCTCTAGCCCCCGTGGACTGTGATCGATATGTGGAAACGGTCCGAGGCAGCGGTTATCGAATTACTAAGACGCCAACCCAGACCTAAAGCTCAGTTTTTCTGAGCTTTTTCAATTTCCCCCACTTCAATCCCGAATGCTCTAAGATTGCGGCATGCTCCCCGCTTTAAGTAGATTCATCTTCATTATCTTCTTGGCATTTATTGCCGCCTATGTCGCCCTGATCAACTGGGGTGAAAATGTTGCCATTGCTTCGGGAATAGCTATTTTAGCGATCCCATTGGGCTACTCGTATATTAATTTAGCTCGCTTACGCAGATACGTACTAGCAGATGACCTTGAATCAATGCCGTTGCCTAGTGGTTTTTGGGAGGAGGTGTTTTTCAGGTTGCAGCGCTTGGTGCGAGATCTGAAGCTTCAAATTAAGATTAATGTTCAGCAGCACGCCCGCTTTATTGAGGCTTTCCAGGCCTCACCAAATGGCATCGTGATGCTGGATGATCAAGACCAAATTGAATGGTGCAATGCCATTGCTGAGCAATTCTTCGGATTAAACTTCAAGCGTGATGTTATGCAAAGAATTAACTTTTTAATTCGTCGCCCTGAGTTTGTCCAATATTTAAACAGGCGCCAATTTGAAGAGCCATTATTACTCTCAAGAATGGGTTCTGATAGCAATCTAAGTCTGATGCTTCAAGCTTTTCCATTTGGGGATAAGCGCCATCTTTTGCTGATTCAAGATGTGACTGATTTGCAAAAAGCGGATGCCATGCGTCGTGATTTCGTGGCCAATGTTTCTCATGAGATGAGAACCCCCATTACTGTATTAATGGGTTTTTTAGAAACCGTGCAGTCTCTTGAATTAGAAAAAGCGCAGAAGGATCAGTACTTTGACATGATGATGTCGCAGGCGCAGCGTATGAAAAGCCTGGTAGAGGATCTTCTGACTTTGGCTAACCTAGAATCGAATACCTTGCCAGCGCCAATGCAGGCCGTACAAATCCCCACTATGATGGCGCTATTAAAAAATGATGCAGAGGCCCTATCACAGGGCAGACATGCCCTCAATTTTGAATCCACCTCTTCTTGTAAGTTACTTGGCGATGAGCGTGAATTGCTATCAGCATTCAGCAATCTAGTATCGAATGCTATTCGATATACTCCAGATCTAGGCTCTATCAGTGCTAAATGGAGTATGAACCCTCAAGGTCAAGGGGAATTTTCTGTCACAGATACAGGACCTGGGATTTCTTCAGAGCACTTGCCACGCTTGACCGAAAGATTCTATCGAGTAGATAGAAGTCGCTCTAGGGATACTGGAGGGACGGGTCTTGGGTTGGCGATTGTGAAGCACATTGCCAATCGTCACCAGGCTCAGCTCGTCATTGAAAGTATTGCTGGGAAAGGTAGTACGTTTACCTTGCGCTTTCCCAAAGAGCGGATTAGCAAGTAAGCCGAGCTCTCACCAATCAATCTCAATCTTTCTTTTTCTTCTTTTTAGATTTTTTAGATAACTTATCTGCTTTGCCGTTGGCATATAGGCACCATACTTTAATCTCTTCTAGGAGCTCATTGAGATCGTCGTATGAGAGCTTCTTAAAGTCTTCTAAGCTAATACTTCCAGAATCCTGTAACTGCTGAACGGCGTCTTCGTATTGATATTTGCTCATAACTTTATCTATTGAGATTGCTGATTGAAGGAGCAATGCTATCAAATTAATGTGACAAAATCCTCTTTTTAGTGCATTTATTGGGATATGTAGGCTAATCTGGGTCGATTGAGACCTCGGAGTCTCGCTTAATTCCAGCGAGCTTAGCGGCTAGGCGCTCTAATGGACCACCAATTATGAGGGTAAATAGGATAGCCCCTAGTGCTAGGCTGCCAAGTGCAAACTGACCAGCCCCAAAAGCTGCTCCTATTAATGCACAAGACCAGAGACTGGCAGCGGTGGTTAGACCGTGGATCTTTTGAGAGCTTCGCTCATGAATAATGACACCAGCCCCCAAGAAACCAAGCCCGGTAATTAAACCTTGTAATACCCGGCTCACCGCTTGAGCATTGTCTTGGGTAAAGCCACCAATCAGCATCACTGCAGTAGCCGATCCAATGGCAACTAGGCTGTGGGTTCGAATGCCAGCAGACTTATGGTGTAGCCAGCGATTGAGGCCAAGAATGGTCCCCACTAAAAGCGCCATAGCCAGGCGAATGGCGATATTCCAATACAAATCCCAATGTTCCATTTCACATCCTTATAGAGGGCGTTGATCCTGCTGCATTCCCCTTATGTTAACAACATACTCTCCAGTCTCGACTGGTGCAACCATGGCCCATGTCGAGGTAACATGAGATATTCCCTCAATAAGAGTCAGCATGTCTTCTATTAAAAAGAGCATTAAATCCACGGATATAAAAGTCGCCACGCTCAACCCGGCAGAGCCTTTTATGGCTAAGCAAACTAGCATTAAAAAACGTATTGCTGACGGCAGAGCCTTGCGCAAAAAAGTAACATTTTTAGAGCAGGGTACTTACATTCCACCTAGGCATCGCACCAGCCCCATTGAGGTTCTTGAGAAGCAGGCCCAGAGCCGTAATAAATCCTTGATTCCAATTCGCTACGAGCGAATGCTCCAGTCCCCTTTTGCTTTTTATCGTGGCGGTGCCGCCATCATGGCGCAGGATCTTGCCAATCAATCGACAACTGATATCACAGTTCAATTGTGTGGTGATATGCACGTTTCAAACTTTGGATTATTTGGTACCGCAGAGCACCGTTTGGTGTTTGGCATCAATGACTTTGATGAGACACTGCCGGGAAGTTGGGAGTGGGATATTAAGCGTCTAGTTGCTAGTGCCGTGATTGCTTGTGAAAGTCTTGGTGGTACTGAGGCCTTAGGTAAAAAACTGGTGTACCGCATCACTTCTGAATATCAGAAGCGTATGGCTCAGTATGCCCAAATGCCATACCTTAACTTGGCTCAGCAATTTATTGGTGAGAATGATATCCGTAAGCACTTTAGCAAGGCTCATCAAAAAACGCTGGATGCCTATCTAAAAGAAACAAAAGGGCAGGGTAATATTCAGGTATTGGCTAAACTCACAACTCTGGTTGGCAAGAATCGCAAAATTATTAATAGACCCCCTTTAATCGAGCATCTCTCACGGAATGTTTATGGCGAGTCATTTAAGAAGTTGGCGGCTAAAGCAGTCTCAAGTTATGTGCATTCATTGCTGGCTGATAGGCAAGTCTTATTTGGTCGCTATACGCTTAAAGATTTTGCTAGAAAAATAGTCGGAGTAGGCAGTGTTGGAACTACCTGTATTGTTTTATATTATGAAGGGAACAGCGAAAATGATCCTTTATTTTTGCAATATAAAGAGGCTCAAAAATCAGTTCTAACCCCCTATCTTGGAGAGTCAGTACATCCCAATATGGGGCATCGCGTAGTTTCGGGTCAAAGACTATTGCAAGGTGCACCAGACATCTTTTTGGGTTTTGGTGCCGTTAAAAATGACGCCGGTGATACCCAGGACTTTTATTTAAGGCAGTTGCGCGATATGAAGGGTGGTATTGCTGTTGGATCTGGCGGCGTGTCTCTTCAAAACTTTCCAGATTATGCAAAGTTATTTGGTTGGGCTCTAGCCTTAGGGCATGCGCGCTCTGGAGACCCCGCTAAGATCGCAGGGTATTGTGGTCAGTCGAAGGAGTTGGACAAGGCGTTTTATGCTTTTGCTAAAGACTATTCGCAACAAAATAAGGCTGACTATGCCGTATTTTGTGAGGCGGTAAAGTCTGGAAAGCTCAAGGTCGCCAAGAAAAATGCTCTCTAGCAGAGCTCTGCGAGTGTCATTGATTTGTCATGATGGATGGACATAGTGGAGCTTAAATCATCCTACCCACTATTTCTCTTATGACTATGCCTATTTCTCGCTCAATTCAGTTTTTTAGCTTTGCAGTGGTTGCTTTGGTTTCTTCCGGGATTCATGCTGCAGCAATCTATCCGATCAATGATGCTTCAATTCTGGCGGGTTCGAAATTCGATATTAAAGTTGAACTCAATAGCGTCGTTAATCAAAATGATCTACAAATAAAAATTAACGGGATTCCATTAAGTAAATTTATTTCTGCTAAGTCTGAATTCATTCCAAATGAAAATGGCAAGGGCAGCTCAATTATTTTCCGTGATGTGCAACTGTCAAAGGCGGGTAAATACACGTTGACCGCCAATGCGGTACAAGAGCGCCTACAGGTAAGCTGGGACGTCTATGCCAGCGGCCCAAGACGAGTGAAGAATATCATCCTCTTTATTGGGGATGGAATGACGATTGCTAATCGTACAGCGGCACGTGTTTTCTCTAAGGGGATTGTCGAGGGCAAGTATCAGGGCAAACTTTCTTTTGATGATATGCCGAATATTGCTTTGATTGGCACCTCCGGTTCCGACTCACTTATTACTGATTCAGCTAACTCGATGAGCGCCTACACCACTGGTCATAAGAGTGCGGTCAATGCTATGGGGGTTTATGTTTCCCGTGCAATTGATAACTTATCCCATCCCAAGGTGGAAACTATCTCGGAGCTTATTAAGCGCAATACCAAAATGTCAGTGGGTATCGTTTCTGATGCAGAGTTAGAGGATGCGACACCTGGTGCAGTGGTTTCTCATACTCGTCGCCGAGCAGATAAGCAGTACATCGCCGACCAATTACTTGCTAGTGGTGCAGAAGTTATCTTGGGGGGAGGTTCTGCCTATTTTTATCCTCAGTCTGCCAAGGGCTCTAAGCGGAAGGATGATAAAAATCTGGTCGAGGCATTTAAATCGGATGGTTATCAAACGGTCTTTACTAAGCAAGAGCTATGGGTTGCCTCTCAAGACCAAAATACCAAAAAGTTATTTGGCGTATTTCACCCTGACAATATGGACGGATCTCTTGACCGCTTATTCTTAAAGAAAAATACCGTAGCGGAGTTTCCTAATCAACCTGACCTCACCGAGATGACGCAATCTGCCATTAATGTCTTGTCAAAGAATCCTAATGGGTTTTTCTTGATGGTTGAGGCAGCACTGATTGATAAATTTAATCACCCCTTGGACTGGGAGCGGGCAGCCTTTGACACTATTATGCTTAGCAATGCTGTGCAGATTGCCAAAGACTTTGCAAAAACACACCCTGACACCTTGATCATTGTCACGCCAGATCACACGCAAAGCGGCTCTATTGCTGGCGTGATTAACGATACAAAGCCGGGACCATTGAGAGAAAAGGTGGGTATTTATGCTGAAGCAGGTTATCCAAATTATCCAAAGGCAGGCTTAGAGGGCTATCCCAGTCAAATTGATGTTTCAAAGCGCTTGGCCTTCTTTTACGGCGCATACCCCGACCACTACGAAACCCTACACCCCAAATTAGATGGGACCTTTGTGCCGGCAGTCAAGGGTGAGGGTGGCACCTATGTGGCAAATCCTAAATACATTCAATTGCAGGAGGATGCTATTCATGTGGGCGGTAATATTCCTTCGTATCAAGATACCGGGGTACACACTGCTGATGACGCAGTATTAAGTGCGATCGGCCCTGGGTCGGAAAAGTTTCATGGCTTCATGGACAACACTGAGGTATTCAAGGTAATGGTTCAAACCTTGGGCCTGGGTCAGAAGTAGCATTTAGGAGCTCGGTAAGGGGGTTATGGAATCTTTAGCAACGATTAATCTTGTATCCCTTGCCGATACAACAGTTAGCCTGACTGCGGCATTTATATTCGGTGGTCTGATTGGATTGGAGCGCCAGTATCGTCAAAGAACTGCTGGCTTAAGAACCAACATCTTAGTTGCCATCGGCGCAGCTATTTTTGTAGATGCCGGCAATCGACTAACGGGTCATGATGGCGCGGTTCATGTCATGGCCTATGTCGTTTCTGGTATTGGTTTTTTGGGTGCGGGGGTCATCATGCGAGAAGAGGGTAATGTCCGCGGGATTAATACTGCTGCCACCCTGTGGGCTTCTGGCGCAGTTGGCGCATGTGCTGGCGCAGACTTAATTCTTGAGGCTGGCCTAGCCACCTTATTCATCCTTGCGGCCAATACCTTGCTTCGCCCAGTGGTTAGTTTAATTAATAGGCAACCCTTAGATACGGTGTCTGTCGAGGTCACCAACTCTGTTTACATCATTACACCCAAGCACTCCCAAAAGATCGCTTTAAAGCAATTTATAGCCACCCTAGAGGCTGCTGGCTATCAGACTCAGGATATTGAGGTTCATCAATTTGGCAGCGATGAAGTGGAGATACAGGCCGTTCTTACGGACTCAGCGGTAGATGGTGAGCAGATGGATGTTCTGATTCAGGAGATTGCTAATCTTGAGTACGTTCACCAAGCCTTCTGGAGTCCAAGTACTACCGACTAGGAAGTTGTTTTAGGCTTTGTCTTCATTCTGAAATATTTAGAGTTCACCATCTGCCTGTGAAAACTCAAATATTGAACTCTGTCGTTACTTGCCCCCACTGCAAAGCTGCTGAGGCTATTGAGATCCCCGCGGGATCATCCCAGCAGTTCTATCGCTGCCCAAAGTGTAGTGGCATCCTCAAAACAAAGTCTGGAGATTGCTGCATTTTTTGCAGTTACGGAAATGTAAATTGTTCTAGCTCAGAGCAAAATTTAGCAGCCTAACCCCTTTCCCCAGTAGACTAGGCTGTTATTTCACGAATATGTCATGCTTTTTACATAAAATAGACATATTTCATTAAGCATAATTTATCCACGGGGAATAATTTGGGAGCCAATCCAGTCGACTTTCGGTCTAATGATTCAGATCTTGTTGCGGCGGTCGACCTTGGTTCGAATAGCTTTCGCATGCTGGTAGCGCAGGTAGTTAATACCCCATCGGGGACTCAGATACGCCCGATTGATACTTTACGCGAATCAGTTCGT
Source organism: uncultured beta proteobacterium (assembly GCA_903858445.1). Classification (GTDB taxonomy): domain Bacteria; phylum Pseudomonadota; class Gammaproteobacteria; order Burkholderiales; family Burkholderiaceae; genus Polynucleobacter. The sequence goes on from CAIOIX010000192.1 coordinate 16,397, forward strand.
CTCGCTGGAGGTCTCACCGAAAATAAATTACTGGGTAATGAAGCTTACCTGCGTGGCTTAACTGCGATTCGTCGTTTCGGTGAGCGTATACGTGGATTTGATCCTTCGAGAGTGCGTGCCGTTGCTACAAATACCTTGCGGGTTGCTAAAAACGCTCACCAGTTCGTTAAGGATGCCGAAGAGGCGCTGGGCTTTCCGATTGAGGTAATTGCTGGCGTAGAGGAGGCTCGCTTAATCTACATTGGCGCAGCACATGAAGTGCCCGCTGTTCAGGGAAATCGTTTGGTTGTGGATATCGGCGGTGGATCCACTGAGCTCATTATTGGGAAGAGTTACGAGCCCAAGTTGATGGAAAGTCTTTATATTGGCTGCGTGTCTCATAGCATGCGCTTCTTTCCTAAAGGCAATATCGATGCACATGCTTTTAAGGAAGCTGAACTAGCGGCACGCAGAGAAATCCAGGTGATTTCTGGAGCCTATCTCAAGACCGGTTGGAAGCAAGTGATTGGATCATCTGGCACTGCTAGAGCTTTGGCGGAACTCATTGAAGAAAATAACTTCAATGGTGCAGCTAGCGCCAGTGGGTTAATTACGCGTGATGGTTTGCGTGCAATGAAAAAGCACCTTTTAAAATATGAGCACATCAGTCAGGTAGAACTACAGGGCTTAAAAGATGATCGTAGATCTGTCTGGCCGGGTGGTTTGGCAATCATGATTGCTGTTTTTGATGAGCTTGGCATTGAGTCCATGGAGGTCACTGATGCAGCTTTGAGGATCGGTGTTCTGTATGATTTGCTAGGAAGATCTCAGCACCATGACATGCGCTATGTCACGGTCGAGCAATTCATGCAACGCTATGACGTTGACCGTGAGCAATCCCTAAGGGTTGGAAATCTTGCGGGTGAATTTTTAGCGCAATTACCAAAATCTGAGTCTGAGAGCAGGGCTGACAATATTGCATTGCTACAGTGGGCCGCGAATCTTCATGAGATTGGTTTATCCATCTCGCATAATGGTTATCACAAGCACTCTGCTTACATTGCGGGTAATGCTGATATGCCCGGGTTCTCCAAAAATGACCAGACACGCTTAGCGGCCTTGTTGATTGGGCATGCCGGTAAGTTAGGAAAGTTGGCTAGCAACGCAGGCTTTCATGACTGGCGCATGCTGTTTTGTTTGCGTCTTGCCCAAGTATTGTGCCGCGGCAGAAGTGATAGTAATCTGCCTAAAGTGAAAATCTCCGAATATGACGGATCATATGCTGTGAGCTTATCAAAAGATTGGGCTAGAGAGCATCCATTAACGGAGTTTAGCTTACAAAAAGAAGCGGCCGAATGGGAACGTATCGGCCGCTCGTATAAGGTTGGCTTGAAATAAGCCAGACTTTTATTGTCCTAAGAAGTGCTTGGCGTAGCGCGGATTGATATCAGACAGGCGCATCATCGTTAACAAATCTGCGGTATTGAAGTCAGGATCCCAAGCAGGAGCACTGCAAATCTTTGCGCCCAATTTAAGGTAGCCCTTGATGAGAGGAGGGGGCTCTACCTGGAGACCGCCATTGAGCTTATCTAGTGGTAACGGTAGCTTTGGAAAAGCGTGGTTTTCTACAGGCGCCATTTGATCATTACTTAATGAGTTATAGAGACTAGCTGCAAAGTGGCCGCCATCACCCATCGGAATACTTGCACAGCCCAGCATGATTTCATAACCATGTTTCTGCATGTATTGGGCGAGACCGCTCCATAAAGCCATGATGACGGCACCTGAGCGGTAGTCAGCATGGACGCAGGATCTGCCGAGCTCGACCATTTTTGGTCTAAGGTGATTCAGGCGAGTTAAGTCAAATTCAGAATCAGAATATAGGCGCCCAATTTCTTGCGCTTTATGAGGTGGCAATACGCGATAGGTGCCAACTACTTTTAAGGTTTCTTGATCACGAATTAATAGGTGATCACAGTAGGCATCAAATTCATCTACGTCAAGACCCTCAGCATTGGCGGCTAACTGAGCACCCATTTCCTCTGCAAACACCTTGTAGCGCAAACGTTGTGCTTCTTTGATTTCAGTAGCATTACTGGCCCAAGTAATCTGAAAGCCAGGCTTCTTCGTCTTAACAAGTGTTGTGCTTGGCGCAATTTCTTCAACTGCAGTCATTTGATTACGGGTCTTGGTAGCAAACTTCTTACCAAAGAGTTTTTTTGTCAGCTTTTTTGGTAACAGCTTCTTAAGAGGGCTTAATTTACTTACTTTAGATTTATCTTTTGAGCGTGGGCCGAACATATCAAGCGCGGCAAATGGATTGGGAATATCGGACATGGTTAACCTTATTTATCTATAGCTAATCGTAGCGAGCGTTTATTACAAATCAAAGACAAGGGGAAAGCAGACCGTCAGCCACAATAGAGCTGAGATCAGTAATGCCAGCATCACTGCAGCAGACCCAAAATCCTTAGCTCTTTTAGAAAGATCGTGATGCTCAAAAGAGATCCGATCAATAGCGGCCTCTACACTGGAGTTCAATAATTCAACCACCAGCACCAGAATTAGTGATGAGACCAGAATGGCTTTCTCAAAATGGCTAATTGGCAAAAATATGGCGATGGGCATCAGCAGGATCATGAGTGTTAACTCTTGCCTAAAAGCACTTTCTTCCTTGAACGCATAAACGATTCCGCACCAAGAATTCTTAGCTGCATGCCAAGCACGGGTAAGTCCGCGATTCCCTTTATGAGGGTTATCGTTAATGTTGTATGGTGCTGTCAAAATTGATTTGCCTATGCGAGTGCCGCTATGTGAACTTCAGGAGATGGAACTGGCTTGAGGTGATTCGCAAATTGCTCTGAGGCAGCGCGCCAAGAGAACTTTTCTGCATGTGCTCGGGCAATTTCACGAGGAATTTTCAGGGCCTGGATGCAGGCTTCGCGCAAATCTTCATTCATGGCACCAGCAGGGGAGTTTCCAAGAACATCAATCGGGCCGGTTACGGGGTATGCCGCAACTGGTGTGCCACAGGCCATTGCTTCTAGGAGTACTAGGCCAAAAGTATCTGTTTTGCTGGGGAAGACAAATACATCTGCAGCAGCATAGACTTTGGCTAATTCATGTTGCTGAAGCACGCCTAGGTAATTAACTTGAGGGTATTTTTCTTTAATGCCTGCCATGGCTGGACCATCGCCAACCACCCATTTTGATCCTGGTAGATCAATTTCTAAAAAGGCATTGATGTTTTTTTCAACGGCAACACGGCCAACATATAAAAAAATAGGATGGGCAGTGTTCAGCGCTTTCGAATCTTGCATTTTAAAGATATCCAGATCGACACCCCTAGACCAAAGGACAACATTTGTTAGGCCGTATTTTTCCAGGTCGTCCTTTACAACAATTGTCGGTGCCATGACCGCCATCGATGGCCCGTGGAACCAGCGTATAAAAGCATAAGTAATGGCTAAGGGCATGCCAATTCTAGCTTTAACATACTCTGGGAAACGTGTGTGGTAGGCAGTAGAGAAGGGCAATTTATTTTTTACTGCATACGAGCGCGCTGAAAGCCCCAAAGGACCTTCGGTTGCAATATGCATTGCATCTGGCGCAAATTCTTTGATTCTTCTAGAAACTTCCTTTCCGGGGAAAAGAGAAAGGGCTATATCAGGGTATGTCGGGCAGGGTATAGATTTAAATCCATTTGGCGTAATCATTTCCACCTCATGACCCATGCCAATGAGTTCTGCGCGTGTTTGCTTCAGAGTTCTAACAACACCGTTCACTTGCGGTTCCCATGCATCAGTGATGATCATAATTTTCATAGCACAGCCTCTTTGATGAGTACTTCAACAGCAGGTTGGAGGGTAATTTCAGGTGTTGTTGTAACAGGTTCGCCTTGGATTTTGGTCCAGTAAATAATTTTTAGTTCACCTTGCATGGTTTCCACTAGGGCTGACAAACTTTCAACCCAGTCGCCATCATTGCAATAGAGTAAACCGTCGATTTCACGAATTTCAGCTTTATGAATGTGACCACAAACCACGCCATCACAGCCTTTTAGGCGAGCCTCTCTGGCCATAATGTGTTCGAAGTCTGCGATATAGCTAACGGCATTCTTAACCTGGTGTTTGAGGAATTGCGATAACGACCAGTACTGCAATCCCATCCTCATGCGGATCATATTGAAGTGGCGGTTGATATAGAGAATGAAGGTGTACAGGGTATCGCCAACGTAAGCTAACCACTTGGCATATTGCATAACCCCATCAAACAGGTCGCCATGGGTCACCCACAGTTTTCTGCCATCGAGGGTTGTATGAATAACTTCCTCAACCACTTTGACATCTCCGAAGGACATTCCAAAGAACTGTCTTGCACTCTCATCATGATTTCCGGGTACGTAGATAACTTCCGTGCCCTTACGCGCTTTACGTAAGAGTTTTTGTACTACGTCATTGTGGGCTTGTGGCCAGTAGAAAGATTTCTTGAGTCTCCAACCATCAATAATGTCGCCGACTAAATAAAACTTATCAGCTTCATTGTGTTTGAGAAAATCAAGGAGGTAGTTTGCCTGACACCCTGATGTTCCTAGGTGCACGTCTGAAATCCAAATCGCTCTGTAATGCATCATGAGTAAGCATTAAGCCTAGCGTCTGTGTAATCCTCATGACAGTTTCAAGTCAGTTTTGTGACTTGATTTATATTGATACAACTTTATGAATTTTCAAACGCTGAAAACCGAGTCTAAAACCCCATTTCTTACGCGCTGCGGAGTATGGGTATTGATTTTTCTCCACATTCTGTGTGGAGTATTTACCCTATCTTTCTTTTTCCCTTTTATTGGTAATCAGGATAAGCGTGGGCATATTCAGAGATGGTCGCGAAGATTGCTTGCCATTCTCAATATGGAATTAAAGATTCAGGGGCAAGCGTTGCTGCCGAGTACCCCTTATTTGTTAGCCTCAAATCATATTTCTTGGCTAGATATTCATGTAATCAACGCATTTCAGCCGATACGATTTGTGGCCAAGTCTGAGGTTGCGAGCTGGCCTATTTTTGGGTGGATGGCTAAACAATTACTAACGGTGTTTATCCGTCGCGATAGCTCTCGACATGCTAGGCAAGTTGTTGGTCAGGTGGCGGAAGTGCTCAAAACTGAATCTATTTGTATATTTCCTGAGGGCACGTCTACGGCGGGTGATGTGGTTTTGGTTTTTAAGCCTAATTTATTTGAATCGGCCTCAGTTGCTAGAGTCCCCGTGTTCCCATTGGCAATTCAGTACGTTTCATCGCTAACGGGAAAAAGAAGCTATTCGCCAGCTTTTATTGGGGATATGGGACTTCTAGAGTCGATGGCTAAGATTATTCAAAATCGACATTTAAGGGCTGAGCTGAGTATTTTGCAACCCCTTGCTATGGCGGCAAGCGAGCTGCATGACCGTAAATTACTGGCCCAGCATAGTCAAGAGGCGATTACTAGATCTCTTAATGTAATATAAGTGTCATCTCACTCCAGTAAAAAATGCATAGTTAGGAGTAAGTTTAAGATGACACAAAATCATAAAGAAATGGCCGAGTGGTATCGGCGTGCTCAAGAAGAGATTCTGGACAGCATGGATGAAGAGCTCGAAATGGAGCTTGACGATGATCGCCTTTCGCCTGATGGTGAGAGTGGCTCTGAGATACCGCGACAGCTTTACTTCAAAGAGTTATTTCGCCTTCAGGGTGAGCTTGTAAAGCTTCAGGACTGGGTTGTCGAGAAAAAGTTAAAAGTGGCCGTTCTGTTTGAAGGTCGCGATTCTGCGGGTAAGGGCGGTGCAATTAAGCGTATCACTCAACGTCTGAATCCCCGCGTCTGTAAGGTGGTTGCGCTTCCAGCGCCCAATGAGCGCGAGAAGACTCAGTGGTATTTTCAAAGATATATTCAGCATTTGCCAGCTGGCGGAGAAATTGTATTATTCGACCGTAGTTGGTATAACCGTGCTGGCGTAGAAAGGGTCATGGGCTTTTGTTCTGATTACGAGTACGAAGAGTTCTTAAGAACAGTTCCTGATCTAGAGCGCATGATGATTAGCTCTGGCGTTATTTTGATTAAGTATTGGTTCTCCATCTCCGATGATGAGCAATATAACCGCTTTATGATGCGTATTCATGATCCACTCAAACAGTGGAAATTGAGTCCAATGGATCTTGAGGCTCGTCGTTTATGGGAGGCCTATACCAAGGCTAAGGAAACCATGCTCGAACGAACCCACATTCCCGAGGCTCCATGGTGGGTTGTGGCCGCTAATGATAAGAAGAAGGCGCGCCTCAATTGCATCACCCATTTACTGGATCAGATTCCTTACAAAGAGATTGATCATCCGGTGATTACATTGCCGGCAAGGGTTCATAACCCAGACTACCTCCGTGGTCCTGTCCCTCCTGAGATGTATGTGCCTGAGGTCTATTAAGATCATCTAGATGGTGTAACCTCTTGCTAATAAGGGGGTATTTACATGAAGTTACATCCATCCATCACAAATCGAGAGTTCAAGCTGCTCATCAAGCCTCAGGGCTTGGACCGCCGCAGTCGAATCACGGCACTAAGCGATCAGATACTGCTATTCTGTAAAAAAAACAAGGTTGAGTTCTTTCACCTTGATAATGCGACCACAGGCCTACGCAATATTTATTTTTACGATACGCCTGGCGAAGATTTTCGCCGCAATAACGTTATTTTGCGCGTTCGAGAGTCTCGTCAAAATGTCTGGGTAGATGATTTTTGCGAAGTGACTCTCAAATGCCGTACGCATGATTTAAGTGAATCAGTAAAGTTCAATCCCGCACCCAAGAAAAGCATTAAATCTCGCATACGTTTTAAAGAAGAAATTTTGCGGGGAGATGAGTTGGGCTCGAGACGACAGATATATTCTAATAATGCGATTCTAGATGCCGTACCCATCGATAATTTATTTGATCGTTCTCTTAGTAGTGTTTGTAAATTCTTTCCGGGTCTTGCTGATTTATCGATTAATAAAAAATCTCCAATACGAATTGTAGGCGGTAGCGCTAATAAAATTTTAGAGGCCTGCTTACCACTCGGAAACTTAGTATTTGGTGATGGTGTTCAAGCGCATTGCGAGATTGCCATTTGGATGAAGAGTGTGGGTGATCCAATCGTCGGGGAGCTTGCTTTTTCTTATCGCGTAAACGATGAAAATCGCTCACAAGAAAAGGCGCATAAGCGAGCCGATAAATTCTTTAAGAAACTGCAAATTGAGTTAGCTGACTGGCTTGAGATTGGTAGCACTAAGACTGCTTTAATTTATGGAAAGCCCGAATGACTTCTGAGCTTACGGACTCAGCAACGCAACTTAAACCCCCAACTTTGTATGATGTATTTATACAGTTTTTGATGATTGGGGCGATTAGTTTTGGGGGTGGGATTATTGCCTACGAGCGCATTCTTTTGGTCGAGAAGCGAAAGTGGCTCTCGCCAGATGATTTCATGGGGTATTTGGCGATTAGTCAGACGATGCCTGGGCTCAATTCGGTTAATTTAGCAGTTCTTTCTGGCGACCATTTGCGAGGAGTGCGCGGTGCCATTAGCGCTACCATCGGCTTGATTCTTCCTGGCTCACTTTTTGTTTTGGCGATTGGTATAGCCTATGCCAAAAATACTGATCATCCTTTAGCTAATTTAATTTTGGCTGGTATTGCCGCTGCTGCCTGTGGCTTGTTGGCTGCCATTACCTATCGCATTGGCGATCAGCATTGGAAGCATCTGAAATCACTGATCATTATTGTCGTGACTTTTTGCTTGATGAGTATTGTCAAGCTGTCGCTGCCATTGGTTTTGCTCATCATGGCTCCAGTATGTCTTTATCTTTATCGCCCGAGTGCTAAGTCATGAGCCTTTATATTCAATTAGCCCTTAGCTTTGCGCTCTTATCTGTTTTGGCGGTAGGGGGTGGAACTGCAGTTCTCCCAGAAATGCAGACTTTACTCGCCCACCAGTTTGGTATTGACCATACGCAATTCGTCCATATCTACAGTATTGGTCAAGTTGCCCCTGGTCCGAATATGTTGATGGTCTTGGTGATTGGGTTTCAGATTGCGGGCCTCGTTGGGGCGGGAGTGGTTTTACTTTCATTCTTTTTACCATCCAGCATCTTGTGTTTTTATGTGGGGCGGGTGTGGAATCGTTTTAGCGATAGTCCTTGGCGCCGCTCTATTCAGAATGCTTTGGAACCTATCTCCATTGGCCTGATGGCTTCTGGAGTCTATGCGGTAGGTAAGGCATCAATCGTCAACCCCATCACACTTGCTTTAGCCCTCGTTACGCTCTACCTGATTCTGAGGACCAAAATTAATCCGGTCTTTGTCATCCTTGGATCCGGAGCGATTGGGGCAATTCTAATTAAACATCTAGGATAAGGAAAAGATTTAAAACGCAGCTCTGACGCCTGCCATCAAACTTCTGCCAGGCTGTGGTGCATACAGTCTGACCGCCATTGGTGTAGTGGCATATCGAATCTCTTCATTCAAGAGATTTTTCAACATCATGTAGCCAGTCCAATTAATCTTACCAACTCTTTCTGTGTAGGAAAGGTTGGCATTAACTAAGTTATAGCTGGGTGTTGGCCCAACTTCCCAAGCTGCTAATCTGTTTTGTTGATAGCTATAAATATAGGTTGCACTTGTTTGCCAACCATCGCGTTGATAGGCTAATTCACTGCCAAGACGTGGTGCGGGTTGCAAAGGAAGATTTCCGCCGGAGTTGAAGGAGCCCTGCGAGATATCACCAAATACTCTGCCGCCAATCCCATTTTGATTCCAGTTAAAAGTGAGTTCACCTTCAGCGCCTTTAATGTTGGCATTTGCTTGGGATGCTTGAACAACTGAGAAGTTACTATTTGCGATGCTATATGCGCCTGTATAAAAGCCATAAATGTAATTGCTAAATTGATTGCGGTATAGGCTTGCCTTGCTGCGAATCAACCCCATAGTTTTTTGAAAGCTGATCTCGACGTTGTGAGAGGTTTCCGTTCCTAAATTCGAATTGCCAATATCAAAGGTTGCAGTGGAATCATGCGGTCCATACGAGTAAAGCTCTTGTGGCGTTGGTGCTCTTTGCGAAACCGTGTAACTAAAACCCAAGCCATAGCCACGCGCAACATCGAGCATACCACCCGCTGAATAGGACATTAAATTAAATTGGCGGTTCTGCAGTGTCGGCGGGCCAAAACTTATTGGCTGAAAATTTTGGCTACTCTGACTTGGAAACTGGGTTGCTAAGTTTGGGTTTTGAGCGGCATAACTATATCGAGCGCCTAGACTGCTTTTTATGGGGCCGTAACGACCCTCCTCAACCCAAAACAGTGATGAAGCATTGGACTTGGTTTGTGGAACGATGGAGAAGCTGTTAGTGGATAAATCGATTGCATTTAATGTTGCCCCAGTCAGTTGCGCTCCAATCGCACCCTTTGATCCTAGTAGTTCTTTGTGCATCATTTCTACTCGGGCTTCGCTCGCCGTGTTATTCCATTGGGTTGCGGCAATACCGGCGCTCGTAAATTCAGTATGCTGGTAGTTTGTATTGGCGGCACTGATCTTAATGGAGGAGAAGCCATCAAAGGGATCATTCGTTTGATGGCTAAAGTCATATCGGTTTTGTGATTGCTGAATGAAGCCACCTTCAGTGGTTGGTATGCCGTAGTTGTGGTTCATGCGCTCAAGCGATACGCCGGTATAACCATCGGACCGCACATAGGTGGCGCCTATGCCAAGACTGTTCTGATTGCTAAACGAGAAGGGGAGTTTGCCGCTATAGGGCACATTCGTTGGTTGATTTGGGTTGATAGACCAATTGGCATTCGGACCGCCTTGCTCTGCATACCCTGGAATTTGATAATTATTGCTGTTGCTCACTGCTGAGTCAAAGTGAAGGGCTAGTGGACCGGCTGGCGCATCCACCTCAATATTGGCGGTCTTGCCTTGGTTTACGGTCTCATAGCTAGTATTGATTGCGCCGGACACCATATCCGGCATTGAGGTAACAATGCGATCATTTACGACATTGACTAAGCCACCACTAGACCCTGAGCCGTACATTAAGGCAGAGGCGCCTCGCAATATTTCAATTTGGTGGGCATTCTGAATGGGGCTGGCAACTGCATGATCTGCTGAGATGCTAGAGACGTCTCCAACCGATAAACCATTCTGCAAAATCTGTACGCGCGCACCTTCAAGTCCGCGAAGCACTGGTCTGGAGGCGCCAGAGCCATAACCAGTTGCTGAGACACCCAATTCATTTGCGAGGGTGGCCCCCAGTGTCCCAGCTAATTTATTTTGTAGCTCATCGCCGTTCAAGGTTTTGTTGGGGCTAAAGATTCCTTGCTCGTTTACACCGCTGACATTGAGTTGCGGCAATGCCTCTACTAGACTTTGTGACCAGGCGTTATTCATTGGCACTAGACCAATAAGCCATAGAACTCTAAAAATGAGGGTGGTAAAAGGGTTGTTCATATTTCATCCGGACTAACCACAAAAGTGAGTGGCTGATTAAAACATCGGAGCGCTAGGGCGCATCCAAGCATAGGTTTTAAAGGATGAGGCGGGGAGGGGCTTGAGACTGGTAGGGTGATTCTATTGCTGGAGAGTGGGCTGTTGCTGCCAAGACAAGAAATGACTCTGTATAGGCAGTCTGCGTAAGTAAGACCTGAGCATCCGGCGATACAAAGCTAGCTAACGTAAGTGCATCAAATAGATGGCAACTTGATGAGTTATGGGTAAGTAGGTGGTTTTCATCGCAGCTTTGACTTGCAGTACCTAGGCTTTGGGATGCTGTGGCCAGGCCAGCATGCGTAATCCCATGAGAAAACCCAAGCCAGTGGGTTCCAAGTAGACAAAGCAGCAGAAATCCAACTGCGAAAATGCTTCGTATTTGCTGGCTTAATTTACAGTGGAAAACGGCTTTCATTTGGCAGAATCTTACAGGATTTGCCTTTAAAAGGCATTGCGGTGTAGAATATCGGTTCCGTCGGAGTGTAGCGCAGCCTGGTAGCGCACCTGCTTTGGGAGCAGGGGGTCCAA
>CAIOIX010000193.1 GCA_903858445.1 uncultured beta proteobacterium
GCCATATTGAACTCCTAAGCAAGGCGATATTCTAACATAGAAAATCACTTAAATGCATGACCTATGAACAAACTAAATTAAGAGAAAGACCTGAACTCAGGCCTACTTTAAGAATTTTTCTTCATATTTTTCAATATGTTAAAAGGATTTTCAGGCTTTTCAAGAGCATCAGATTCATCCGCTCCAGCACTAAAAGAGGAGGCGTGAGCCTTGCAAGCTCCATCAGGATGTTTCGGAATAAGAGGCAAGGACAGCAAAATCTCATCTTCCATCGTTTCTAGGATATTAAAATGTTGACTGGCGACCAAAGGCTCCTCTTCGTCATTTTCGACGGAGAAAGCATCCGCCTTATCCTCTGATCCAAGCATGACATAACGTCGCTTCTCAGCCAACTCAATAGGGCAATTCCTAAGGCAACGCTGACAAACCAGATGGATTTGTCCTTTTAGCTCCAAATTCATAATCTGACGGGGCTCAGCACCGGGAGATTTCTCAAAATTAGTCTCTAATTTCCAGTGGAAACCGTCGTTATCCCCTACTGCAGAGGTCTCCTCAAGCAATCTTGGCATGTCTGTAATACTTAAAAACCCATGCCCTGTATAGGCCTGATGTGCGCAAAGATCAACCCTCCGCAAGGCACTAGGATCAGCAGAGAGTTCAATTTGAGGTAAAACTTGATTACGATTCATGACATCAGTCTAAATGAAGGCATTAGTGAAAGTACATGCGGCAATGAGCAATTCATCCAATCCCAGCCTTATTTTGGCTTCTACCTCAATTTATCGGCGCGAACTTCTTGAGCGCCTAGGTATTCCTTTTACGATTATTTCGCCCAAAGTAGATGAAACACCATTGCCAGGCGAAGGCACCCTAGAATTGGCGCTGCGACTTGCCAAAGCAAAGGCGGCAGCCGTTGCTAGCGAGCATCCGAATGCTTGGGTGATTGGCTCTGATCAAGTTGCAGACTTATGCGGGGCGGCCATTGGCAAGCCGGGTAACTTTGAAAGAGCTATGGCGCAATTGCAATTGATGCGCGGAACAACAGTCACCTTTCATACTGCACTGTGCTTGATGAAGGGCGAAACAGGGACAACTTTAAACGTTCCTACTAACGTAACCTTTCGAAAACTATCGGATGAAGTTTTAGAGTCTTACCTGCTTGCTGAAGAGCCTTATGACTGTGCGGGTAGCGCAAAATCAGAAGGTATGGGAATCGCCCTGCTAGAGACCATTAGAAGTGATGACCCAACCGCCCTCATCGGCTTACCCCTAATTGCTTTAACTGGGTTACTCCGTGACGCAGGATTTACGATCCCACCAAAAAAATCCATCTCCGAAAATACTGAAGACAAATAAGTAATGAACTCAAAACTTGGCACCCTCTTTTTAATTCCCAATACTTTGGGAGATAACGCTCGTGAAGAGCAACTGCCTTGGGTGTTACCAAGTGAAACAATTTTGCAGACCGCCAAACTGAAGCATTGGATTGTGGAAGATGCTAAAACAGCCCGCGCTTTTTTAAAGTCAGTTGAGAGTGTTTCACCATTAATTTGCACCATACAAGAAATGCAAATGAGCGAGTGGCGCGGCGCTGCTCGCAATGCGAAGTATGGTGACACAGTCAAACCCACTGATTTATTAAAACCACTCCTTGCTGGCAATGATGTTGGTTTGATGTCTGAAGCAGGAGTCCCAGGAGTGGCAGATCCAGGCGCCGAACTAGTCCTGGCAGCACATAAGCTTGGAGCTAAAGTAAAACCGCTGGTGGGGCCTAGCTCAATCTTGCTTGGCCTCATGGCTAGCGGACTCAATGGTCAACGCTTTGCATTTCAAGGGTATTTGCCCCATGAAACTCATGAGCGCAGTGCGCGACTTAAGCAACTAGAAACGGAATCCAAGAAATTACAACAAACCCAAATCTGGATCGAGACACCATATCGCAATACAGCCATGCTAATGGCGTGCTTAAATTCTTTGGCACCCCATTCTCAACTTTGTCTTGGCATGGATCTCAGCCTGCCATCTGAAATGATTGTCACCTTGAATATTAGCGAATGGCGCAAGCGCTATCCCAATGAAGCAGCCTGCGCATCCTTGCAAAACCGGCCAGCAGTCTTTTTGCTACTAGCCTAGGCTTATCTTTCAGATTTTTATTTTTCCTACTTCAGGTCTGGGCTTTGAATTAAAGCCTTACCTGCTGCAGAGCCCGCTTCAGCACCAAAACGCTTTGCTACACGTTCAGCAAAATTTTCCTTGACGGTGTAATCCAAAATATCTGGCGCCTTAAAGATGTCGCGCGCAACTGAATCAACCGTACCATACCCATCAGCCAAACCCATCTTGACTGCCTGCTCGCCACTCCATACCCGACCTGTAAATAATTCAGGATTGTCTTTTAAGCGATCGCCACGCCCTTCTTTTACTACGGCAATAAATTGCTGGTGAATTTCATCTAGCATCCCTTTCAGCATCTCTACCTGCTTTGGGTTTTCTTTACTAAAGGGATCCATCATTCCCTTATTAGAGCCCGCAGTAATCATGCGACGTGTGACGCCCAACTTATCCATTAATCCTGTAAAGCCAAACCCCTCCATGATCACGCCAATAGAACCAACTAAGCTAGCTTTATCTACCAAAATTTGATCGGCGGCCACAGCAACGTAATAGCCGCCGGAGGCGCAGATATCTTCAACCACTACATAAAAAGGTTTGGCTGGATATAGTTTACGCAAACGATGAATCTCATCATTCATCATGCCAGCCTGTACTGGCGAGCCTCCAGGACTATTGATGCGCATCACCACGCCAGCGCTATGTTCGTTTTCAAATGCAGCAACCAGAGATGCATTGATATCGGATGCATTGGCCATAGAGCTTGAGGAGATTTCACCTTCTAGCGTCACTAAGGCAGTATGCTTTTCTACGCCCATACCATGGCCAGGCAAATGAAAATCAAAAGCTGCTATCACCACGGCAATCATGACCAATAAGGTCAGAACTCTAAAGACAGCTTTCCAACGACGTGCTCTACGGGTCTCTTTTAAGTTCTCTAATAACAAATGCTCCAGCGCCTGACGCTCCCAGTTTGCAGTGGCATTGTCGTTTTGATTACGATCCATCTTTTACAGCTCCTCAGTGTTGCAATTGCGCTTTATGCTTGCACAGTTAAATGATCTTTGAGCCATTGGGCCAGTTGCTGGACATCATCAACATGGGTCAATGATTCAGAAGTCTTTAAGGTATCTGGTGGATGAGCTCCATAAGTTACTGCGATCGCATCCACGCCAGCATTAGCTGCCATATCCAAATCATGTGTTGTGTCTCCGATCATTAGCATGCGGTGCACAGGCACTTTAGTCACATCTGATAACTCTAGCAACATCCCAGGATGCGGTTTCGAAAAAGATTCATCGGCTGTTCTTGTTTCATGAAATAAATGACCAATATCGTGAAACCCTAAAGATCGATCTAAACCCACACGCGATTTGCCGGTAGCAACGCCGAGCAAATAACCATCGGCACGCAACTCCTCTAGCAACTCACGAATACCAACAAATAAATGCAGCTCATGATCTTTTGCTAAGTAGTGATAACGAAAGCGATCGGTCAGCTTTGGAAAGTGCTCAGGCGCTATCCAAGGAACCGCTCTACGTAACGAGTCCTGTATACCCAAACCAATCACTGAGCTCGCCAAAGTATCATCGGGCTCTTTAAAACCTAAATCACGACATGCCTGTTGAATGCAGTCCACGATTGTTGGAGTTGAATCCATAATGGTTCCATCCCAATCCCAAACCAGTAGGTCATAACGCCTATCAGGCTTCTTAACTTCACTCATTTTTGCTTACGCCTTCTTTTTTATCGGCACCTGGGACTTCAAAGCTTTTTAACATTGCCGCAAACTCGGGAGGCAATGGAGACTCAATGCGCATCTTTTCACCCGTCCTGGGATGGGTAAATCCAGCCAGGTGGGCATGAAGATAAAGCCTTTTGGATTTAATTACTTTATCTTGATCCTCAAAACCATACTTATCGTCGCCCAAGATGGCATGCCCTAACTTTTGCAGGTGGACCCGAATTTGATGGGTGCGCCCTGTTTTTAATTGCGCTTCGGCAAAGGTAATAGCACTCTCTTCACGCTTCATCGTCTTGATCACGCGCAAGGCAGTATGACTAGGTAAGCCATCAGGGTCTACTCGAACTCGGCGCTCACCATTTGCCAATAAATACTTATGTAAGGGGAATTTCAATTGCATCACGCCAGCGCCTTGGGCAACTTCACCATGAGCTAACAAGTAGTAACGTTTATCGGTCTGACCTTCGCGAATTTGGCGATGCATCTCCACTAGAGCACTGCGCTTCTTAGCTAACAATAAAACGCCCGAGGTATCTCGATCCAAACGATGCACCAATTCTAAGAAATGCAATTCTGGACGGGTAATCCTCAAAGTCTCGATGACGCCCAAGACAATTCCAGAACCTCCATGAACAGCTAAACCAGCAGGCTTATCTACGATTAAGAGTGCCTCATCCTCAAAAAGGATGGGCATTTTGTCTGAGTAACCCCGCGCACGGGATTTAGTTTGGGCACTACTGACTGCTGCCATTTGCGCGGGTTCGGCTAAACGGACAGGCGGCAATCTCACGATGTCACCCTCAATTAAGCGGGTGGTTGGCTCGGCTCGCTTCTTATTGACCCGCACCTCACCAGACCGAATAATTCGATACACATGGCTTTTAGGCACACCTTTTGCCCAGCGCAATAGATAGTTATCTAGGCGCTGACCAGCCTCTTCAGGGCCGATCGTCTGTAAATGAACCGCTGCAGGTGTAGCGGTTTTGGGCTTTGGGGGGCTGGAAATGGATTCAGGTTTCATAATTTATCTCTCTCGCCACCTCGGCGAGGGACTTAACAATACCCCATTGTCATTCAACTTGTGCCGTATAATCAACGCTCTAGCCAATTTATTGGTCCGAGACCAGCCTGAAGTCAGGTTTGAATCGTGGAGCTTGGAGTCGCCCTTTAATAGACTCCCGGGGTTGCCCCTCCCCCGTTGTAATGAGGCGCAGGGTTGGTGTGCCGTATGCCGCGACCCGCGATTAGAAGACAGTTTTCAGGCGAGCGCCTGCATTGA
>CAIOIX010000194.1 GCA_903858445.1 uncultured beta proteobacterium
TAGCGTTCTCATTGGGTAATCAGAGCTAGTAGTTTTGAACTGACTATCGGGGCATTGCCAAATGTACTCGGTAAAGTTTTTACAATTTTTTAACACAATTATTCTAAATTTTCATATGATTAAAACTTATTCATGTGATTATCTTGTCCATAAAAGGCGGGAGGCTTATTTTGAAAAATATTAAACATTCGAGTAGTGACCCTTTGGATGGATCATGGTCACAGGGGTTTTGCAATATTTATCACAAGCAATTAGAGGCAGGGGCACTTCAGCAATGCGAGCACAGACCTAAATGCATTGCTTTAAGAATGGCTTTAGAGGGAGACTGCAGTGCATCTATTCATGCAACCAAAGAGATTTTATTTCAAGGAATACCAGGAGCGCTAGGGAGTCTAGATTTACAATTTTCTCCCGATCATTGTTGGCATTCCTAGCGTAGTAGTTGTTGCCATATCAAAAAAGGACCTTGTAGCATCAGAGCGCTAATGTTCTGATAACCGCAATCGGAAGTGGTTTGATAAGCGCATTTTTTTATTGTTATTAATAATCAATGAATAGCCCTGATGCCTGTACATTTATTAAATAAATGACTCCTATTCAATCTACTATATAAGCATTAAAAAGGTCCAATTAATGGCATTTCTCGTCTATAAGTTTCGGTTTCTTATTGTGGAGCTGTGGGTCCAGGGGTAATGTAACCACTATTTAGATCAGAAGGTCCGCCAGCATTTACCGTTGTTTGCGATATTCCCGAGCTCTTTGGACCACTGGCATTACTGACTGCAGAGCTAGGAGCAAGGGATGCTTGGGGCTTTAATGTTGAGCTCGTAATAGCCGAAGTCTTTGAGATGGGGGTGCTTGAAGGATTTGGATTGGTGGGCACCGTACTTGGCGCATTTATTTTAGATGTTGTGGGTATTGTTTTAGATGTTGATACAAGGGCTGCCGCTTTTTGTGCGGCTGCAGCAGCGGCTGTTTTTTGTGCGGCTGCAGTAGCTGCTGCTTTTTGAGCCGCTACAGCAGCAGCTGCTTTTTGCGCTGCCGTAGTCTGTGCAGAGTTAGTCGTAGTGGCAAAAGCAGGCTCAATGCCAACAAACAAAATAGCCACAGAAAGTATTGAGGCTACTTTTGAAAAAATTAAAATCATTGGCGCCTCAATTCAGTTTGGGTGTTTCAAAGTTACCACTTAAACGTAATAAGAGTATCAGAGTTTTGGAGTGAACAGTTCGAGCATCGAATAACTCAACTTCAGTCTCGCGAAGCTTCAAAACAGAATCGATACTTTTAATATCTTGTACCTTAGCAAGCTGATATGCCTTATTTGCAAGCTCTAAGCGATCTTTTGCCGATTGATACTGGAGAAAAGTTTGATTAATCTCCACAGTCGCTTTCGTTTTTGTTGCTTGCAGAGTGATTTCTTGTTGCGTCTGGTTGTTTACGGCACCAACAACATCGGCATCATGGAATAGGTTATTCGCAAGTGGAATGGAAACCAAAAAACTGACAGACTTTTGTGCACCATAGCCTGTACCGCTTGCGGAGTATGGCGGAGTTTCGGTGTAATACAGCCCAGGATTAAAGTCGATATTCTTGCTAGCTTTCACAACATCTAAGTTTGCAGTTGCAGCCTCAATCGCAGCTTTGGTTGAAGCAATATCAGCTCTTTTTTGGTGTGCGCCCTCAACCAACTCTGGTATGTTGAAGTTCCGCGGGGGGATGTTTAGGGTCCCCATTGGCAATGGCAATGCGCTCCCTTGTTTTCCTGCGAAATTAACCAAGCTATATGAGAAATACTGTAAATCATTGGCTAAAGTTTTTTGGGCGGCACGATACTCTGTTTGATGTTGTAGCGCCAGATTGCCTTGAAACTTTTCCAGGCTTATGATTGCCTGCTGGTATGACTGCCACATCAACTTAATGCGCAGGGCATCTATATAAGTGAAGATGGCTTCAGTTTCAATAGATTTAGTTTCGGCAACCATTTCCGCATTTAAACGATTTGCATCGGCAATCGCTTGCGCCTCTCTAGCGGACCGTTTTCCCCAGCCTTCAATCGTAACCATTGCGCCAAGAGTATTAGAGGAGGGGTTGGTATAGCCTGTGTATGGTGCTTGCGTATACATACTGCCACGTGCATACATGATTGTCGGGCTAAGCAAAGGAGCGCCAGCTTGCTGAGCATAGGTGGAAGCAGATACCACTCCAAGCTTACGAATTTGGAGTGTGTTATTGCTTTCACCAACTTCGGATATATACGTTGGTAGATCAATGCCTTTATATGTGGTGCCTTGAATTTGCAATGGGGGAAGTGATTGGGAGCGACTGGTTATTGAACTCAAAAAAAATAAGTACAAAAATACGACGGCTGTAATCTGTCTTATCTTCATAGGTCCACTCAATCTCGATTACGGTTTTTAATTACTAAGCCGATATTTTCTATGACGTGTGATTTCTGGGATAAAAACTTATCCAATATTTGATTAATGAAGTTATTGGTCTCATTGACTACAATTTCTCTCTCATTATCAACAGTGATCATGTGGTAACAATTGCTAAGCCAGATGATTCTCTTTGTTTCAGATGATGCATTTTCCAAAATCATGTCTGGGTTTTTTGGGGATGCGGTTTCATCATCAATAGAATGAATAATGAGCAGATCAGATACAACGGCAGAAAGATTTTTCTTCGTCTCATCAACCAGTCGCAAAGATTGATATAAGTGTTTAGCAGGTAAGTGCGCGGCACCTAATTCACTAACCTTGTTTTCTTTAACGGCACGTTCTATGCGTCTGCGAAGCTCCAGATTTTTTACTCCATAGGGTGCGCTTTCCTTGTAGTACCAATTCCGAAATCCGATTTTGTAAGCAACGGAAAGTAGAGGGTGGTACCAGGGCACTGCCCAACCATCAAAGGCCAGTACGGGGGCTAAAAGCACCAAACTTTGAATACTTTGGTTTCTTTGAGCTACGGCAAGTGCTAGGGTCGCGCCCATGCTCAAGCCAACTAGAGAAATGCTGGAGTGAGTTTTAAGCAGATTGAGAGCTAATACGTCAACACTCTCAATCCATTCCGAGTAATCTGCGACTCTACTATGAGCCGAGTAACCAGGAATTAGGGGAATAGCGATGGTATGCCCTGATTGCTTAATGAGTCGAGGTATTGCGCCCATTTCTAGCTCGGAACCGCATAGCCCAGGCAGCAAAATTACGGCGTGCCCAGTGCTACCTTGATAGAATGATTCATATCGCTCTTGTTGTTCTGATTCTAATGTTGTCATTGAGCTCGTAGGTATTTGGTTTTTAAATGAGTTGTTCAATCATTGGATTATTACTGATGCAAATTAAAAATGTAAAACGTTGGTCTCCACCTGGTCTTCAGGGTTACGCCTTTGCAGTATTAGGTGTCTTTATAGCCTTTTGCGTCAGATTTAGTCTGCATACATTTTTGCAAGCTAATTTACCGATGACCTTTTTTATTGTTACTACAATAATTATTGCCCTTATCTACGGTTATAAACCTAGTTTATTAACGATTGCGCTTTCCATTCCGCTGGCTTTCTATTACTTTGTTCCGCCTTTTGACTCTTATGAACTTCCAACCCCTCAGGATGGTTTTGTTTTCATTTCCTATATCTTGATCGCATGTATCGCTGTTGGCATCATTGAGTGGTTACAGCGAGAGCGGTATAAGGCCGTTTTGCTCTCAAAAGTAAGTGACAGTCGTTACCGATTATTAGCCCAAACTAGCTCTCAGCTAAAAAAAGCCCAGTCACATGCGGAGATTTAGTCTTTTTACCGGCTTTATTTGCCAACTTATTGATCTATATCACTAACTAACCCGCTTATTCTGACAAGTTTGTGTCAGAATGCTACATGAATTTTTTATCTGGGTTTGTTTTTTTCTTTGCCGTTTCGTCTTCTGCAATTGCCGCAGGGTTCGGTCCCGACCTATTTTCCAAGTCTCCAGTTGGCACTTCTAGCTCACCAACATCGGCAAACCCTCAGCCTGCAAAACCAATTCCACCAAACGCCAATCCAGCAACACCCCAAAAACTCGTATCCCCACCTCCTATTCAAGCTCCAGTCACGCCGGCCAATCAAAAGAAGTAATCGTCATTGCTTTACTGGGGCCTTATTTGATGCCTTATAGAGTGGTTCAACTACAGGTATTAATGATGTTAGTTGCGCTATCCGCGTCTCGCCCGATGGATGTGTTGATAAGAACTCTGGAGGATTCTTTCCATCAGTGGCTTTAATCATCTTCTGCCATACACTAATTGCCGCCTCAGGATCGTATCCAGCCCGAGCGGCCAACTCTAAACCAATCGCATCCGCCTCCGATTCATTTTGACGCGAATTTGGAAGTACCAATACATACTGAGCCACTTGATTTGCTGCACTAATAGCTGAGCCATATCCACCAGCAGCTGCCATTGCAATATTGACAACGGCACCTTGAGCCATTGCCTGAGAGACCCGTTCGCGACCATGTTCTCTAAGAGCATGAGCAATTTCATGGCCCATGATTGCGGCAATCTCATCATCACTTAAATTTAACTGCTCAATAATTCCCGTGTAAAAAGTGATCTTCCCACCTGGTGCGCAGCTTGCATTGAGCGTTGGAGTGTTGATGAGCGTAAGTTGCCAGTTCCATTGGCGCGTATCGTCTCGAAACTCGCCGGTTTGAGGAATTAAGCGGTTAGCAATGCGCTTTAAACGATCGTATATAGGGCCGGATGTTACGAGAAGATTTTTTTCTTTGGCTTTTTGGTTCTGCTCGTTATAGCTAATTGCAGAAAGCCTATCCACCTCTGAGGAGGAGGCCATCATAAATTGTGATCTATTAATGCCCACCGCTCCTGGCCTGGTGCTATTCGCGCAGGCTGAGAGGAGGGTGACTAGGGCAAATATGACATAAAGCTTAGAGCCAAAAAAATAACACTGCATTTACTTCCGAGTTCTCACTTCTTTGGGGTTGTAATGGAAGCTGCCATTGCATCTGAATAAACCACTTTGACTTGTTCGCCGACCGCAACATCACTTAACAAGGCTGGGTTTTTAACCATCACGGTAGTAACTTTGCCACTTGGTCCTTTAACAGACACCAGCTTTTTCTCGCGATCCACGGCCACGATGTCAGCAATGATAGTCGTTGTATTGCTGATTTTTTCCGCAGGTTTTTCACCATTCTTAGAAGTGCTAACGGATTCTGTTTCCACCTTACTGCGAATACCGTTACTTTTTGTTTTGATTAACTCAATAGCTACAGCGAGGTCGTAAGTCACATTTAGGTGATCGCCTTTTTTTATCTGAGAAAAGTTGGTAATTTCTGGACCGGCAACAAACTTCGATTCACCCTCTTTATTTTTGAAAGTGATTGTGCGTGTTTTTTTGTCCACCTTGGTCACATCACCTTCATAGAGTTGATAGCGATTGCTGGTCACGGCTGCATCTATCACCATTGGCTTGTCTATTGATGGGGTATTGCTGCTTTGTGCGAAGGTAATCATCGAGCTTGTTGCCAGAGTTATGGCGACTAGAACAATTTTGCTTAATTTGAGGTTCATGTTTTTTCCTTTTTATGTTTACTTTTCATACTAGCCTAAATTGTGCATATTTTTAAGACTCTACAAACGCTCATTGCTTGTTCTTGGAGGCTTTACTTAACGACCAAGTTACTGTTGTATGCATTGCAACAATATTATTGCTATAATTCTAGGGGTTAACCCGTATTTATAGTGGATATAAAAAAGGAAATAGAAGATGAAATTGATCAAAAAGTTCTTAAAAGACATCAAAGGCGCCAGGCATGAGGTGAACAGCCGGTTTCCCAAGAATTACATTCTTTTAAGTAGTTGGTAACCAAGCCAGTTGATCCCGAATTAAAAAGCCCCGCATTGGTTGCGGGGCTTTTTTTATATCAATTTATCATCTAGGTGTTTTCTCTAGGTGTTGACCAAGATCAATAAATATTTAGCATCAAATTTGTTTAAATGCGAAAGGCGGATGAACACTTCTGAAGCTTACAAATAATAAAAAAGCAATTTTTGCCAATGGGACAACGCATTTTTTCCTGAAAAGGGAAGGTAATCAATGAAAATATATCAAGCAATTAATAAAGTACCAGGTGGTCTGATGGTGGTGCCACTGTTTATTGGCATGCTCCTTAATACCTTTGCGCCAAACGCGCTGAAAATTGGCGGTTTTACCCAGGCGCTAACTAACCAGGGTTATCCAACTTTTCTGGCAATGTACCTTTTTACTGTCGGTACAAAGATGACTTTAAATGCCGCGCCAACGATGCTCAAGCGTGGATTTGGAATTATGTTTGCTAAAGTAGGTATCGCAGTTGGATTAGCTCTGGCTGTTGCTCACTTTTTTGATGGCGATGTTTTCGGCTTAACTACTTTAGCCGTCTTGGCGGCCATGAATGACACAAACGGCGGCATGTTTCTAGCATTGACCAGTACCTTTGGAAATAAAGAAGATGCCGGAACTTATGTTCCGCAAAGCATCGAAACTGGCCCGTTCCTCACTATGCTTGTTTTAGTAGGGGCTGGTTTAGCCGTGATTCCTTGGATGACCATGTTCTCTGTTATTGCCCCGATTATCGCGGGCGCCATTTTGGGTAACTTGGATGAGGACTTGAGAGACTTTTTTGGGTCACATGAACCTATCATTGTTCCATTTATGGCATTTACTTTAGGTCAAGGCATCAACCTTACGGCTGTTACAACTGCTGGTTTGCCGGGTATTTTTCTTGGAATTTCTGTTTTGGTTATCACTGGAATCGTTTGTATTCTTGCTGATCGCTTACTTGGTGGTTCTGGGGTTGCGGGAGCGGCGGCTTCTAGTACTGCTGGTAACGCAACTGGTACGCCGCAAGCAGTTGCGCTGGCCGACCCAAGTTTTGCCGCTATCGCTCCAATTGCTACTGTGCAAGTTGCTGCTTCAGTAATTGTGACGGCAGTTTTAACGCCTATTTTGACTGCATTCATTTATCGCAGAAACAAAAATAAAACAGAAAATAAGTAAGACGGCACCTTTCTTGATGGCCTGGTAGATTCAGGTCTCAGTATTTAATCGCGCATGCCTATCTGGCTTGCGCATTTTTCTTTTATTAGGAGTAGGAAATGGCAAGAGCCAACGTATTTATCACGCGCATGATTCCCATTGAGACTATTGAAGAATTGCGTAAAGTTCATGATGTTGAGGTAAATCAACTTGATCGCGCATTGACTCGAGAAGAATTGCTTAATGCAGTTAAAGGCAGGGATGCGATTATTACTTTATTAACAGATGCGGTTGATGGGGAAGTTTTAGATGCCGCAGGCCCACAATGCAAAATCGTTGCAAATTATGCGGTTGGCTTTAACAATTTTGATTTGAATGCTGCCACAAAAAGGGGGGTTGTAATGACTAATACCCCAGGCGTTCTTGATGACGCAACTGCTACCCATGCTTGGGCCCTATTGCTCGCAACTGCACGGAGAATTTCTGAATCCGAAAGGTATGTGCGAGCTAATAAATGGGAAGGTTGGGCACCAATGGCATTTATTGGTCAGGATGTGGATGGAAAAACTTTGGGCGTCGCCGGCCTAGGTCGGATCGGCAAAAAGTTTGCTAGAAAAGCGTCTGCTTTTGATATGCCGATTATTTACACCAACGAACAGCGTGATTTTGACTTTGAAAAGGAATTTGGTGCGCGCTTTGTTGACAAGGAGACCTTGTTAAAAGAGTCCGATTATCTTTCCTTGCATTTGCCATTATTACCTGAGACAAAATACTATATTGGCGAAGCCGAGTTAGCCAAAATGAAGCCAACGGCAATTTTGATTAATGCTGCTCGTGGACCGCTTGTTGATGAAAAGGCTTTGGTGCAGGCGTTGAAGAACAAGGTCATTTTTGGCGCAGGCTTGGATGTGTTCGAAGACGAACCAAAGTTAGCCGAGGGTTTGGCTGATTTAGATAATGTAGTCATTGTTCCGCATATTGCCTCCGCAACAACGCAAACTCGCTTGGCAATGGGAAAAATTGCCACTGACAATGTGATTAGCGTTTTGGCTGGCGGGGCGCCGCAAACCTGTATTAACCCACAAGTATTAAAATAGTCGGCAATGAACCAGTTTGGTTCTTTCGTATTTGCATAATTAATAAGGTATTGACACATGAGCAATAAATTAAAGTTAGGTTTTGTAGGTCTTGGAATCATGGGTGCGCCAATGGCGGGTCAATTGGTGAAGGCTGGGCATGAAGTTTATGTATTTACCCGCAGTAAGATTGCTCCCGAGATTGCGCAATCATCAGCTATTCAGTGTGCTAGCGCAGCTGAAGTTGCTCAAAAGTCAGACATCATTTTTACGATGGTTCCGGATACGCCCGATGTTGAGCGCGTTCTCTTTGGTGATGGCGGCATTGCATCTGGTTTATCTAAAGGCAAAATCGTTGTGGATATGAGCTCTATTTCTCCAATCGCTACCAAAGAATATGCAAAGAAAATTAATGCTCTTGGATGTGACTATATCGATGCGCCGGTTTCCGGTGGTGAGGTGGGCGCTAAAAATGCAACTCTATCAATCATGGTTGGTGGCGATGAAAAAGTATTTGAAAAAATTAAGCCTATTTTTGAGTTAATGGGCAAAAACATTAATTTAGTTGGCGGCAATGGAGATGGTCAAACCGCTAAAGTAGCAAACCAAATTATCGTTGCTTTAAATATCGAAGCTGTCGCAGAGGCTTTATTGTTTGCCGCTAAAGCGGGCGCCGATCCTGCAAAAGTTCGCCAAGCTTTAATGGGCGGATTTGCTGGTTCAAAAATATTGGAGGTTCATGGTGAGCGCATGGTTAAGCGCACTTTTGATCCAGGGTTCCGAATTGAACTGCATCAGAAAGATTTAAACCTCGCTCTTAATAGTGCTCGCGCATTGGGTGTTTCTTTGCCAAATACAGCAACTGCACAAGAGCTGTTTAATTCGTGTGCGGCACATGGCGGTAAGGCTTGGGATCATTCTGCAATGGTTAAAGCACTTGAAATGATGGCTAACTTTGAGATCGGTCAAAAGGCCTAAGCACATCTATGGCTTCCTTGCTCGTTGTCTATCTTCACGGATTTAGATCGTCCCCAAGATCAAGCAAGGCCGTAATGACTGGAGAGGCCTTAAAGGCGCTCTCCAGCATTGCCAATCCCATTGAGTGGTATTGCCCACAGTTGCCAGCTTCCCCCAAAGAAAGTATGGAGATGGTTATGCGCCATATTGAAGGCTCAAAGGCAGATAAGATGGTCATCTTTGGGTCTTCTCTCGGTGGATTTTATGCAAACTTTCTTGCTGAAAAGTATGGCTGTAAGGCTGTTGTATTAAATCCCGCAGTGAGGGCTCCTAGAGAGTTGGCACCCCATGTAGGTCTAATGACGGGCTATGATAGCGATGAACCATTTGATTTTCGTCCTGAGTATATTGATGAGCTAAATGCTCTACAAATTAATGCCATTAGCAGTCCAAAGAGATTTTTTTTAGTGGCTGCCAAGGGCGATGAATTGCTCGACTGGAAGGAGATGGTGGATTTCTATCCAGGCGCTCAACATTTAGTTCTAGAGGGCAGCGACCACGGTATCGCCGACTATTCAAAATATCTTCCTGAAATACTCGAATTTATCCCTTCCTAAGCGTACTCTTATTTGCAAGTTCTTAAGTCTTATATAGCAGCGGATTTATGGTGAAGAAAAAATCCCTTAGCAGTAGATCGCTGCGAGTTATTCTGGCTGCGCTAGTGCTCTCTATTTTTGGGCACTTCATCCTTTTCTTCGGCCTCCCTTTTTTATCGCCTTCACTCCCCAGCGTAATTTATGACGATCTATCGATCAAGGCGAACTTACTTGCGGAGCTTCCCAAGAAAATTGCCCTGGCTAAAACTTCTAAAAAGAGGCCAGTCATTTCTTCAGATTCAAGTAGCTCACTAGAGAGCCAGTCTTCTGGGCAGGGTGGGTCACTTGACCAGAGAGGTCAAGCATTTAAATTACCAGAGTCCGGTATTTTGTATTACGACGCTTATGTTGATGGCCAGAAATATCAAACGGGTGAACTTCAATGGATTGTTGATGGCAGTAATTACAGACTTTATATCAATATCCCTTATGCCTTTATCGGCCCATTTGTTTTTGAATCCCGAGGATCAGTTGATGCTTATGGTTTAGCCCCCACTATTTATTGGACGCAACGAGGTACAAATTCACCTCGCTATTCTCGTTTTGATCGAGATGAAAAAGGGGGAGGGCAGATGTTCTTCTCTGAAAAGCCTGATTTCACTCCAGAATTGTTACCGGGCACTCAGGATCGCTTTAGTCTGATGTTTCAATTTGCCTCGCTACTCAACGGAGATGGAAAGATAGATGAGGCAGGAACCATTCGAGCCGTTCCAGTCGTTGACTACAACACTCTGGAAATGTGGCAATTCAAAAGTTATGGGGAGACCCTATCAGAGGATGTCCCTAGTCTAGGAAAGTCAATAACGAGGCATTACGGTTTAATTCAGCGTGAAAATGACCCCTACAAACGGCAGGTCGATATCTGGCTAGCCAAAGATTTAGAGTGGCTTCCTGGCAGAATTCGCTCACAAGAAGCAAGTGGACGGGTTCTCGAATTAGTTTTTAAACAAAAGAACCCAATAAGCCCAAGCTAAGTGTCTAGGGAGTTGCTTTGGCGCTATTTTTTTGACTGGAATGCCCCAACAAGGTTCCCATCATCGAATACATTGCAGCGCCTGACATGGATACGGCAAAGATACCCGAAAACGAAATAATGATTGGCAGAATCCGCCAATGCTCAGATAAGTTGTAATCGCCATACCCTACGGTGGTGTACATTTCGCCGGCAAAGTAGAAAGTTTGAGGGTTAGTAGGGAAAACCTTTAATGCTACGCATAGGTAAGCCCAGGCGACGATTTCGCTCAGATGGCTTCCGACAATTAATAAAATTGCTATGAAATAAGATAGGAAGTTGGCTCCATAGATCTTCCTGTCTTGCATATGTCGATCAAGAGCATGAAATGCTCCAGCAATTCCCAAAACGGCGACCCCATGGATCGTTAGCATGAGACAGGCCGCAACGATGATGAACCAAATCTGGCTATTTCCCATATCTGCATTGATCTCAGTAAACAGGGTGCTAAAACTTGGCAGGTTGGAGAAGATGCTGAAATCCATAGATTGTTTTGTTTTGGTTTTTAGATTGTTTTCTTGTTTGACATAATAATGATTATACGCAGATACATTTAATGCTTATTTCCCCGTATCTAGCTTGAAGCACCTAAATATGGTGTTTTATAGAGTTTCTGCCACCTAGACTTCAGGCCTTCACCTATCCATGGTTTCTCATAAATAATTGCAAAATCAATCGCTGTGAGCCCTTGTTGATTACGCATTTTAAGATCGGATCCATTATCCAAAAGGAATTTCACAAGATATTCGTTTCCCGACATTACGGACATCATCAGTGCCGTTGAATTATTTGGACTTAGCGCATTCACCTTTGCCCCGTTGGCAACCAAGAACTCTGCTACATCAAGATGTCCTTTGGTGCAGGCATATTGCAATGGAGTCCATCCAGCACTATTTATTTCTGCTTTTTTGGTCAAAACAAGATACTTAACGATTGGTAGATTGCCATCAATGGCGGCAATCATTAACGGAGTTTCACCATTTTTGGTTGGTAGGTTGATCTCAGTGCCAGGCAAATTGGTTAAATAATCAATAACTTTCAAGGAGTTATCTTTAACCGCCAGAAAAAGCATGGTATTTCCTTTCGGATCCATCGAGTTTGGACTAATGCCGGCCTTAATTAGGAGCTTAACCTCGGAAAGGTCGTCAAATTTGGCTGCTTTTGCAAAGCTAGCTATTTGATCATCTGTTTGTGCTGAAACATGACTCGAAACAGCCAAAAAACCAACAATAAGAAATAAAGTTAACTTAATAAATAACTTCATTAATTAACTCTATTTATTTGAAAACATTGAAAAAAATTCTCTGAAGTTTGAAGTGCAAGATGCTCTACCGAGATACCCTTCAAGTCAGCTACAAATTCACCAACCTTTGCTACCCAGGCGGGTTCATTAATCTTGCCACGATACGGAATGGGAGCTAAATAGGGTGAATCCGTCTCGATTAACAAGCGCTCTAATGGCACGTGTTTACAAGTCTCCTGAAGGTCTTTTGCGCTTTTAAA
>CAIOIX010000195.1 GCA_903858445.1 uncultured beta proteobacterium
CTCGGCGACGCAATCGAACTCATGCTTGAACCAATGGAGGCTGCTTTACGGTCTAGCCAGTATTTGTTGGGCAGCAAAATGACTTGGGTGGACGTCGCTATTTTTCCATTCATGAGGCAGTTTGCGATGGTCAATCCGCAAGGGTTTGAAGAATTGCCATTCACCTTGACAAAAAAATGGTTAAATCAATTTACTGAATCTGAACTATTTCATTCGGTGATGCATCAATACCCCACTTGGATTGATTGAGCAGCGATATATGAGTCTCAAAGAGGTGCTGGTAAGCGTTGAATCATATTTCCTATATGGCACTACAAGATCATTTTATGTATGATCAATTGATCATCAATCGGAGGGGTAAATGAAAAAACGCTTTTTGGTTTTTTGCGCCGTAATCGGCACTTCTGGAATATGCATGGCCGCTCCACAAGAGCCTATATTTTCAGTGGTTGAGGGAGAGCAAAAGCCTTATTTGACTACTTTAAAAGAATTAGTATCTATTGAGTCTGGCAGCAGAGATCGTGAAGGGCTGGATAAGATATCACTGCTGATATTTAACAGACTTAAAGCGCTTGGTGGGCAGGTGGAGTTTATCGAGCCAGGCAAAGATATGTATCGAATGCACGATACACCTGACAAGCCAGGCCGCATGGTTAAGGCTGAATTTAAGGGGGCAGGCAAAAAGAAAATACTCTTGATTGCCCATATGGACACCGTATATCTGAGGGGTATGTTAGCTAAGCAGCCCTTTAGAGTTGATGGAGATCGGGCTTACGGTCTTGGTATATCGGACGATAAGCAAGGAATAGCATTGATTTTGCATACTATGGATAGCTTGAGAAAGTTGAAATTTAATGAGTATGGAAAAGTTACCGTTCTGATTAATGGAGACGAGGAAATTAGTTCACCAGCTGCGCGAGCCTATTTTTCCAAACTAGGCGCAGAGCATGATGTCACTTTTTCATGTGAGGCATCTCAAGCAAAGTCAGATCGCATTGCACTTACTACGGCAGGGATTGCAGCGGTCAATTTGAATATTACTGGTAAGGCATCGCATGCCGGTGCTGCTCCCGAGTTGGGGCGCAATGCCTTGGATGAGCTCTCATTTCAGATTCAACAAATGCGTGATTTGTCTGATCCTAAAGAGGGGATCAAAATGAACTGGACTTTAGCAACTGCTGGTACTAATCGAAATGTCATACCCTCCATTGCGTTTGCCACTGCCGATGTTCGCGTGATGAAAAAAGAAGATTTTGATGTGGTGGAGAATAAAGTGCGAGAGCGTGTCAAAACGCAGCAAATACCTGATGCCAAAGTAGAGCTTGGTTTTGAGCGCCGCCGCCCACCTTTGGTGACCAGTCCACAGTCTTTGCAAATGGCCGAATATGCAAAAAAAGTGTATTCGGAGCTTGGGCGTGACTTGATTTTAGGAACGGTAGCTGCCGGCGGTGGAACAGATGCTGCGTTTGCTGCGCTAGATACTCAAAATCCAGTGATTGAGAGTATGGGTGTCCAAGGCTTTGGTGCCCACTCTAATGACGATGAATATATATTGGTCAGTTCCATCACCCCAAGAATGTATTTGCTGTCACGCTTAATCATGGACATTTCAGCAGGCAAAGTTGGTGATAAAAATTAAATTGCCGCTATTTGGCTATTTACCTACAAGCCAAGCATCTATGGATGATTCTGAATTAAGTAAGCGAGCAATCAAATTTGCCACCTAAAAGTACTGTTAGTTTTTTTGCGCTTGCTTTAACGAGATTTGACTGTTTAGGATCAAAGCGGTAAGTGGGCATTGTGAGGGTAATGACGCCTATGAGTCCTTCAGAATTGAAGACTGGGGAAGATATGCCAGAAATCTCCTTTACTCTATCTCCGGATATGGTCAAAACCATGTTTTTTCTAATCTGCGCTGAACCCTTACCTTTGGCACCTTCAAACGCTTGCAGCACCTTTCCACCAGCACCCTTATCTATTGGCAGTAGGTCACCTACCTTGATGTGATCTCTAAGTGCTTGCTCAGAGTCCACTCTATATAGGCACAGACGTTTATTGCCCTGGCGTACATGGAATGCAGCACTTTCATTGGTAGATTTGGTCAAGTTTCTTAATATAGGCATCACTAGGGTCTCAAGAGATTCATGATGTTGATATGCAGCATTCAGGGTGGCAATGCTAGGACCAAGTACATAAATGCTATCAGATCGCTTAAGCACTAAAAGGGAATTTTCTAGAGAGGCCAGCATACGTAAGGCAGTACTTTTATATAGCCCTGTAGCTTCAGATATTTGAATGAGGGACAGCTCAGGGCTTTCCGAGGTAAAGAGCCGGAGGATGGCAAGCGCTTTATCTACAGCAGCCACCCCTGCATCTGACATGGGGATTTTCCCGTCATTCTCTTTGGTAGATTTTCTTGGCATAGACAGGGTATGGTTGATGTGCTTTAATAATAGAATAGTATTCTATAGGATAGAACAACATGAATTCGGCGTCAATAGATGTTTTGATCAGTGAAGTGGGTCCAAGAGATGGGTTGCAATCCATTAAGTCAATCATGCCCACTGAGGAAAAGAATGCCTGGATTGATGCCTTGTATAAAGCAGGCGTTCGGGAAATTGAGGTAGGTTCTTTCGTTCCGGCTAAATTACTACCTCAGATGGCAGATACTGCGGAAGTCGTGCGACATGCTAAGACGCTCCCAGGCTTGACGGTAATGGCTTTAGTTCCCAATTTACGTGGAGCTCAAGCTGCAATCGAAGCTGGAGTACATAAACTCACCATTCCTGTATCAGCTAGCGCAGCTCACTCCTTGGCGAATGTGCGTAAAACGCGTGAAGAGATGATCGAGGAAGTTCAAAAGATTGCACAGTACCGTAAAGAATTTGCTCCAGAGGTCAAAGTAGAGGCCGGAATAGCAACCGCTTTCGGGTGCACCATACAAGGTTTAGTGCCTGAGGATGAAGTGATTTGGATGGCGGAGCAGGCAATCAATGCTGGAGCAGATGAGTCTGGCTTATCAGATACTACTGGCTATGCAAACCCTGCACAAATCAAAAGATTATTTCGACGACTAAAGGCTGCCATTGGTAGTAAAGCAGGGGCGGCACATCTACACAATACGCGCGGCTTGGGCTTAGCTAATTGCTTGGCCGCATATGAAGAGGGTGTTACTTCATTCGATTCATCTATGGGCGGTTTGGGTGGATGCCCGTATGCTCCAGGTGCGTCAGGCAATGTGGTTACTGAAGATTTGGTATTTATGTTTGAAGCAATGGGCATTAAAACAGGCATCAATTTAGATTTGCTATTTGAGGCGCGCAAGCCTTTGCAGGCTGGCGTTCCTTCTGAAATTATTTACGGAATGGTCCCTGAAGCTGGAGCGCCAAAGGGATTTATGCCTGCAACACAGTGGGGCGGGTGATGAGTATTAACAAAACACTTCCATATGCAGGCATTCGGGTAGTTGAATTTACCCATATGGTGATGGGCCCAACTTGTGGAATGATTTTGGCGGACTTGGGCGCTGAAGTGATCAAGGTAGAGCCTATCGACGGAGACAAAACCAGAAAGCTATTAGGCTCTGGTGCCGGGTTCTTTCCAATGTTTAATCGTAATAAAAAAAGTATTGCGCTTGATATGAAGTCGCCAGAAGGAATTGAAATTGTCAAAAAGTTGATTGCAACAGCTGATGTCGTTAGTGAGAACTTTAAGTCTGGAGTGATGGCAAAACTAGGTTTAGATTACGACATTCTGAAAAAAACTAATCCTCGATTGATTTACGCTTCTCATAAAGGTTTTTTGCCGGGCCCATACGATCACCGTACTGCGTTGGATGAAGTGGTGCAGATGATGGGGGGATTGGCTTACATGACGGGGCCTGAGGATAGACCACTGCGCGCTGGCTCCTCAGTAAATGACATTATGGGCGGCGTTTTCGGTGCTATCGGAGTGATGGCTGCCTTGAGGCAAAGGGATGTAACAGGCGCAGGACAAGAAATTCAAAGTGCACTGTTTGAGAGCAATGTATTTTTGGTTGGCCAACATATGATGCAATATGCAGTAACTGGTAAGGCGGCCAAGCCGATGCCAAGTCGGATATCTGCATGGGCTATTTATGACGTGTTTGAGGTGGCCGGTGGAGAAAAGATTTTCTTGGCAGTGGTATCAGACACTCAATGGAAAATATTCTGCGATGCCTTTGGCTTTGCAGATTTATATGCTGATCCCAATCTTGGGCAGAATAACCAGCGCGTAGAGGCAAGATCAACACTCATTCCAGAAGTAAGAAAGCGTTTAGTGGGATTCACAGCAAAGCATATTAGTGATGTATTTGAGAAACATGGGTTGCCGTTTGCGCCTATTACGAGACCTGAGCAGTTATTTGAAGATCCTCATTTGCTTGCTACTGGCGGCTTAGCCCCTATTCGCATTACCGACGGA
Organism: uncultured beta proteobacterium; assembly: GCA_903858445.1. Classification (GTDB taxonomy): domain Bacteria; phylum Pseudomonadota; class Gammaproteobacteria; order Burkholderiales; family Burkholderiaceae; genus Polynucleobacter. The sequence continues at coordinate 4,444 of CAIOIX010000195.1, forward strand.
CCAAAGGCAGGTCAAGAAACCACAACACCCTTGTTGCCATTGATGATGGATGGCAAAAGGTTGGGTATTCGTCATAACCCACCAAAATTTAGTGAGCAAACTCAAGAAATTCTGAGTCAACTTGGCTATAGTTCAGAAGAGATATCAGAATTTGTAGAAAATGGCTCAGTTCATTATTAAAAAAATATTCGGAGATATAAGTGAATAGTAAATTTATCCATTACTGGATTGCTGTAATTGGATCGATGGTATGTGGCGCATGCATGGCACAAAGCTATCCAGATAGATCTGTAAAAATTATTGTGCCGTACAGCGCTGGTGGTACGGCTGATTTTTCAACAAGACAGATCGCACAAAAGCTCACTGAGCAGATGAAGCAATCTTTTTATGTAGAAAATAAAGTGGGGGCCTCAGGTACGATTGCAACCAATTTTGTTGCTAAGGCTCCGCCAGATGGTTACACGTTATTGGCAAATGACACCACGTATGCCATCTTGCCATCTTTATTTAAGTCATTGCCTTGGGACCACCCAAATGATTTAGAGCCGATTGCCATCATTACTCAAACGCCAGTAGTTTTAGTTGTTCCGGAAGGCTCCCCATTCAAATCATTGTCCTCCTTAGTTGCTTATGCAAAAGTAAATCCAGGAAAGCTGAACTATGGTTCTGGTGGCGCTGGAAGCTCTACGCATTTATCGGCTGAGCTCTTCAAGTATGTAGCGCAAATAGAGGTTGCTCATGTCCCGTATAAGGGGGCTGGTGAGGCTATGTTAGCTGTCCTATCAGGGCAGGTTGACTTTATCATTACGGCGGCCCCAACTGCTATCCCTCAAATTGAAGGCGGCAAGATTAGGGGGTTGGCTACTACGGGGTCAAAAAGGTTAGTTACCATTCCAACGATTCCGACATTTAAGGAGGCTGGTTTGCCAACATACGCTGTTTCTAATTGGTTTGGTTTAGCAGCTCCCAAGGGGACGCCGACAACTGTAATTAATAAATTGGCTGCAGAGGTTAAAAAAGGCTTATCTGATCCTGAGTTAAGAGAGCGCTTGACTAAACTAGGCGCTGAACCTGGAGCTGTGAGTCCCGCTGAGTTCAAAAAATTCATACAAAAAGAATCTGAGTTGTGGGGTGTTGCCGTCAAACAAGCTGGTCTAACTGCGGAATAATGAATCGTTATGTGGAATCTTCAATTTCAAGCACCCAAAATCATTGAGGCCAGTATCTGGTCTGCCGTTCCGGATTCATTTAGGGTTGCCCAAGAAAACCAATGGGCTAAGATCAATAAGCCAGGTCAGTTAATCGATAGTTTCTTAGAGGGGCCCGTCTTTGATGCCAAGGGAAATTTATATGTCACAGACATTCCTTATGGCCGAATTTTTAAAATTTCCCCAGATAAAAATTGGGAACTGGTCATTCAATATGACGGCTGGCCGAATGGTTTAGCAATAGACCAAGAAGGTCAGATTTGGATTGCAGATCACAAGCAGGGTCTGCTGAGATTAAACCCGAGTACAAAATTATTAGAAACAGTGCTGTCTGGCCCCGAGAATAGTCATCAGCATTTTTTGGGTCTGAATGATTTAATCTTGGATGGCAAGGGTAATATATTTTTTACGGATCAAGGGCAAACAGGTTTGCATGACCCATCTGGAAAAGTCTATTGCTTAGAGCCAAGCGGCACCCTCCATGTAGTCCTCAACAATGTACCCAGTCCAAATGGTTTGGTATTTGATAGTGCTGGCATGTTTTTATTTGTCGCCGCCACTAGAGCAAATAATGTATGGCGTATGCCAATCTTTGCTGGTTTTGCAACTGGTAAAGTGGGAACGTTCCAAACTTTTTTTGGAACGAGTGGACCTGACGGCCTAGCCTTAGATGAGCAAGATAATCTCTACGTAGCCCACGCTAGCCTGGGAGGAGTCTTTCAACTGAATAAGCGTGGTGAATTAATGGCTTATATCAAGACTCCCATTGGTCAAACCGTCACCAATGTTTGCTTTACTCCTGATCGACTGTCTCTTGTGATGACGGAATCTTCTACTGGCCATATTTTAATTGCACCTATTCCAAAGTAACTATATGAAGTGCATTCTGCTCTTGCCCCTTATATTGATTAGTAGCCTTGCTTTTTCAGCTTATCCGAATGGCCCGCTAAAAATGATTGTTCCCTTTCCGGCGGGAGGGCCTACGGATGTGATGGCGAGGTTGGTTTCAAACAAGTTAGGCGATGCTTTGGGCCAGCCCATTTACGTAGAAAATAAGGCGGGCGCTCATGGCGCAATTGGCATGCAGACCGCCCTAGCAGCGCCAGCCGATGGTCAGACTTTGGTGATGGTTTCTATTGGCACAAATGGTATTAACCCAGGCTTGTATAAGAAGTTATCGTATGACGTTAATAAGGATTTTGTCCCGGTATCTTTGTTGGTGACAGTGCCAATCGCGATTGTTACTAGAGTAGATGCCCCTTACGGTGACTTAGCTGGATTATTGGCTTACGCAAAAGCCAATCCAGGAAAGTTAACGTTTGCTTCCGCTGGAAATGGTGGATCTTCTCATCTAGTTCCCGAGATGTTTATGCTACGTTCTAATGTTGATATGGTTCACGTGCCATATAAGGGGACCGCTCCAGCGATTAGTGATGTCTTGGCTGGTCAGGTGAATTTGATGTTCGACACATTACTGACATCAACCCAGCATATTCAATCGGGCAAGCTGAAAATTATTGCAACAACCACAGCAAAAAGATTGCCTTCTTATCCAAACGTTCCAACGGTTTCTGAAAGCGTGCTGCCTGGATTTGAGGCTTCCTCTTGGTATGGTCTGGAAGTGAAGGCGGGAACCTCACCTGAAATTGTGCAGCGTTTATCGGCAGAGATTGCCAAGATTATGAAAATGCCCGATGTGAGGGAGCGTCTTGATCAATTAAGCACCTTTGCCGTAGGCTCTACTCCCGAGGAGTTTGCTAGGTTCCAAAAGTCCGAACAAGATAAGTGGGCGAAAGTCATCCAAAAGGGAAATATTCAGCCCGACTGATAAGTTGCCGTAATGCAAGCTTGGAGTAATATTCTCTTAGAGATTCATCACAACTATAAAAAGTAACGGAGATAAGATGTTTTCAGCGCCTCCCATATTAGGGACTGAGGTTTTTGCTCGTATTCCTGACGGTTTTCGCAAACCTGGCCAGATTTCCGCAGAGAGACTGCAAGCCGGCAAAGGAACTCTAAAGACTGATTGCTTTATTGAGGGACCCTCTTTTGATCGTGACGGAAATCTATTTCTTGTAGATATAGCGTTTGGTCAAATTTATCGTGTCAGCCCTCAAGGGGCGGTTGCCTTGGTGCTTGAATATGATGGCGAACCAAATGGTTTGAAGATTCATCGCGATGGCCGCATCTTTGTCGCTGACCATAAGAATGGCTTGATGCTGCTTGATCCTGTTGCGGGAACAATTACTCCGTTCATCGAGCGATACAGGACCGAGTCTTTCAAGGGTTTAAATGATTTAGTCTTTTCAAAGTCTGGTGATTTGTATTTCACAGATCAAGGTCAAACTGGTTTACAAGATCCCAGTGGCCGCGTATTCCGTCTAGACAATAAAGGTCAACTTTCCTGTCTTCTCAGTAATGTACCCAGTCCGAATGGCATTGTTTTAAGTGCTAGTGAAAATTTTCTCTATGTAGCAGCCACTAGATCGAATAATATTTGGCGCGCAATGATCTTGCCAGATGGCTCTATTACTAGGGCGGGCAATTTTATTCAAATGTCAGGAGGCTCCGGCCCTGATGGTTTAGCTTTGGACCAGGCTGGCAATCTCTATGTGGCTCATGCTGGTTTGGGGGCAGTGTGGAAATTTTCTCCACAGGGCGAACCAATACTACGGATTAATTCTTGTGCGGGAAAAATGACGACCAATCTCGCGTTTGGAGGTAAGGATAACCAAGATCTATTTATTACTGAATCAGATAGCGGTTCTATATTAGTCGCCCGTATGGATACCCCTGGCCAATTGCTGTTTTCCCATCAATAATTTATGAATACTTCTACATCTTATATTCCTCACGAACAGTTAACGCAGTTTGCTAAAGCAGTTTATATAAGCACTGGTTTGTCTGAAGAGGATGCATTTCTTGCGGCTGATACTTTAGTTCAAGCTGAGCTATGGGGGCATGCATCTCATGGACTTTTGCGATTAGCTTGGTATTACGCTCGCTTGAGATCGGGTGCTATGAAGTCGGTTACTAATACTTCCCTGATAGTCGACTCTAAAGCCATCGCCGTAATGGACGGAGCTGACGGAGTTGGGCAAGTGGTAGCTAAACGCGCAATGCTGGAATCAATTAAACGCGCAAAGAATCATGGCGTCGGAATCGTTTCCGTTAGAAATTCCAATCACTTTGGAACATGCATGTACTTCACACGTATGGGCGCTCAAAATGGCTGCATCTCAATCTTAATGAGCAATGCAGGACCAAATATGGCCCCATGGGGTGGTCGTCAAAAGAAGATTGGCACAAATCCTTGGTCTATTGCCGTTCCGGCTGGAAAGCATGGGGCAGTAGTCATGGATATGGCTAATTCAGGCGTAGCGCGCGGCAAAATCTACCTCGCTCAACAGCGTCGTCAAAGTATTCCAAATGATTGGGCGATTGATAAAGAAGGTCGTCCCACTACCGATCCCCAAGCAGCTATCGAAGGTTTTATTCTACCGATGGCGGGGCATAAGGGCTATGTAATGGGGGTAATGGTGGACATTCTTTCTGGGGTTCTCTCAGGGAGTTCATTCTTAGACCAAGTACATGGACCATATGACCCTGTAAATCGTAGCGGAGCAGGGCACTTTATTGTTTCAATGGATGTAGCAGCATTTCAACCCCTTGCAGAATTTGAGCAACGTATCGATGAGTACATCCACTCTTTAAAGGATGTTCCTTTGGCCACAGGACACGAGCAAGTCTACTTCCCAGGCGAGATGGAAAATCAGGCTGATATCCGAAATCGTGAATTAGGTTTGCTTTTACCGGAAGATACTCAAGCAAGTTTGATAGAAGTTGCAAAAGAATCCGGACAAGAAAAAGACCTGCCCTTTTAAATAACTGTTGATTTACTGGAGACATGTATGGGATACATTAAGAATGCAGCAATAACTTGTGCGCTACTGATTACTGCAAGTTACAGCATGGCCCAATCTACTAAAGCCCCTTGGCCAAATCGGCCAGTCAGAATTATTTCAGGGCTAGGCCCTGGAAGCAGTATGGACTTGGTTGCCAGGACAATAGCGCCGGCTTTGTCTGAGATTTGGGGTCAGCCAGTTATTGTCGACAACAAAACAGGAGCAGCAGGAAATGTAGCTGCCTCATACGTTTCTGGCTTAGAGGACGATCACACGATATTAATTGCTCAAAATGCCATTACTATCAGCGCCTCCTTTTATCCAAAACTAGGATACAACCTGAAAAAGGATCTCAAGCCAGTTAGTCAAATTACTTCAATGCCATTGGTCGTGATTGTGAATAAAGACCTTCCAGTTAAAAATCTCAAGGAATTTATTGAATATGCAAAGAAGCGACCTGATCAACTTAACTTTAGTTCTTCTGGCATAGGTAATGCCGATCATATGGCTGTAGAGCTATTTAATTCCAGGGCTGGAATCACTATGACCCATGTTCCGTTTACCAGTGGAGCATTGGCTTTGAATGCGCTGATGGCTGGAGATGTTCAGACATATTTCCCTGGGTTACCAGTGAGTTTGCCAAATATTCAAGCAGGAAAAGTTAAAGCTTTAGCCGTTACGACGGCAAAACGTAGTAATGCTTTACCAGAGGTGCCTACTGTAGCTGAGGCTGCAATTCCAGGGTATTCAATAACACTTTGGTATGGAATATTTGCAAATAAAGCGATGTCCGATGCTAACGTGCTTAAAATCTCTCAGGATTTTAATAAGGCTTTGAAATCTCCAGAAATGCAGAGTAAGGTCGCCGCTAATGGTATCGACTTGGTTGGAAGTTCGCCAGACGTATTTAAGGCGTTTGTGAATAATGAAGTAGAACTGTGGGCACAGGTAATTCGTGCTCGAAATCTAAAACCAGATTAATAATTTATTCTTGGTTCGGAATTCATTGCGAAAATATAAAAAAATATACGTACTAGGTGCTGGTGCAGTTGGGTGCTACTTTGGCGGCATGTTGGCAAGAGCTAGGCATGATGTCACTTTGATTGCAAGACCTACTCGAGCAGATGCCATTAATCGGCTTGGCTTGGAAATGGATTGCAAATCATTTCAGGAGGTAGTCACTCTAAAAGCCAGTAGCGATATTTCAAGCTTGGCTGACGCAGATTTGGTTTTATTGAGTGTGAAGTCTCTAGACACTGAAAAGACTGTTCGAGAGATTGAATCGCTCTTACCAAGTAAAGCGGTCATTCTGAGTTTGCAAAATGGTGTGGCGAATGTTGATATAGCCTCAAAGATTATTTCTAATTCAGTTTATCCTGCAGTCGTCTACGTAGCATCTGGGATGGTTGGTGATAGAACCGTGAAGCATCATGGCAGAGGTGAGTTATATATTGGAAGCATCAGAAACCAATCGCCTGAAGACCCTCAAAATCTAGCCGAGATATCTACTTTATTTGAAGATTCTGATGTCCCATGCCCTATTTCACCGAATATCAAAAGAGAAATGTGGCTGAAGTTTCTGGTCAATTGCACCTTTAATGCCATCTCTGGTATTGGTCAAATTTCTTATGGCGAGATGGTGAAGTTTCCCGAAATTCTTAAACTGGTTGATGACATCACCAAAGAGTTTCTAGTAATTTCATCCTCTGAAGGAGTTGAAATTAGTTACGCAGAAGCACAACAGGCTAATCAATTAATTGCAACCACCATGGTTACGCAAGTTTCTTCTACCGCACAGGATTTAGCTAAAAAGAAGAAAACCGAGATCGACTTCTTAAATGGATATATCGTGGAACTGGGGAAACGCTATGGAGTACCGACCCCAACCAATGAGTCTGTATTTTCGCTGGTCAAAATGCTTGAGCGCTCTTAGGGTTTCCACTCTCCAATTGTGATGATTTGCCGGTTTTAGATGCATTCAAGCTTTCTAAAAGATGAAAGCGGAATCAGCAGGGGATCTGGGGTAATATTTCCCAATGCTGGCTGATGTAGGCAGCAAGTTTTAATCCAATTATTATAAAAAATTCGGAGACAACATGAAGGCATTAAGCGTCAGGTTTATTCATATTATTCTCATCTCTTTGGGCTTGGTATCGCTAGCCTTAGCTCAAACACCACCGGCACCTGGGGAGCCAAAGCGCTTTCCACAAATTACGCTAGAACAACTACCACCAGATGCTCGGCCTTTGGGCGAGGAAATCATCAAGATTTCTAGCGTTGGTTTGGGTGGGCCATACAACATCATGTTGAGAAGCCCTGTGTTTGCAGAGCGTATGAAACGTCTTTTAGATTATTTACGTTTTAATACATCATTACCTACCAGGCTTAATGAATTTGCAATCATCATTCAAGGGAAGGTCTGGCGCTCCCAAGTTGAGTGGTATGCGCACTACCCATTGGCGATCAAAGCAGGTTTGCCACAGCAAGTGGCTGACGACCTTAAGGATGGGATTCGTCCAAGAGATATGAAGCCTGATGAGGCAGTTGTTTATGATGTTTCTATGGAAATGATCAATAACCATCAAATTAGTGATGCCCTATTTCAAAAAGCAAAAGCAATCTTAGGTGAGCAGCAGTTAGTAGATCTAGTTGCGGTCAGTGGGACGTATGTAACAGTAGCCATGTTGCTAGCCCTTGGTCAAGAAATGCCGCCAGCAGGAAAGCCATTGCCGTTTCCATAATCCAAGGAAAAGAAGTGCGATTTGATTTTTATTCCCCCGTTCCATTCTGGCAGCATAAAAATAATTATTTGAGGCAGGTTAATCAATGCTGAATATCCCCCACAATTTTTTAATACTGTTTACTTTCCTGGGTGTTATTTCTGGCACTGCCAGCGCGACTGACTATCCAACTAAGCCAATTCATTTGATTGCTGCTTATTCACCAGGGGGAACAACTGATGTTTTGGCGAGAATTTTTTCTCAAGGATTATCAGAAAAGCTTGGGGAGACAGTGATAGTCGAAAATAAGCCTGGCGGTGGCAATAATATCGGCACTGAATATGTCATTCGCTCTCCGGCAGATGGGTATACGCTAATAGTGGCCAATCCTGCTAATGCGATTAATGCTTCGCTTTATAAATCACTAACATTCAATTTTATAAATGATACTGTTCCAGTTGCCGGGATTATTCGATCGCCGAATGTGATGGTGGTAACGGATTCACTACCAGTTAAAAATGTTGCGGAGTTTATTGCGTACTGCAAAGCCAACCCCACAAAAGTGAATATGGCATCCTCTGGTAGTGGTTCTTCGATTCACCTATCAGGTGAACTATTTAAGTCGATGACAGGCTGCAAGATGGCACATATCCCCTATAAGGGTGCTGGACCAGCCTTAAATGATTTAATTGCTGGCCAGGTCCAAGTGATGTTTGATAACTTACCATCTTCTGCTGGTTTTATTAAGGATGGCAGAATTCGTGCCTTGGCTGTGACGACAGCTGTGCGTGAGGTCTCTTTACCAAACGTTCCAACCGTGGCAGAGACTATTCCCGGATATGAGGCTAGCGCCTGGTTTGGTATTTCTGCTCCAAAGGGGACTCCACGCGAAATCATCGACAAGTTAAATGCCGCAACCAATCAGTTACTAGCTGATCCTAAAATACAAAAAAGAATGGCCGATCTTGGTGGTACCTTAATACCAGGCACGCCCGAAGATTTTGGAAAAATTATTACAAGTGATACCCAAAAATGGGAAAAGGTTGTCAAATCTTCTGGCGCTACTGTAGATTAGGGCCGGCAAATTTTATTCAGCAAAATGATTGAAAGTGAAGTTCCCATGGGTTATCAAAAAAATGTACTAATCACAGGTGCTAGCCGTGGCATTGGTAGGGCTATCGCCGTGCGCTTAACTCATGATGGTTATCGAGTGATTAATTTAGATAAATCTGCGCCACTGAGCTTATTAACTAGCGAAGAATTTCATCAAATCGATATCACCGATCACCAGGCTGTCAGCGTTTTAATAAAAGATATTACGAGTCGCATACAAGTATTGAGACTGGTTAATAACGCTGGAATGATTAAGCCCGGCGCATTGGAGGATGTCATTGAGGAAGACTTTGATGCTGTGTATGCATTGAATCTGAAGGCTCCAATGGTATTGGCGCAGGCCTTACTTCCGCACATGCGTCAAGCCAACTTTGGCAGGATAGTGAATATTGCTAGTCGTGCCGCACTGGGCAAAGAAGAGCGAACGGCATATGCGGCTACAAAAGCCGGCTTGATTGGGATGACGAGAACGTGGGCTCTTGAAATGGCGCCATTTGGTATTACGGTAAACGCCATTGGACCTGGCCCCATTGCTACAGAGTTATTTACCTCTGGTAATCCACCTAACGCTCCCAAAACCATCAAAATTATTGAAAACATTCCAGTAAAGAGAATGGGGCAACCAGAAGATATTGCTCATGCCGCTGCCTATTTGCTAGATGATCGCTCCAGTTTTACTACCGGTCAAACACTTTATGTTTGCGGTGGTATGACAGTTGGCTTGAGTAATGCAAGTTAAACATCAGCAGCAAACCCTTTAATTCTTTGATCACACAAAATCGGATTTCTCATGAAAATAAATGACTTCAGTCGCCATACTCTTTTAGCTCTTGCCTTGATCTTGCAAATTTCCTTTTTGGCTTCTGCTCAAGCGCAAACCAAGAAACAGTTTTTGATAGTAGGCTTGGACGAAAAGCAGACTTATAGCGATAAGGGCGTTGGCATTGTTGGCCCCCCTGGCAAGGATTCCGTATTAATTATCGATATCGGCAGCTCGCCATTAGAACCCAAGATCATCGCCTCGTTGCCATTAGCGAATACGATTAGTGGACCACCGGTCAACTTGGCGATCAATACGAATGAAACCTTAGCCTTAGTAGCTAATTCAATGAATGTAGTGGAGGTGGATGGTAAGTGGAAACAGATGCCAGACAATCGTTTATTTGTAATTGATTTAGAAGCAAAGCCGCCAGCCTTGATTGACACGATTGTGATTGGTAATCAGCCCTCAGGATTGTCTATTAATAAAGTAGGAAATTTGGCCTTGGTAGCGAATCGTGCTGATAACTCCATTAGCGTATTACGTATTACTGGTAAAAAAGTGGAACTAATTGATACGGTCGTGATTGGAGAGCAGGTCTCACATGTCATCTTCAAGCCTGATGGTAAAACCGCTTTGGCTAGCAAGTTCCCTGGTCATAAAGTTGCCTTTTTGGATGTCGATGGAGAAAAAGTTACTTATAAAAAATATGATGTCGTTGTAGGTTTATGGCCATACAACATTGCGCTTACTCCAAATGGGAAATTAGCCATTACCGCAGACAATGGGAATGCAGGCGCAGCAGATGGCAACATCGATACCGTTAGCATTATTGACTTGGAGGCTAATCCTCCTCGTGTGATTGACAAGGTCGTAGTTGGGGATGGCCCTGAAGGTTTAGCTATTAGCCCCACCGGAAAATTGGCGGTCACTGCGCTGTTAAAAGGCAGTAATTCCTCTAAAGAAGCTTTCTTTTACAACCGCAATGCCGAGGTTGTGGCTTTAAAAATCGATGGCAAGAAAGTCAGTTTGAGTAACTCAGTGGAAGTCAGAGGCTTACCTGAGGGGATTGCTTTCAGTAATGATGGTCGCTATATCTACGTTGGTAATTTTATTGACCAAGATATTTCGATATTGAGAGTAGACGGTGACAAAATTGTGAATACAGGTAAATCACTTTCCTTACCTGGCCATCCTGCATCTATCCGCAGCCGTTTTCAATAGCAAATCCCGCAGAGACGAGGCTTAGTATTTGCAACTCAATTGAGTTGCAAGGTCGTTAAGATCTGTGGCGTGATAATTCGTAAATTCTTCGCGATGCAAGTCTTTCCGCGTGTAATTGGGGCCAAACTCTAGGGGCCTTTCGATGAAGGCGGTTTGAAGTCCGCAAGCTTGTGCTGCTAATAGATCATCTTTGTGAGCTGCTACCAGCATCACTTGTTCAGGGCGAACATCGAAGGTCTCTGCAACGCCAAGATAAGTTTCTGGATCAGGCTTGTAGTGCCGGAAGACTTCTGCTGAAAGAATTAAGTCCCAAGGAAGCCCTGCATTTTTGGCCATATCTGCAAGCAGGCCAAGATTGCCATTCGATAAGGTAACGATAGTAAATTTACTTTTTAATCTTGTCAGGCCCTCGACGGTATCTAACCAAGGATTGAGGCGATGCCAAATGAGATTCAATTCGCGGACTTGTGATTCTGACAACGAGGTAATGCTAAATGCCTTCAAGATCTCATCGAGAACCATGCGATGCAAATCATCTATCTTTGTCCAGGGCAGGCTTCCAGAGCGAACCTTAGCCATTGCTGGTTTATAGCCGTCTCGCCATGCGGTTGCAAATTCATTGACATCAACCGGCAGACTGAGTCTTTTGGCTTCAGCCGCGATGGATCCATGCCAGTCAACTACTGTGCCAAAGACATCAAACGCTAGTATTTTTGGATATGTGCTCATTGCTGAAGTTCTTTTGTTGGGGACTGATGTTTAGGGAAAAAGTGTGCCAGTTGCTAGATACTAGTTGAACTATAAAGAAAAAGCCCTTGAAATTTCATTCAAGGGCTTCGTATTACTGGTGGGACGGGCGAGATTCCAACTCGCGACCAACGGTATTTAGGCCGTAAGTTGGCGCTGTTTGATGAGTTCTGTAGCAGGGATCCGAACTATCTTGCCGTCAACAGTGGTTACGATTGCCGTATTGGTTTGGATTGCCAAGTCTATTGCTACTTGACCTGCTCTTTGCATAGCATAGTAGGATCCTGCGATATCGGGATCCGAGGAATTACGAATGTCTTTGCTTGGAGTAGTCGCCAAGGCTGCTGTTCAAATGGCAGTCCACTTGGCCTGTAGTAATGTTCAACTTCGGTGAATTTTGCATTTGTCATAAAAGATCTCCAACCCTCCAGCTCGTGATAAGAGCCAAAGCGATCTCCATGCCAGCTTTCTTCATTATTACCACGAGGGTTTGAGCTAAAAAGAATGCCATTTGGTTTTAAGCAAGCCCATAAATTACCCAGTACTTTTGGCAAAAGATTATTGGGGATATGAAATAGTGAGGCATTGGCAAAAATGCCATCAAAGGCGCTCTCTGGCAAATTTAAGTTAAAAAAATCTTGCACCAATACTTCGCAACCACTTTTAGTTCTGGCTATTTGAGCGGCTTGTTGGCTACCTTCAAGACCCATGGCGACATGACCAAGCTTAGTTATAGTTTGCAGGTCTCTTCCAGGGCCGCATCCAAAATCAAGAATGTAAAATGGTGGCTCAGTTTTGATTGCCCTTAATAAAGCAGCAATATTCTGACTAACATCATGGCCTTTTGTACCCTAATAGTAAGGCACGGCGTTCAGGTCGTAATGGGTAATATTTCTTTGGGAAATCAGCCTAGATTCCTCCAAGAGATTTTGTAGATTAGATATAGTCGATATTACCTAATTTTTAGTAATGGTAGCGATTCACAAGCTGGATTAAATGGGGTTAAAAAAATCAGCGTATGATAATTTAAACTTCCTTTTGAGGTAATCCATGTTTAAAAAGCTCGGTTCTTATCTTTTACTTAGCTTGGTTGGATTATTAGCGATCCTATCCCTGACTTGGGTTGTTTTAGATCGCTATTTACCAGCCCCGCCTAAAAAAATTATCGCAACGACGGGCATTAAAAATGGGGCTTATGAGCCTATAGCTAAGCAATACCAAGCAATTCTGGCGCAATCAGGCGTTACTCTGGAGATAGAAAATTCAGAAGGTACTGGAGAAAATCTAGCGCGACTTACCGATCACAAATTAAATTATCAGGTCGGCTTTGCATCAGAGGGTACTTTAGATAGCTCCCAAACAAAAGGCATTGTTTCTCTTGGGCAGGTCGCCTATTTACCGTATTGGGTTTTTTATCGTTCCACAAAAGAATGGCCTGATCTTGATTCTCTTAAAGGTAAGCGCATTGCCATTGGTCCTGAGGGGGCAGGGCGACATAGATTCGCTCAGGCACTTCATTTAGATGCGAGTACTCCAAAAGCAGAGTCAGCGCTATCAGGTGCCGAAGCTACAAAGGCTTTGCGTGAGGGAAGGGTTGATGCGATCATCGTTACTGGCGCCTTTAGTATTCCCGCAATACAAGAGTTATTACGAGATCCTTCAATTAGGCTCCTTAATTTTCCAAGAGCTGAAGCCTTAACGAAAATATTTCCTCAATTTAGACATTTAGTTTTACCTGCTGGAATTATTGATTTTGAAAATAATATTCCACCTCATGATGTCAATATTATCGCCACTACAACTTCCGTATTAGTTCGGCAAGATTTACATCCGCAAATCATCTACCTTCTTGGCCAAGCTTTACAAGAGGTGCACAGTAGTTTTGGCCCTTTTCATACTGTTGGTACTTTCCCAACACAATACGATACTGGGTACCCAATGTCTAGCGAGGCTCGTGACTATTATAAAAATGGCCCCTCGTTTATAAATCGATACCTACCATTTTGGATAACGAATTATATTGTTCGTTTATTTGCCACGTTGATAGCTGTATTGGGAATTGGGTTGCCCCTGATTAAGATTTTGCCAAAAATCTATAAATGGTTTATTGAAAAGTATGTCGATAATTTAATGCAACGTCTCCGAATAGTGCATATCGATTTAAATAGTACAACTGAGCCATCCTCACTTAATGTAATTGAAGTAGAGTTAAATAGCATCGATAGGGCCTCTCATTTATTACCAATGCGACATACCAATCATTATTTTTCATTGATTGGAAGAATTGATAGCGAACGTAAACTCCTAGAAAATAAAAAAGCCCCGCAGAGCGAGGCTTAGTAATGCTGGTGGGTCGGGCGAGATTTGAAGTCGCCATAAGTTCTATACAATCTTATTTTTTTAAGACTTCAGGATTGATACAGGTGATTGGAGCTTTTCCATTAAGTACTGCTAAAACATTATCAGTCACAATTTTTCCCATTGCTAGTCGTGTCTCAAGAGTCGCAGAGGCAATATGCGGAACAATAACGACATTATCTAATTGATCAAGCCCTTCAGCCAGCTTGGGTTCATCTTCAAACACATCAAGACCGGCACCCCAAATTACTTTATTGCGCAGTGCTTCGACTAATTCCCTCTCATTTACAAGCGGACCACGCGCTGCATTAATTAAAATAGCGCTAGACTTCATTTGGGATAGCTCTTTTGCCCCGATATAGTATTTTGTTTCTGGGGTCAAGGGCAAGTGAATTGAGAGAAAATCTGACTCTTTTAAGAGCGTCTCCTTATCCACAAACGTAGCCCCGTAATCTTTTTCAAAATCTAGGTTGCGTTGTTCATTGGTGTAGATGACCTTCATATCAAAGGCTGATGCTTTCCTGGCAAACATAGTGCCAATTCTGCCTAAACCAGCAATACCTAGAGTTTTGCCATCCACATCTTGACCGATGAATGTCATTGGGGACCAACCCTGCCATTTACCCTCACGTACATAGCGCTCGGACTCTGAAATGCGTTTTGCGGCAGCTAGCAGCAGGGCCCAAGCATGAGTAGCCGTTGCTTTGTCTAAGACACCAGGCGTGTTGGTCATAATGACGCCGCGTTTTGTAGCTGCATCTAGGTTGAAGTTATTAAATCCAACTGCATAGTTAGCAAAAATCTTACATTGCGGACCTGCCGCATCGAGTACTTCTGCATCAACGTTATCTGTGAGGAGGGTAATTACCACATCACGTCCCTTGACGGCATTCATGAGTTCCTCGCGTGTTAAGGCACGATCGTGGGGATTTACTTCGACATCACAGGTTTTTCTGAGCTCAGCAATAGTTTGCTCCGGAATGCTGCGTGTGATGTATACGTTTGGTTTAGACATTAAAAATTCCTAATAAAAAAAGTGCAAAACGAAAAGGTTTTGCACTATATAAAACTACTAAAAATAGAGGCGAAGACTAGTGCTTAATTTGCACCATTTTTGCGCTTATTTTTATTGTAAACAAAGGCAGTCAATAGCGGAGTAAGTACTGCAGTAACAATAACGGATGCAGCAACTTGTACGGTAGCAATTGGTGCAATTGCAGCAAAAGTTGGATCTGCTAATGCCACAGCTTGTGGTGTACCAGTTGCATTTCCTGCTGTACTGGATGCTGCTGCGCCAGCAACTCCAGAGCCACCTAACAAGCGGTCAGCTAGGATGCACACAATACCGGTAAGTACCAATACAGAGATCCCTAGTAGGATGCCTGGTAGACCGGCTGTAAGTACCGCAGAGAGGTTGATGCCTTGTCCAAGTGTAAATGCCATAAATGGAACAATGATTGGCTCATGTGAGCCAAAGAATTCACGTAAGTCTTTATCCAGATTTCCCAGTATTGCACCAGCAAGAATCGGGGCGATCACCGAGAACATAGTCATCCATGGGATAACCGCTAAACCAGCGCCAACCAATACCAACATGGTAAGAAAGGGCCCTGTTTCAATGCTTTGTGGAACATAGGTGCCTGCATCTTCTTTGTTGCCAAATGTACTGGTCAAGGCTAAGAACATACCGCCATTAGTGTCATTCATAGCAGCCAATACCGCTAATGTTGTGAGGCCTAAAACATCGCCATCAAAAAAGTGGGCGATAGCTAGCGCTACAGCAATTGCGATACCCACTTTGGCAAACATAATGCCGAAGCCACGCTTTAGCATAGTTGGAGCAGCATTGAGTGTCATTTTTGTACCAACGGTAAAAAGGTACATAGCTAAGAAGGTTGGATAGCCCTGATTTGTAAGTGCTTGGGTGAATCCACCAATCTTTAAAGCATTTGGAGCAAATGTATTGAGCAGCATCCCTATAAATAAGGGTACGACCATGATTCCGCCTGGAACTTTGTTAATGGCTTGATAAATTTTCATGTTTACCTTTTTTGAAGTGGTTTGTCTCAGGGTCTCAAAAGAGACCATTAATATGTTTTGATGAATACGATTACGAATTCAAGAATCATTAGATCAAGTGATCTCGAAATAATCTATTGATATTCATCAAAACTAAGCGAAAACACCTAGAAATTAGGTAAATTAGCCTTCCGGCGAAGCTGACCCATTTTTAATACAATTGAAAGAATATGGGCGCCTCAAGCGCTAGCGCCCCCTTTGACTATAAAAAACGAGACAGCGCACAAATTAAATATAGGTTAATCACGAATGAGTAAGTTAAAACTTGGATTTATTGGCTTGGGCATTATGGGTGCTCCAATGGCGTCCCATTTACTGGCTGCTGGCCATGAGTTATTTATTAACACCCGTAGCAAGGTACCTGATGAGTTTGCAAATAGCGCTGCTGTTGTTTGTGCAACTCCTGCAGAAGTGGCAAAAAAAGCCGACATTATTATCACGATGGTTCCGGATACGCCAGATGTTGAAAAAGTTCTTTTTGGTGAGAATGGAGTTGCTCATGGCCTAACTAAGGGCAAGATTGTGATTGACATGAGCTCGATTTCCCCAATTGCTACCAAAGAATTTGCTAAAAAGATCAATGATCTTGGCTGTGAATATTTAGATGCTCCTGTTTCAGGTGGGCAGGTAGGCGCTAAGGGTGGAACCCTAACTATTATGATTGGCGGAAAAGAATCTGTTTTCCAGGCAGTTAAGCCTGTGTTTGAATTGATGGGTAAAAATATTACTTTGGTTGGTGATAATGGCGCCGGCCAGGTTACCAAGGTGGCCAATCAAATTATTGTTGCTTTAAACATTGAGGCGGTAGCAGAGGCGCTTTTATTTGCCTCTAAAGCTGGCGCAGACCCTGCCCGAGTCCGCGAGGCTTTGATGGGTGGATTTGCAAGCTCTAAAATCTTAGAGGTTCATGCTGAGCGCATGATCAAGAGAACATTTGATCCTGGTTTTAGGATTGAATTGCACCAAAAAGATTTGAATTTGGCATTGAGTAGTGCAAGAGCGATAGGCGTTTCTTTGCCAAATACCGCTACTGCACAAGAATTATTTAACTCCTGTTTAGCTCATGGCGGTCAGGCTTGGGATCACTCTGCAATGGTTAAGGCGCTTGAGAAGCTCGCTAATTTTGAGATTGGTCAGAAGTCTGCATGAAGTAACTCCCTGCATTTAGTCAGCAAGTAGGAGCACGGAAACCCCATCAGAAATGAAGGAATTTTTTGTTTGGGTAAATATGGTTTGCTTCTAATGCAAAGGCGAGTCAAGTGTCAAGCTAGAAACTCTGATTCTTAAACGGACTTAATAGCGAGGCTGGTCTTCTCAGGGATCTACAAATGAAAACGCCCCGCAGAGCGAGGCGTAGTAATGCTGGTGGGTCGGGCGAGATTCGAACTCGCGACCAACGGATTAAAAGTCCGCTGCTCTACCGACTGAGCTACCGACCCGGTAAGTCGTAAATTATAGCAAGAAGTTTGTATGTGCCCCTGAGGTCTGTAGAGGCTGACC
>CAIOIX010000196.1 GCA_903858445.1 uncultured beta proteobacterium
CAATATCTGGCATTGTTTGCATTGCAGAGAATTTAAGTCTTAACCAGCTAAATGGTCTATACAATGCGGCAGATTGTTATGTGTCCCCATATAGGGCGGAGGGATTCAATCTTCCACCATTGGAGGCAGCAGCAGCGGGAACCCCAATTATTGTGACTAAAGGTGGGGCAACCGATGATTACGCTGACGGATCATTTGCCTTAACCATTGAGAGTCAAAAGATATATGAAAATAACCAATACTCACTTAACCCGAATTTAGATAGCCTTATTGATCAGTTGGAAGTGGTAATTGAAAAAAAGAATTTTAATCTTAATGCTGGAATAGCGAGAGACTTTATTACTCAAAATTTTTCGTGGAAAGTTGTTACCAATAGCCTAATGAGACAAATGGAATTATTGTAAAAAATGAGAGTATCTATGAAAAAAATAATAGATAGCAGAATATTGATAGTGGGCCTAGTTAAGGATGCCGCCAGCACCATATCAGCTGAAGTACTGAAAATTGATAAGGCATTTAAAGAGTTTAAAAATGTACAGTGGTTACTAATTGAGTCAGATAGCAAGGATCCTACGACTGCAGAGTTGAATAGAATTTCATTAGATTTTCAAAATTTTGATTTCATCACTCTGGGAAATTTATCTGAATCTCTTCCAAAAAGAACGGAGCGACTTGCCTATTGTCGCAATCGGTATTTAAAAGAGATTCGAGAGAATCCAAGATATTCTGAAGTTGATTATGTTGCTGTTATGGATCTTGACGGAATAAATGGGCTGCTAACGGCGGCGGCCGTAAAGTCTTGCTGGGATAGAGATGATTGGGACGTATGTACCGCCAATCAATTAGGCCCATATTATGATATATGGGCCCTACGACATCAGGCGTGGAGTCCAAATGATTGCTGGGACCAATGCAGGTTTTTAGAGTACTTTGGTGTTCCCCACGAGCAAGCCAAGCTGGCAGCAGTTTACGCTAAGCAAATAGTAATTCCCCCAGCCTGTGGCTGGATAGAGGTTGATTCAGCTTTTGGCGGGCTAGCTATCTACAAAAGATCAGCATTAAATGAAGGTCAATATTTTGGTGTTGGAGATGCTGGCGAAGAGGTTTGTGATCATCCATTTCTGCATAAAACTATTAGAAGTAATGGGGGTAGAATTTTCATTAACCCACAATTAATCAATACGGACTTTACGGAGCATACGCAGCGCTTTAAGAAGGCCCCTAAATTGTTGTATCTCTAATATAAGGGCAACTCAAATGAGTAATTATCGCGGTTTCATTGTGCATAACCATAAGATGGTCGACAGAAGAAATTACTTAAACTCAAGACTAAATGCTGCCAGTAATTTCTCATTTATTGAAATTGAAAATCTCCAACCTAACTACATAGTTGAGAAATATTTTGGGGTCAACGAGTGCTCTTGGAACAAAAAAGTTAAAAACCTATGGAATCCAGCCCCAACTCCAAGATCCCTTTTATTTGGTGAAATAGCCTGTACCGCTACCCATTTTTATATATATGAGCAATACCTAAAAGAGTGCGAAGAAGATTGGCTTGTGGTAATTGAAGATGATGCTATTTTTGAGTACAACTTACCAGCTGAAATTTCTGGACTTCTTGCGGAGGTGCCCGATAGGGTTGATGCTATTTTTATAGGTGGTGGATATCACCACGATGCGGTGTCATTAACTCTTGGTGGATATAAGAATTTCATCATAAAACATCATCCCGCCACTAATACCACAGTTGGCTATATTTTACGGAGAAGAATTGTGGCTGCAATTATGGATGGTTTCACAAATTTTGATATGCCTATAGATTTTGAGCTGGCATATTTATTAATGGTAAATAATGCACTCGTATTACACTCCTGTCCTTATTTAATTACAGAGGGCTCTAAGTCTATATATCAGTCTTCAATTCCACGCTAATTATTTTGACTGTTGCAGATGTAATGAGTTAATCCCAATCAAGGATGTATATTTATATTGATTAGCGGCCAAATTCATCATCAGCTCTGGACCAGCATTTTGTAGTTTTCGTTGCAATTCAGGGTGCAGTTTTTTGCTGTTACTAGTAAACAAATCACTTAGTAATATAGGTAAGAAAAATACTATATACACAGCCAAAAATGTTGCAGCCATTTTGTAACGAGTTGCAATAAATTGAATTGATTTTTCAGAGTAAAAAATATGTGCTGGTCACGCTCCGGGGCCAAGTAGCCCTGCAATCATCATATTCAGCACGATAATAAAAAAGTGAATTTTTAGTTTAACTTTTTTGTCATTATTGAGCGAGATTGCTATTACTCGTCTCTGGCAGATATATTAATGCCACCATCGTTGCGCTACCTAGAAATATAACTGGGTACCAAAGCCCAGCTAAATTATTTCCCCATGCCTGATTTACCCAGGTAACGACCAAAGGAAGTAGTCCACCAATCCAACCAGCCGCTAGGTTGTGAGGCAGGGTTGCGGCACTATTTCGATTCTTTGCCGGAAAGATTTCTGCAAGAAATGCAGTTTGTGGACCCACTACAAGTGCAAGTGCGAGAGATAGCGCCATCAAAATGATCGCAATCGCAAATAGCTCATTTTTAGCTTGAGTCTGAATAAATTCAGCGCCAAAAATTTCCAACGCTCGGAATGCCGGCACAATGAGGGCAGACCCTAGCAAAAGGCCGCTCACTATTACGGGCTTGCGTCCAATTTTGTCGGATATCCAGCCTGCGAGTATGGTTAGTGGGAATAAGACGAGTGTTGAATAAATACTGAGTTGATCTACTAATTCTGCCGGAAGTTTGACCGTTGTCTTTAGGAAGATCGCCGCATAGACCTGTACGCAGAAGAATAGAATCGCTCCGCTTGAAGAAACGCAGAAAAATAGCAAGAACATCTTCTTTCGAATCTCAGGATCTTTAAAGTTATTCGCCAGTTGTGACTCCGCTTTTTGGCTCTTATTCAACTCTGTGAATACTGGTGTCTCCTCTAACGCCCTGCGCATCTGAAATGCAACCAATAGCAGTGCCAGCGAAATCCAGAACGGCACTCTCCAGCCCCATGCCTGAAATTCCTCTACCGTTAACCAATGTTGCAACAGGGTAATCTGCACCGTTGAAGCCAGGATTCCAAGTGGCCCCATGAGTTGCAGAAAGCTCGTTTTAAATCCACGATTGGTATCGCCTGCATGCTCCGTTAGGTAAACGGCGCTTCCACCAATTTCACCTCCAGCAGATAGCCCTTGCAAGAGTCTTAGGCTCACAAGCAAGATTGGCGCCCAAATACCCATCTGTTGATAGGTGGGCAAAAAGCCAACGCCCACAGTTGCAATGCCCATGAGAGTAATGGTGATCATGAATACTGGCTTGCGACCGATACGATCACCCATAGAGCCAAAAAGTGCAGCGCCAATTGGCCTAACTACCATTCCAACTCCAAAAGTAGCTAGGCTCGACAATAGGCTTGAAGTTGGATCATTTGATGGGAAAAATAGCGGTCCAAATACCACCGCCAAGCTAGCAAAGGTCAGAAAGTCATACCACTCCAAAAAGGTACCAAAGCAAGCAGCAATGGCTACTTTTCGGTAGGAATGTGGCTTTTTTATCATATCTAAGTTATTGATAATATTAAATATTATGTAGTTATATAAAAATATATTGCATAGCAACAAAAAGTGCTTGATTTGTCATTTTGCTTCAGTTAAAGTTCAATGGTGCAGTGCAATATTAAAGGTCTTAGACGTCTCTTGATCCTTAATTCATGCGCTTAATTGATTAGTTGTACCACTTAATTACTGGAGAAATATATGAACCAAGATCAAATCACCGCTAAATTGTCCCAAATTAACAGCAAAGGCCTCGAGGCTTCATTTTCTTTGAGTGAAGCTGCTTTAGAAAATGCTCAAAAATTAGCCGAGTTGAATTACGCTGCATCTAAAGATGCTTTAGTAAATGCTCAAGACGGCATTCAACTGGTTTTGACAGCCAAAGATCCAAAGCAAGTCACCGAGATGCTCACTTCTGATGCATTGCAAGCTGCTGGCAACCAAGCCGCTGCATACCAGAAGAAAGTTAGCAAAGTATTACGTGATGGCAGCAAAGAATTTGCAAATGTAGTTGAGTCAAGTATTGATCAGTTGCAAGATGGTTTCCAAGATTGGATTAACACTGTAACTGCTAATGCACCCGCTGGTTCTGATGCATTTATTTCTTCCTTCAAAACTGCCTACGGCAGCGCATTGCAAGGTTTCGAACAGTTTCGCGCTGCTAGCAAAGAAGCTTTTGCAACTGCAGAAAAAACTGCTGACCAAGCTGTCGACGCTGTTCAAGGCCAAATTGCTCAAGTGAAGAAAGCTGCAACCCCAGCATCACGTGCTCGCAAAGCTGCTTAATTCTTAAGATTCAAGCATTACAAATTAAATACCCCGCTACGGCGGGGTATTGCTTTGCTACTTACTAAACAATAAATATAAAAAAATTAATCAGTTTCTAAGTCTGACGAATCTAGCAAGGGCGCAGATAAATTCTTGCTAGGCTTGACGCCCAGTTCACGAACTTTCTCAGCAGTGCGAATCAAATTTCCTTTACCCGATTTGAGTTTATTAAAAGCATTGTGGTAGCTCGTTTGAGCTTGATCTAAACGTTGCCCCAGTTTTTCAAGATCATCTACGAAGCCTACAAACTTATCGTATAGAGTGCCACACTGCTTTGCAATTTCTAGGGCATTGCGATTTTGATGGTCTTGCCTCCAGAGATGGGCAACAGTTCTGAGTGTTGCCATCAGCGTACTCGGACATACCAGCACGATATTCTTTGCGAGAGCCTCTTGATACAAATTAGGAGCAGTCTTCAATGCCAGCAAGAACGCAGGCTCAATCGGCACAAACATCAGTACAAAATCTACCGAGCCAACACCATAAAGTGAGCTGTAATTTTTTCCTGAAAGACCTTGAATATGCTGGCGCAGGGATTGAATGTGTGCGGCAAGCTCTTGCTCTGCGACGATCGGGTCTGTAGTCTGCGCATGTCGGGCATAGGCCGTGATGGAGACTTTACTATCCACTACCAGGCTTCTTCCCTCTGGAAGCTTTACAACAACGTCTGGTTGAAGTCTGGAGCCATCGGTTTGAGTGTGGCTATCTTGCACAAGATACTCTTCACCCTTACGAAGACCAGAGGATTCTAAGATCGATTCAAGTACAAGCTCACCCCAGTTACCTTGAACTTTAGAGTCACCTTTTAAAGCTTGGGTGAGTGAGCGGGTTTCATCCGACATGCGTAAGTTTAGATTGGCAAGCCGTTCAATCTCACTCTTGAGTGCAAAACGCTCACGGGCTTCATTGCCATAAGAATTGCTCACTTGCTCTTTAAACTCAGTAAGCTTTGTCTGCAGCGGCTTAAGTAATGCATCTAAGCTGGCAGCATTTTGTTCTGTGAAGCGCTTGGATTTATCTTCTAGAATTTCATTGGCTAAATTCTTAAACTGACTTGTTAGCGCCTCTTTGGCTTCATTTAAAGATTCAATCCGTCCAAGACCCTGCTTACGCTCTGAATCGAGCTCCGCCTCGAGGCGAATTGCAGCTTGTAGTGCTTGATCGCGCTCAGTACGTAAGCCAACACTCAAGCTGGATTCAACTTGAGCTTGTTGCTCGCTACGAACTAGAGCAGATCTTAAATTGAACACATAGACCAAAAGGCCTACGCAGATTGCAAATGGTAGGCCAGATAGTAATAGGGTGCTGAGATCAAGAGTCACTAATGCGCGTCTATAAAGATGGGTAGAGCGTAATTAAGATTTCACCAATTTCTGCAATTCACCGCTTTGAAACATTTCAGTCATGATGTCTGATCCGCCAACGAACTCTCCATTGATATAGAGTTGGGGAATGGTTGGCCAATTCGCAAAATCTTTAATTCCTTGGCGAATGCCTTCATCATCAAACACATTCACTGTATGAAGATCTTCTACGCCAGCAGCGCGCAAGATATTAATGGCATTGCCAGAAAAGCCGCACTGCGGAAACTGAGCTGTCCCCTTCATGAATAAAACCACGGGATGGCTGGTAACGATTTCTTTAATTTTTGCTTGGGTATCCATAGTTATCTTTCTTAAGCGATGGTGTTGGTTAGAGGACTTGAGTCAAGGTACCAAATTAAAGGTACTTAATAAGCAAGTTGATCAATTTCAATATTGTTAGATTTTAAGACTTTACGTAAAAAAGGGTTATTAAGTCGCTGACTTTCTACCTGATGTCGCTCGGGAGTGGCCAGCCAAATCTTGATAAACCTGAATATCTTGAAGATTGGCCATCTTCATTAAATGGACAGTGGCATCTGATTGGTCAAAGCCGTGCTCTACCGCAATGATGCCGCCTGGCTTGAGGTGAAGGTCTGCCTGCGAAATGATGACTTCCAGGCAAGATAGACCGGTACCACCATCAGTCAACGCCGAGGCAGGCTCGAACCGGAGGTCTCCCTCGTTCAGATGGCGATCACCCGCCGCAATATAGGGTGGATTGCTGATAATGACATCAAACTGAGTGCTTGGATGATCGTCATCTAAGGCGTCATACCAGTTACCCTCAGAAAATTGGACTCGATCTGTGAGACCCAGCTGCTCGGCGTTCATTTTGGCAATGGCCAGGGCCTCAGGGGATTGATCCGTCGCTATGACTAAGGCTTGGGATGCCAAGTGGGCGATGGCTAGGGCAATCGCCCCAGAGCCGGTCCCTAGATCCAGGATATTTGCTGGCCTATTCAGTTTTTGGATCTCTCGCAGGGCAATTTCTACCAAAATCTCAGTTTCAGGTCGAGGAATTAAAACGCCAGGTGCAACATACAGTTCGATTTCATGAAAACCGCGTTTCCCAATCAGGTAAGCAATCGGCTCTCCAGAGAGTCTTCTTGCTTCCACATCTTTCCATTGCTTCAGGGCTTGGGGGCTTAATTCCATCTCATCGCGGGATAGTAAGGCTGAGCGGGGTAGCTGGTAATGTTTTTCTAGAACAAAAGCCAGTAGGATTTTTGCCTCATTTTTAGGCAGCGTACTGCCGCTCAGTAAAGAGCGCAAAGAAGTATTTGTGCTCATCAATTGATTAAATTAGTTATCGCCTAAAGCGGCAAGCAAGTCAGCTTGATGCTCGGAGGCCAGGGCGTTGCACAGATCATCTAGATCGCCATCCATCATGGCATCTATCTTATAGAGCGTTAGATTGATCCTGTGATCGGTAATGCGACCCTGTGGGAAGTTATAAGTACGGATGCGATCGCTACGATCACCAGAGCCAACAAGGGATTTTCTGGTTTGTGCTTCCAGTTGTTGTTTCTCGCGCTCACGGGCATCCATGATGCGCGATACCAATACCTTCATTGCTTGATCTTTATTGCGATGCTGACTGCGATCGTCTTGGCACTCTACGACGGTGCCAGTAGGCAAGTGCGTAATACGAACGGCGGAATCCGTTTTATTAATATGCTGACCACCCGCGCCTGAAGCGCGAAAGGTGTCAATACGTAACTCCGCAGGATTGATTTTGACTGCTTCAAGCTCATCCGCTTCAGGCATCACGGCCACCGTACAGGCGGAGGTATGAATTCGTCCCTGAGTTTCTGTTTGGGGAACGCGTTGCACTCGGTGACCTCCAGATTCAAACTTCAGGCGCGAATATACGGATTGACCCACTAAGCGCAGAACAACTTCTTTATAGCCACCCAAATCAGACTCTGCAGAGCTAACAACTTCTACCTTCCAGCCCTGACGCTCAGCAAAGCGGGTGTACATCCGTAGTAGGTCACCAGCAAATAATGCACTTTCATCTCCGCCAGTGCCCGCCCGAATCTCCAAGAAGACATTGCGCTCATCGTTGACATCTTTAGGGAGCAGTAGTTTTTGTAAGACACCTTCAAGCGCTTCCATGGTGGCTTGCGCATTTTTCTGTTCTTCATCGGCAAAGTCCTTCATTTCAGGGTCTTTGCGCATTTCATCGGCTGCAGCGGCATCTGCCTCGGCTTGTTTGTATAAGCCAAACTGCTCAACGATCGTTGCGATATCGGAATGCTCACGGGTGAGCTTGCGATAGTTGTCCATATCCTTCGTGGACTCTTCGGTGGTTAATAAGGAATTGAGTTCGGCTAAGCGCGTGTCTAGATGATCTAGCTTAGCCCGCATGCTGGGCTTCATCTAATGGTCTTCTGGCTTGGAGTGTGAGGTAAATAACTTAGGAAGTAGTTTGATGAGGGCATCTCGCTCAGCACCATTAGAGTGCTGTAGGGCATGCAGGGAACCGTGCAGAAACTTATTGGTTAAGCCTTGTGCCATGGCGTTGAGCACTTCTTGGGGATCATCACCACGCATAAGGCGTTTCATCGCGCGCTCTAATTCAAGTTGGCGCAAGCGTTCACCTTGTTGCTGAATATCTTGAATGATAGGTACAGCGCTACGGCCTTGCATCCAGTGCATAAAATTGCCAACACGATCTTCGATGATGACTTCGGCTTGACTCACAGCTGCTTGACGGAGGGAAGCACCAGTCTTAATCATCACGCCTAAATCATCCACCGTATAAAGGTAAACGTCATCCAGGCGGGAGATCTCAGGCTCAAAATCACGGGGAACGGCCAAGTCAATCATGACCATGGGTTTATGGCGACGTTGCTTGAGCGCACTTTCGACCATGCCCAAACCAATGATTGGCAAAGAGGATGCTGTGCTCGAAACAATAATGTCGAACTCATGTAGGCGACTGGGCAATTCAGAAAGCTTCAATGACTCAGCTTCGATATTTTCGTTGGCAATCGAGTCTGCCAACTCCTGGCCGCGCTCAATACTGCGATTAGCAATAGCAACGGTCTTGGGTTTATGTGCAACAAAGTGGGTTGCGCACAAGGAAATCATTTCACCGGCGCCAATAAAGAGCACACGTTGATTAGTAAGACTACCAAAGATACGTTCGGCTAAGCGAACTGAGGCTGCTGCCATCGAAATAGAGTGAGCTCCAATTTCGGTTGAGCCACGAACTTCTTTAGCAACGGAAAATGTTTTTTGGAATAATTGATTGAGATAAGTGCCCAGAACGCCTGCATCATTTGCAGTGCGTACTGCATCTTTCATCTGCCCCAGAATTTGAGTTTCACCAATCACCATGGAATCTAAGCCGCAAGCCACTCTAAAGGCATGGCGCACGGCATCAGATTGCGGGAGCGAATAAATATGTGGCTGAAGACTACTTGGGGCAAGTTTTTGGGTTTTAGCCAACCAATCAAATGTCACTTCATGCAAAAGGTTTTCGGCATTGGGGTCGTTAGCAGCGCAGTAGACCTCAGTACGGTTGCAGGTTGACAAAATTGTGGCCTCGGGCAGCCCAGCATGATTCGCACCAACCAAATGCTGGCGGAGATCGTGCAACGCTTCCTGGAGAAATTCAGGGTCAAAGGCGACTTTTTCCCGAATGGCGACTGGCGCTGTGTGATGATTGATGCCGAGTGTCAACAACTTCATAATAACTATTATAGGTTTGATGACAGCATTAACGGGGGTTGGAATGGGCTTATTGGCTTTTTTAGTGATTGGTGGTATTACTGGTGCATGTGCTTGGGGGTTTTTCCCGAGCGCTAAGTCACGCCGCAAAAGCTTCCAAAAGCTAATTACAGCTGCATTTATAGGCTTTCTAGCCGCTTTGGGCGCTTCTTATTTGGGCCAATTCACTAATTCTTTTCAATCTGGCCAAATGTTGGAGTGGCTCAGTGCCATCCTCGCCTCTTGTCTAGTTGGCGCTGTTTATGCGGCCTTAAGTAAGTAATTAAGTGGTAAATCTAAATAAATAAATCTGCTTGAGGCTTTATTGGCATTTGACTGCTGGATTCTATAACCCATTTAATGGGGTTTGTATGGAGTTGCGCAAGCCACTGATTGGCTTGGGTAAAGTGCCCACAACTGGCGAGGCCGCCAGGTTGTAAAAAAGGCCTACTCGTTTTATAGACGCCGAGGCCTGAGGGATGGGAGGACTGCAAAATTAACTGATTGGTGCCAGGTTCAATGAGGGATATTTTGGATTGGGCATGTCCTCCCCAGAGCATCCATACTAAATTGGGTTTTGTCAGTGCAAGCGCTGTAATGAGTCTATCAATCAAGTATTGCCAGCCCAAGCGTGTATGACTTCCAGCCTCGCCCAGCCTGACACTCAAAGCTGTATTGAGGAGTAAAACCCCTTGCTTAGCCCAGCCATGCAAGTCCCCGTTCGGTAAATCACCAAACCCTTCAAGTGCCAATGCTTTGCGAATATTGCGAAGTGAGCTTGGAAACTCGCGCGAGTTAGTTGGGATGTGTGCTGGAATAGAAAACGCTAAGCCTTGTGCAAGACCTGGGGAGTGATACGGGTCTTGACCAATAATCACAACACGCACTGAGTCCAGTGGGGTGAGTTGCAGTGCCTTGAAAAAGCTCTCAGGATCGGGGCGTATGAGTTTGGGATGAAGATCAAGCTCGGCTTGTAAATTTTTCTGCAGTTGATCCCATTGAGTAGTCTCAAAATAATCACCCAGTAGCTCACGCCAATCTTGTGGGATATCGTCTCTAGAGAACTGATGCATTAAGGAAAAAGGTAAAAAAATTATTGGGCAGGTTCGAGCTGATATTGGACTGGCGCTTGTTCTTTGTGCAAAACCACCATGCACTCATGTTCGAGATCTTCTCGATAAAAGCAGACGGCTATTGCCTGATCTTCGCTAAGGCCACCTAAAACACAATCCCAGCGTGCGCAAGTGATGCGTTGACCATTGATGCTAGTAATTAGATCCCCAGGCGCTAAACCTGCTGCTTGGGCAGCGCCACCATTTAAAACATGCGTTACTTTTAACCAGCCATTAGCATCCGTATGGCGCATCCCTAATTGAAGTTTAATGTGTTCAAGTCTGGCTTGAACTTTGCGCTGAACTTTAATAAAGCGAGAGTCAAACCAGTGTTGAACAGGGATATCTTCAACACCACCAATATAGTGGGATTTGAATGCATTCCAAGTTTTATTAAAACCAGGCCCCAGTAGCTCATGCATTAATGGGTCCAACCCATCTTCAGCAATGCCTTCTTGAGTGACGCCATGCTTTTGCCACATCAGGCGCATCAAATCATCAAGGGATTGACGATTCTGGGAGAATTCGCGAATCTTTAGATCAAGGCCTAGCGCTAGGAGTGCGCCTTTGCCGTAATAGCTGACTACCGCATTGGGGGTGTTCTCATCTGCTTGGTAGTACTTGGTCCATGCATCAAAAGAGCTGTCAGCTAAGCTTTGTTTTTCTCTGCCTGGACCCCGCAAAATGCCGTTCCAATTATTGGCTACTAACTTGAGATAGGTCTTGAGATCAATGCGTTTGCTGCGAAGGAGCTGTAGGTCATCATAGTAACTAGTGAAGCCCTCAAAGAGCCAGAGCAGGCGCGTATGGTTTCTGAGAGCGAGTTCATAGGGCTGAAATGCTTTGGGTTGAATGCGCTTGACTAACCATGCATGAAAATATTCGTGACTACAGAGTCCCAGAAATTCTCGATAGCTAGTTTCATCAAGAGGAACATTTATTTGTGGAATTTGATCTCGACGACAAAGTAGGGCGGTGCTAGCGCGGTGCTCAAGACCACCGTATCCAGCAAGCACCGCGTTTACCAAGAAAAGATAGTTGCTGAACGGCGCTCTTTTAGTCTTCGGTTCAAAAAGATTGATTGTTGAAGTACAGATAGCTTGCAGATCACTTGCTAGGCGCTTCACATCAATCGAATGAATACATCCTTGAACTGCCATGGTGTGTGGCACTCCATTGGATTGCCACTTAATGAGCTGAAATTCACCCATAGCGATTGGATGATCTAGCAGGTCATCATAATTTTTTGCGAGGTAAAAACCAAAGCCACGTTCATCGGTTTTAGCTGACTGAAGTGACGTCTGAATGGACCAATGGTCGGCTGAGGCTACTTCGGGTGTTGCAATGGCTAATGCACAAGGCAAATGCTCTTGGCCCTTAACAGCTAAACATAAGCTACTGGTATTGAAGAAGCCTCTTTCGCTATCGAGGTATGCCGCGCGCACAGAAGAGTCAAGGGCATAAACCGTTGTCAGAATTTCTACTGGGCAGCTGATTTTTGGTAGGCGCCAGTGGTCATTATCAATCCGCTCAAGAGCAAGCTGTTGATTGCTTGCGCCAACTGCATAAGCTTCAATAGATTCAATCTGTTTGCTGAAATCTCGAATGAAGTAGCTGCCAGGAATCCACGCTGGCATCTGTAGTACCTGACCATCGGCATTAGGGTTTTCAATGCGTAGTTTCACCTGAAAGCGATGGCCATGAAGATCTGCCGGCCAAATCCTATATTGAATAGCGGGTAAGTCAGAATGATTCATGGTGCTCATAGGTATTGGTGATTGGTAAATTACTTTAGTGAGGTTAGTTTCTTTTCAAGATCGCTGATTTGAACTGCCCCCGGAAAGCGACTCCCATCAATAAAGAAAAGTGTAGGGGTACCAGTAATGCCATAGGTCTTGGCTAGCGCAAGATTTTTATCTACAGGCGTTACACAATCGCCCTTGCCGCTAAGGACGCTTCCATTGATCATCCAGTCCATATAAGTCTTGGCTGGGTCACTAGAGCACCAGATTTGTTTAGATTTTTGAACGGAGTCTGCGCCCAGAATGGGAATCAGGTAGGTGTAGATCGTGACGTTATCTAATTGCTGCATCGATTTCTCAAGGCGCTTACAGTAGCCACAATTGGGGTCTGAAAAGATAGCGAGTTGCCTACTGCCATTACCGCGAACTTGCTTCATCGCATTGGCTTGAGGAAGTTCGCTCCACTTAATCCGGTTTAGATCATTCTGTCTTTGTTCGGTAATATTCTTTCCTGTAGCCAATTCAATGATTTCACCTTGAATGAGATATTGGCTTTTTGTATCAGTATAAAAAACTTCATTGCCAACGGACACTTCGTAGATCCCCGGCAGGGGCGAAGCGGAGACGCTTTTGATTTTGGCGGAAGTACCCAGCTTTTTTTGTAAGTCTATTTTGACTTGCTGTTCTGCTTGCGCAAAAGTGAGCTGATAAGCAAAGGTGCCGGCGAAAATGAAAGCCACCGTGGCAATGAATTTATTCAAAATCAATATCTCCTAGGGCGCGCTCAATGAGTCGTCTCTTAATAAAGTGGCTACGATTAACAAATCCTAATCCAAAATTACGTAACTGGCGTTCAGTATTACTTGACCCAGAAAATAATTTCTTGAGGCGATCGGTTACCCACAGTAAGGCGCTGGTATCGCCCTGGCGCTGACGCTCATAGCGACGCAACAAGACTAGATTATTAGGAGATCTAAAGGACTCTCGTTTACCCAGTATGTTCAATAGGGTTGCAACATCTCGCAGGCCCAAGTTGAGGCCTTGTCCTGCCAATGGATGCATGACATGGGCAGCATCTCCAATCAATACAACCTTTGGATTATGTTCAGGTCCAATAAAACGAGCTGCTCGGATTTTTCGTAAAGGAAAGGCGGCGGGAGCTGAGTTGAGGGAAAGTTTACCGAGTTGGTTTGTAACGGCGCCACCTGCGATCAGTGCAAATTTCTGATTCCAGTCCTCTTGGGTAAAGTTGAGAAGGGTGGTGGCATTTTCTGGCGAGGTAGACCACACCATTGAAACTTGTTTATTGGGGAGGGGCAGCATTGCCACAATATCTCCTCCTGGCAAGAACCATTGATAGGCGGTTTCTAAATGGGGGTTGCTACAAGACCAATTGGCAACAACGGCACTCTGTGAGTAACTCTCTTCACTTGCTGTAATGCCAATGCTCATCCGAGTGGGAGAGTTGGCTCCATCTGCAGCCACCACAAGTAATGCTCTGATGGGCAAATGATTTTTGAGGTAAAGCGTTACCCCATCTGCATCCGTTTGTAGATTTTCTACAGTATCAGCAATTTGATCCAATTTATTTTGGAAGCGAATAGCTTGGTCTAGTGTGTGTTCAATCAGATTGGATTCGCCAATCCAGGCTAGCTGAGGGGTGCCTGCTTCAAAGGTAGAAAGGTGAAGTTGATCAGTTTGCTCGCCGCGGTCGCCAAAAATACGCATATCGCGCACGGCTTGCAAGCGAGAGTGGTCAAGTGCATCCCAAATTTGCAAATGGGCAAGCAATTTTTGGGTGCTCGGTGAGAATGCGTAGATTCTCTGGCCCCAATGTGGCCCAGCAGGGCTTGGTATTGGACTGCTTAAGTCTGGAGCTACCTCAATGGTTTGTAGGCCCATTTGGGCGAGCCCCAGAGCGCAGGCTTTTCCAGCAATGCCTCCCCCAATTACAACAACATCTACCGTGCGTACTTGAGCGGTATTGGCGGGGGTATTAAAGGGGATATTTTGGTTTGCTTCTGACATATCTCGATGATATCGAAACCAAGCCCTTACAATATCGCTATGTCTGTAAAATGTGGCATCGTCGGCCTGCCTAATGTCGGCAAATCTACCCTCTTTAACGCGCTAACCAAGGCTGGAATCGCGGCGGAAAACTATCCTTTCTGCACGATTGAGCCCAACGTTGGTGTGGTTGAGGTTCCTGACCCCCGTCTGGCCAGCTTGGCTGAGATTGTGAGTCCTGAGCGTGTGCTCCCAGCGGCTGTCGAGTTTGTCGATATTGCTGGCTTGGTAGCAGGCGCTTCTAAGGGCGAGGGTCTTGGAAATAAATTTCTAGCAACTATTCGTGAAACAGATGCGATTACCCATGTCGTTCGCTGTTTTGAGGATACCAACGTGATTCACGTCGCTGGCAAGGTTGACCCTATCTCTGACATTGGTGTGATTGATACTGAATTAGCGCTATCCGACTTGGCTACCGTTGAAAAAACACTGAATCGCTCCACTAAAGCAGCTAAGTCAGGTAACGACAAGGAAGCGGCTGCTTTGGTAGCGGTGTTAACCAAGGTTCAGGCCCATTTAGATTCTGCCGCACCCGTTCGCAGCATGAATTTGACGGATGATGAAAAACTCATCTTGAAGCCGCTTTGCTTAATTACTGCAAAACCGGCGATGTATGTCGCGAACGTTAAAGAAGATGGATTTACGAACAATCCCCATCTCGAAGCTGTCAGGCTGCATGCCGCTAAAGAAGGAGCACCAGTGGTTGCTGTGTGTGCTGCCATTGAAGCGGAGATTGCTGATTTGGATGATGCAGATAAGCTGGAGTTTTTGACCGACATGGGCATGGAAGAGCCAGGCTTGGACCGCGTTATTCGTGCGGGCTACGACTTGCTGGGGCTACAGACTTACTTTACTGCTGGCGTCAAAGAGGTCCGTGCTTGGACCATTCATAAGGGCGATACCGCCCCTCAGGCTGCTGGCGTTATTCACACGGACTTTGAGCGTGGTTTCATTCGTGCTCAAACCATCGCCTATGATGATTTTGTTCAGTTCAAAGGTGAATCGGGTGCCAAAGAAGCTGGGAAGATGCGCGCAGAGGGCAAAGAATATATTGTTAAAGATGGAGATGTACTGAACTTCTTGTTTAACGTTTGATCTGCTTTCGCTAAAGCAAATGCCCTTAGTAACTAACTAAGGGCATTTTTATTTGGGCTGGTAATTTTTTCCTAGCCTGCCTTCACCGCTTTCTCTAAACACTTAGAGATCTCTTCATAGCGCTTGAGGGCTGCCTTAGTAGGCAATACTTGCTTCTTGCGCCCATCCTCATTGGCTGCTAATTTGATATAACCCATGGCGCTGAGGTTCTTTAGCCGACCATGTAAGGTAGCCTGTGAGCCAAGATTGGATAGGGAAATCAAGTCACCCACCAAAACAGCTTGGTTAGCAAAAGAGGCTAAAACGATCTTATTCAGGAGACTCTCTTCTGTAGAGTCGAGCTTTTTCCCAGGATTAATTCGATCAAGCACATCGATCAGATTTAAAAATCGGAGATAGGAGGAGGGTTTATTTGTAGGCATATGTAGACGTTGAATAATAGCTCTAGGGCTAGTAAATAAGTTATAGCGATTTTAGCTCCAATCAAACTTGTTCCCTACTTGTACGGAGTATTCGAAAATAAACCATACTCTCATTAATGAATAAAAGCCTATCCGAATGGTCTGCCTCAGTATTAATTAGTGCGTTGTCATATGCGGCGCTTTTTTACGCAAATGATTGGCTCACGAGCAATTTAGCTTTCGGCTTCGGGGTTAATTGGATTTATCTGCCAGCAGGTTTACGTTTATTTTTAACGCTAGTCTTTGCTCTGCCCGGCGCTATAGGTATTGCCATCGCTTCGTTTCTGATTTGTTGGTTAGGAGCTTTTCCTTTGGATGTCATCACCAGTCTCGGGGTAGGGCTAATCTCAGGATTTGCACCATATTTGGCTCGGGTATTTGTAATGGCCAATGCGCCATTAGCCGCAGATCTAGGCGACCTTAATCTGCCTAAGCTTGTTTTGTGCGTCTTAATATATTCAGGATTAAGTGCCGGATTGCATCAATGCTGGTTTGCTATTAGAGGCTTAGATGACGCAGGTGATTTAAATCACTTCTGTGTCATGTTTATTGGTGATGTCCTTGGGACAATCTTATTGATTGCCGTCATCAAGTACAGCCTAGATCTACTAAAGAAGATTAAAAAATACCGTATTAAGAAAACAACTCTCTGAGCGCTAGCCCTGGATCTTGTGCTCGCATAAAAGCTTCCCCCACTAAAAAGCTATTGATATTGTGATCACGCATGAGCTGCACATCTGAGCGACTCATGATTCCCGATTCCGTTACCAGGATCTTGCCCTTTGGAACCATCGGTAATAGCGACAAGGTGGTCTGTAGGGTTACCTCAAAAGTTTTGAGGTTACGATTATTAATTCCTAGTAATGCTGTTTTTAGTTCAAGCGCTTGTTCGAGTTCTTGGGCATTGTGCACTTCCACCAAAACATCTAAACCCAATTCATGAGCGCAAGCTTCCAGATCTTGCATTTGCTTTAACTCTAGAGCAGCCACAATCAGCAGAATCGCATCTGCACCTATCGCCCTTGCTTCATAGATCTGATAGGGATCAATCGTAAAATCTTTGCGTAGAACAGGAATGCTACACGCGGCCCGAGCTTCTTGTAGATAAGCATTGCAACCCTGAAAATACTCCATATCCGTTAAGACAGATAAGCAAGCAGCGCCATTCTTTTCATAAGACTGAGCAATTTCTGCTGGGTAAAAATCTTGACGCAAGATTCCTTTGCTGGGGCTTGCTTTTTTAATTTCAGTAATAACGCCAGCTTTGCCAGATGCAATCTTTTGCTCTATTGCACGAATAAAACCACGAGGTTTAAATAAAATCTCTTGATTATTGGCTTGCGCATGTTCTCGATGGTTCGCAAGGGAGATCTGCTTTGAATGATTAGCAACCTCCATTTTTTTGGTGGCAACAATAGTGTCGAGAATATCGCTCATGGATTAAAAATACATTCGTTAAGGGGATTGAGTTGCAGCAACAAAAGCATCGAGTTTTTGACGAGCGGCGCCACTCTCTATTGCTGCCTGAGCCATTGCAAGTCCTGAAGCAATATCGGGTACGAGATCGGCGACATATAAAACTGCCCCAGCATTAAGGCACACAATATCGCTAGCAGGCCCAGCCTTCTGATTGAGTACATCCAAAACCATTTGTTTGGATTCTGCAGCATTTGCAACTTTAAAGATACTCGTTGGAGCAGTGCTCAGGCCAAAGTCTTTTGGGTGAATCTCATATTCGCGCACAATACCATTTTGGAGCTCTCCAACCAAGGTGGGGCCTTCTAGCGAGATCTCATCTAGACCGTCACGACCATACACCACCAAAGCATGTTTCATATTTAGGGCTTGTAATACTCGCGCCTGAATACCCACAAGATCAGGATGAAAAACCCCCATCAAAATATGCTCTGCATCGGCAGGGTTGGTGAGAGGGCCAAGAATATTAAAAATAGTACGTACCCCGAGCTCTTTGCGAATCGGTACGACATTTTTCATTGCGGGGTGATGATTTGGGGCGAACATAAAGCCAGTGCCCACCTTGCTAATGCAGTTGGCAACTTGCTCTGCTGAGAGTGTTAGATTGACACCAAGGGCTTCTAGAACATCGGCACTACCAGATTTGCTACTGACGCTGCGGTTGCCATGCTTAGCAATCTTTGCACCAGCCGCTGCCGCAACAAACATAGCCGCGGTAGAGATGTTAAAGGTATGGGCACCATCCCCTCCAGTGCCAACCACATCGACTAAATGCGCTCTATCGTCTATATGAACTGGGGTGGCAAACTCACGCATGACTTGAGCTGCTGCTGCGATCTCACCAACAGTTTCTTTTTTTGTCCGCAAGGCAACTAAAAGACCTGCAACTATCGTTGGGGGCATTTCACCGCTCATGATGAGGCGCATCATGGCAGTCATCTCATCATGAAAGAGTTCACGATGCTCTATGCAACGTTGTAGGGCTTCTTGCGGGGTAATGACCATGGTGTTCTTTGGATGCTTTGTATTTATCTAGACTGCAAGAAATTCTTTAAAAGTGCATGTCCATGTTCAGACAAAATTGATTCTGGATGGAATTGCACTCCCTCAACCGCAAATTCGCGGTGACGCACGCCCATGATTTCGCCATCAGAAGAGGTGGCGGTAATTTCTAATACCGCAGGAATGCTGCTCTTTTCAATTGCCAAAGAATGGTAGCGCGTGACCGTAAAGGGGTTGGGGATATCCTTGAAGACACCAACACCAGTATGGTGAATACTATCCGTCTTGCCATGCATGACCTTCTGAGCGCGCACAATTTTTCCACCAAAAGCTTCGCCAATGGCTTGGTGCCCAAGGCAAACGCCCAAGATCGGGATTTGACCTGCATAGCGTTTAATCGTTTCAACTGAAATACCAGCTTCAGCAGGACTACAAGGTCCTGGAGAAATGCAGATACGATCAGGATTGAGTTTGGCAATATCTTCCACTGCAATCTCATCATTTCGAAAGACCTTTACCTCCTCACCAAGCTCAGCAAAGTACTGAACCAGGTTATAGGTAAAAGAATCATAGTTATCAATCATGAGGAGCATCGAGTCCCCCTTGTACTAAATCAGCTGCAAGCAATACGGCGCGTGCTTTAGCTTCAGTTTCTTTCCATTCGGCCGTGGGATCAGAGTCGGCAACCACTCCAGCGCCTGCCTGAGAGTGCAACATCCCATCCCGAATGACCCCAGTGCGAATCGCAATCGCCACATCCATATCTCCCGAAAAGGAGAGGTAGCCTACAGCGCCGCCATAGACTCCACGCTTCACAATTTCCATCTCATCAATAATTTCCATTGCCCGAATTTTTGGGGCGCCAGATAAGGTGCCAGCTGGAAAAGTTGCCCTCAAGACATCCATATTGCTCATATTGTCCAGCAACTCGCCTTCGACCGAGCTAACGATATGTTGAACATGTGAATATTTTTCTATTGACATAGAGTCAGTCACTTTGACCGTGCCTGTTTTGGCGATGCGACCCACATCGTTGCGAGCAAGGTCAATCAACATGACATGCTCGGCAATTTCTTTTGGATCAGCCAGTAGTTCTTTGGCAAGGCGCTCATCTTCTTCTGGGTTTGCGCCGCGGGGCCGCGTGCCAGCTAAGGGGCGAATCGTCACAATTTTTTCAGATTTGCGTTTTTCCTGGCGCACCAAAATTTCTGGTGAAGAGCCAACTACCTGGAGGTCACCAAAGTCATAGAAATACATGTAAGGCGATGGATTGAGTGAGCGTAGGGCTCGGTAAAGTGCTAATGGTGAATCCGTGAAAGGCTTACTGATGCGCTGACCAATGACCACCTGCATGCAATCGCCCGCCAAAATGTATTCCTTGGTTTTGCGAACAGCATTCTCAAAATCTTCCGCTTTAAATTGACGAATCAGCTCAGTCTTAGTGCTGGCACGAGAACTTGGCATGCTAATCGGCTTATTTAAGCAGGCGAACAATTCCTTTAGTCGAGTATGGCCCCTATCAAAGCTGTCATCTTGGCTTGGATCTGCATAAACAATCAGATAAATTCTTCCTGCCACATTATCAATAACGGCCAGCTCTTCTGTCAGCATCAATTGAATATCGGGAACACCTAATTCATCTGGAAGGCTGTGCTTGGCCAAACGCGATTCAATGTAACGCACGGTGTCATAACCAAAGTAACCAGCCAGGCCACCACAGAAACGCGGTAGCCCTGGTTGGAGCGCAACCTTGAAACGCTTGAAATAAGCATCTACAAAATCAAGCGGATTATCTCGATTGCTTTCAACTACTTTGCCATCTGTCACTACTTCGGTTAAAGGCGCGTCAGGTGTGCCAGCAGTTCTCAATACGGTTTTGGCTGGTAAGCCAACAAAAGAGAAGCGACCAAAACGTTCGCCGCCTAAAACAGATTCTAGGAGATAGGTATTTTTTTTACCGAACTCCTGCGTTAATTTCATATACAGGGAGAGCGGTGTTTCTAGATCGGCCAATACCTCTTTCACTAGAGGAACGCGATTGAAACCCTGCTTTGCTAGGGCATTAAATTCTTCGCGCTGCATTACGCTTTTCCTGACTTTCCTAATTCTGCACGCATAGCCTCAATGACTGCCGCGTAATTCTCTTTACCAAAAATGGCTGAGCCGGCAACAAAAGTATCCGCACCCGCTTTGGCAACTGCGGCGATGTTATCAACTTTGATTCCGCCATCGACTTCAAGTCGAATGTGACGGCCGGTCTCAGCTTGATAGCGATCTAGGCGTGCACGAACTTGTGCAATCTTCCCTAGAGTGCTGGGAATAAATGATTGGCCACCGAATCCAGGATTGACTGACATCAACAAAACCAGATCCAGTAATTCCAAGGTGTGATCTAAATGATGCAAGGGTGTTGCAGGGTTGAATACGAGCCCTGCTTGACAGCCTTGAGCTCGGATCAGGTTGAGCGTGCGATTCACATGAGGGCTCGCCTCAGGATGAAAACTAATGAGGTTTGCACCTGCTTTGGCAAAATCAGGAACGATGCGATCAACTGGCTCCACCATCAGGTGGACGTCAATCATGGCTGGCTTGCCATTTTTGATGGCGTGCGGACGAATTGCCTCGCAGACTAAGGGTCCAATGGTCAGGTTGGGAACATAGTGGTTATCCATCACATCAAAGTGAATCCAGTCGGCGCCCGCCACTAAAACGTCCTGTACTTCCTTGCCTAGGCAGGCGAAGTCAGCCGACAAAATAGAGGGTGCAATGACAAATTGACTGTTTGAGGATGATTTTTGGCTTTCCATCCCTAGATTCTAGCTTGCAGTTGGATTCAGGATGAAGCAGAATTCGAGCATGAATCCCCATGAAATGACTGTTACGGTGAAAGCCCAGTACCTCCCAGAGCAATCTGACCCTGATAACCGCCAATTTGCCTTTGCTTACACGGTCACTATTCGTAATACTGGAACAGCCAGTATTCAGGTGATTGCACGCCATTGGTTCATTACCGACGGGGATAACGATGTTCAGGAGGTTCGGGGCTTGGGAGTAGTGGGACAACAGCCCTTATTGCGCTCTGGTGAGCATTTTGAGTACACCAGCTGGGCTACTTTGCCCACCCCCGCAGGCACAATGCGTGGCGAGTATTTTTGCGTCACAGAGGATGCCCAGTTCTTTCAGGCGCCTATTCCAGAATTTGCCCTGGTAATGCCTCGTACCTTGCATTAATGTAGGACCCCAGAAAGACAGCGGAAATACTATTTCTTGCCTTTACCCGTCCATAGGACAATAAACAGCAATAAACCTAAGGCAACAGCGCCCTCAAAAGCAAACAGCAGCATTGGGTATTCATCGAGTAACTTGGCAATCATGATTTCTAAATTTAAATTAGTTTCGCTAAGTGTATTCGCTATCCTCATAGCTAGCTTGATTGCAGGGTGTTCAGCACCCCCTACACGTAGTACTGGTTCCCGTTCTGGTATTTCACCAACAAATTACAGATCCTCTATCGCCAGTTTTAGCGCGGTCTCTTGGCAAGCTTTACCGAGATGGCAAGATGACGATCTATCTCAGGCTTGGCCAGCTTGGCTAAAAAGTTGCGAGGCTTTACGTAAGAAAAGTAGCGAGGTAAATTGGCAGCAGGTCTGTACTCAAGTAAATAATGTATCGAGCAGAGATACGCAGGCGATTCGTAAATACTTTGAAAGTAATTTTCAGGCTTATGAAATTCGTAATAGCTCATCTAGTGATACAGGCTTAATTACCGGTTATTACGAGCCAGTCATGAATGGTTCACAAACCCGCACTAGTACTTATAACGTTCCGCTCTATGGCTACCCTAACGCCTGGCGCAAATCTAAACCTAACCCAGGCCCAAGTCGCGCTGAACTGATGAGCTCCGGTATCTTGCAGGGTTCAGAAATTGCATGGGTACAGGATCCAGTAGCAGCTGCCTTTATGCAAATCCAAGGCTCTGGAAAAATTCGTCTTGAAGATGGTCGCATCTTGCGCCTTGGGTATGCAGGCACCAATGATC